>DASXYT010000385.1:0-36105 GCA_036502345.1 Pseudonocardiaceae bacterium | reverse complement strand
GTCCGGATCGAGCGGCATCGACGGATCCGGCGGCCCCATCCGCACGCCGTGCTCGTCCGCCGCCGTGAGAATCGGGTAGCTGGGCGCGTCACCCATGAGGAAGCCGAATCCCATCCGCAGGGTGAGCAGATCGCGGGTGGTGAGTGGGCGCCGTGCCGGTTCGGTCTCCGTGACAGGACCGTCCAGCCGCAGCAGCACCTGCCGGTCGGCCAGTTCGGGCACCAGCCGGTCCAGTGGTTCGTCCAGGTCCAGCAGCCCGTTCTCGAACAGGCTCATCGTGGCAGCGGCCGCGATCGGCTTGGTCATGGACGAGATCCGGAAGATCGTGTTGCGACGCAACGGTTCGGTCCCGCCGATCGCCGTCGTGCCGACGGCCTCGACGCGGACATCATCTCCCTGACCGAGCAATGACACGAAACCCGGCACCGCACCACGTTCCAGCTGTTCGAACATGATCGAAGCCTAGTGCGTGTCTTGCTACGGTTGGCACCAATTGATTCGGCGAACCGTGGAGGACACCGATGGCAATTCCGACGGAACTGATCGGCAGTATCCCCCGGCCGGGATATCTGTTGGCGGGAATGCCGGATCTCGCCGCGGGAAAGCTCGACGACGCAGGACTCGACGCAGTGTCCACCAGGGCACTGACGGAGACATCTCGCGGCGGGAGGCGAGCGGTTCGCCGGTGGTGAGCGACGGGGAGCAGACCAAGCCGAGCTTCGCCACCTACCCGCTGACCGGTGTCGGGGCGTTGGCGCCGGACGGTGTGGTCATCCCGTTCGCCGACGGGCACACCCGGCAACTGCCCAGGCTCACCGCGGGCCCGTTCCGCTACGGCAGCTTCGCGGTGTCCTACCTGACCAAGGCGCGGAAACTGGCCGACCGGCCGGTCAAGCAGGCGGTGATCGCGCCGTCCGCGCTGAGCCTGCTGTACCCGGGCCGACGGGATCGACGGCTACCCGAGGGAGGCGTTCCTCGCCGACCTGGCCGACCAGGCCGAGGCCGACATCCGGCAGTGCCTGGACGCCGGTGCCGCCTCCGTGCAGCTGGGCTTCACCGAGGGCAGGCTGTCGCTCAAGCTGGACCCGTCCAAGGGTGTGCTGCACAGCTTCATCGAGCTGAACAACACTGTGCTCGACGGTTCACCGCAGCGGAACGCACCAGGATCGGCGTGCACGTGTGCCCGGTCGGCGACCAGGACTCGGCGCACAGCCTGGACGCGGACTACGCCGAACTGCTGCCGGACCTGTTCACGCTGCACGCCGGCACGTTCTACCTGCAACTGGCCAGCGAGTCCGACCGGCCTCGCGTGCTCCGGATCATCAACGAGCATTCCCGCGCCGACCAGCGGATCTTCGTGGGTGTCATCCCGGTGGAGCGGCTGGGCACGTGCGACGACTGCGGATTCACCCCGTTCGCCGACGACACGTCCACGTCCAGGGAGATCGCGTTCGCCAAGATCGACGCCCGGGTGGCGGGGACACGACTCGCGGCCGAAGCCCTCGGGGTCTGACGGCTAACCGGTGATCAACCGGTCGATCTCGTTGATGACAGCGAGGCCGCCGCGCTCGGCGTTGGACGCCATCGCCACGTCGAGCCGGGCCTGCGGGTAGTGCCTCGCGATGGCGCTGGCGCCCATGTTGCCGCCGTCCTTGTAGTAGTTCCGGACCGTGCCGTCCTGGTCGACGACGAACTCCAGGCCGAAGCCGAACCAGACGTCGTCGTGGTGGCGTACCTGCGGCGTCAGGAACAGTTCGGTCCGCTCGGCGGACAGCAACTCGCCGGCCCGGACCGCCCGCAGGAACCGCACCAGGTCGGCCACGGTGGCGTGGGCGCCGCCGTCCGGTGAGCCGATCGACGGATAGCTGTAGATGTTCTGGTTCCACCCGGTGATCCGGCCGTCCGGCCCGGTCACCGGGTCCCAGCCCTCCGCCACCCGTGGTGCTGCTGCCCTGCGGTCGTAGAAGTCCGAGTCCGTCATGCCGGCCCTGGCGAACACGGCGCTACGGATGTGATCGCGGTAGGCGACCCCGGCGAGTTGCTCGATGGCCAGCCCGACCAGGAGATAGCCGGCGTTGCAGTACCGGCAGTCGGTACCCGGCGGGAAGTTCGGCGGCTTGTCGGCGAACTGCGGCAGGTGGTCGCGGGTGCTCAGGACCGAGTAGACCGGCGTGTCGACCCACAGCGTCTCGTAGCTCTCGTCCGCCTCCTCGTCGGCGTCGTCCGCGATTCCGGAGGTGTGGGTGAGCAGGTGCCGCACGGTCACGTCGGGCGAGATCGTGGTGCCCGCGAGGCTGACGATCTCGGTGATCGGCCGGTCCAGGTCCAGCAGGCCCTCGTCGACCAGTTGCAGCGCGGCGACCGAGGTGAACAGCTTGGTGACCGACGCCGTGTCGAACCGGAGGTCGACGGTGTTGCGCACCGGCCACCTGCGGCTCGCCCAGCCGTACGCGCCGGAGAACACCGTCCGGTCCGCTTCCCGGATCAGCACCACTCCGGAGAACTGGTCGGCGGCGGCCCGCGCGCTCAGCCAGTCGTCCAGATCAGGAAACGTCATTACCGAGATCCCAGAACAAGCCCGCCATCAGCCGAAGAGCCTGGCCGGCCAGCGGAGCGAGCAGGTGCTCGTTCGGCGCGTGTTGCGCACACGCCGGGTAGGAGTGCGGGATCCAGACCGTGCACATGCCCAGTTCCTCGGCGAACGCGTCGTTCGGCAGGCTGCCGCCGAGGTTGGGCAGCAGCGCCGGCCGGACTCCCTCGGTGCGCTCCAGCGACTCGAGCGCGAACCGCACCCACGGGTCGTCCGGGTCGGCGCGGGTGGCCTGCATGACCAACCCCGGCTCGACGGTGACCATGTCGAAGCCGTGCCGGTACAGGTGCGCCTGCACGATCCCGGCCAGGTCGCTCACGTCGGTGCCGACCACGAACCGCAGGTGGCAGTACGCGTGCGCCGACCCGGGGATCGCGCCGATCGGGGTGTCCGGGTTGCCGGCGGCCAGCGACAGCACCTCAAGGGTGTTCCAGCCGATCACCCGCTCGGCGGGCGTGAGCCCAGGCTCGCCCCAGCCGTCGTCCACGGCCGGATCGTCGGCGCCACCGCCGATCGGGATGTCGCGCAGCGCCGCGCGGACGTTGTCCGGGATGGGTGGTGGCCGCAGCGCGTCCACCAGGATGCGACCCTGCCCGTCGACCAGGCAGGCCACCGCGTTGGCCAGCACGGTCGCCGGGTTGCGCAGCAGCCCGCCCCAGTTGCCGGAGTGGTGGGCACGCTCCCGCAGCGGCACCCGGAGCGTGAAGCCCGCCGTGCCGCGCGAGCCGAGGAACACCGTCGGCCGGTCGGCGGCCACCCTCGGCCCGTCCGACGCGATCAACACGTCGGCCGCCAGCTCGTCGTGGTGCAGGGCGCAGAACTCACGCAGCCCGGGGGAGCCGGACTCCTCACCGGTCTCGATGATGATCTTCAGGTTGAAGCCGAGCCTGCCGTCACGAGCCCGCAGCACGTGCTCCAGGGCGGACAGGTTGATCGTGTGCTGGCCCTTGTTGTCGGCTGTTCCCCTGCCGTACCAACGGTCCTGCTCGACCGTCACCTGCCACGGATCGAGCCCGTTACGCCACCGCTGGGGCTCAGCCAGCACCACGTCGGCGTGACCGTAGGTGAGCACGGTGGGCAGGCCGTCGGCCTCGTGCCGCTCGGCGATCAGGAACGGCGGCCCACCGGCCACCGGGTTGTCCAGCACCTTGGCCGTGGCGCCGAGTCGCCGCGCTGCCGGCACCATCTCCTCGGTCAGGTAAGTACGCAGGTCGGCGGCCTCGGCCTCGGTGCGGAAGGCGACGCGGCGGGCCAGATCCGCGCGGAAGGCCCCGGATTCGAAGTACTCGGTCGCGTTGGCGATCGCGCTCGCACGGGTCACGACATCAGTCAATCACGACGCTACGCTCGGGATCATGGCTGATCAGGTCCTCCGCATCGAGATCGACGGCAGCGCCCCCACCGAGAGCCAGCTCCGACACCTCGCGTTGAACAGTTACGGCCACTTCACCGCCATGCAGGTGCGCGGCGGCAAGACCCAAGGGCTGGACCGCCACCTGGCCAGGCTGTCCCTGGCCAACCTGGAGATGTTCGGCACCGAACTGGACGGCGACCAGGTCCGTGACCACATCCGGCACGCGCTCGGCGACATCGCCGACGCATCGGTACGCACCATCGTCGTGCTGTCGGAGAACGACCGGCCCGCCGTGCTGGTCACCGTCCGCCCGCCGGCCGGGGTGCCGAGCACGCCGCACCGGCTGCTCAGCGTGGCCTACCAGCGGCCGCTGCCACACATCAAGCAGATCGGCGGCGGCTTCGGGCAGGTCTTCTACCGGCGGGCCGCGGAACGGAACGGCTACACCGAGGTACTGCTCACCGCGTTGGACGGCCTGGTCTGCGAGGGCGGCATCACCAACGTCGCGTTCTTCGACGGGACCGGCGTGATCTGGCCGGAGGCACCCGCCCTTTCGGGCATCGCCATGCAACTCCTGGAAGCGAACCTGGCCGGCGGCGGCATCCCGACGCGGCGCAGGCCGGTGTATCTGGCCGACCTGCCCACGTTCGCCTCGGTGTTCGTGACGAGCTCGCGGGGGATCGCCCCGGTCGCTCGGATCAACGAGCTCGACATCCCCGTCGACCCGGAACTGATGAAATCGGTTGGCGAGATCTACGACGCCGTGCCGTGGGACCGCGTCTGAGCCGTCGGCTCCAGGTGGTACTCGGTGACCTGCCCGCCGGTGATGGTCACGGTGCCGTGCGGTGTCAGCGAATCCCGCCACACGGTGTACGCGCCCGCTTCGAGTTGCGGGAACACGGCGTTGTGCTGGATGCCGTGCCGGTTGTGCCGCGCGTGCACCACGTTGTGGCTGCGGGTGGTGGTCCCGACCGGGCTGAGCTCGACCTCGGTCTCCGCCATGTCCGGTCCGGTGTGGATGACCAGGGCACCGACGTCACCGCCGATGTCCAGTACCAGGCTGTCGGGTTCGGTCATGCCCGCTCCTCAGCTGGCCGGCGTGGTGAACCCGCTGTGCGGGACGCCGAGATAGGGGAACTGGTTCAGGTACGGCACGTCCAGGCTGTCCGGCGTGAGGCCGTCGGTGAGCTGGCCCGCTGCCGCGTCCGGCGTGAACGTCTTGTCCACCAGGGCGTAGGTCACGCCTGCGATGGCGCGCAGTTCGACGGCGACGACGTCGTCGAACACCCTGCGGCCGTTGGGGAAGCCCGCGGCGTCGCCGCCGAGCAGGCCGAGGATGTTCGGGTTGGCCGTCGGTGGAATGGCGGTGTTCAGCCGGAGCATGTCCGCCTGGACGGCGCTGGTGAAGTTCTGGAAGCCGGGCACCACACCGGCCGGCAGACCGGTGAGCAGCACGGCGAGCAGGTCGGCGCGCGCGGTGCCCGCCTTGTTCAGCTTGTCCAGGTTGGGGAACACGCCCGGGTACAGCACCGGTAGCAGCCCGGCCAGTTCGGGATGGCTGACGTACTGGGCGAACTGCTTGTCGTCGGCCGGCGGGAGCGTGTTCCACAGGTCCTTCTTGCCCATCGGCACGAGGACCTCGTTGAACAGCGGGTTGCCCAGCCGGGAGACCTGCGTGAACGGCCCGGAGTTGACGTGCTGGCCACGGTCGGCGTCCCACAGCCGGACGCGCTGTCGGCTGGCCGTCGTCCACACGCCGATCACGGCCTGCGGCTTGCCGGCGTCAGCGGTGGTGCGGCCGCGCCAGCCGCCCCTGGTGAGGTCGGTGATCGGCACCTGGAGCGCGATGGAGTGCACGTTCAGGTCCTTGGTGGCGTTCACGCCGGGGCCGCTGGTGGGGAACTTGCTCAGCCCGAAGTCGTTGTGCGCGCTGGCGAACGGGCGCAGATCGCCGAGGTCGAAGATCGAGCCGAGGTCGACGTAGAACCCCTCGGCACGCTGGCCTGCGAACACCGTCCTGCCGCCGCCGAGGGTGTGCACGGCCGACGCCGCCAGGGCAGGGTAGTCCGGAGTGGACAGTGGGCCGATGTTGCACGGGGGGCAGGCGAGCCCGTGGCCGAGGGTCTGGCCGCGGCCGTGGCTGTCCAGCCGGGTGACACTGTAGAACTGGCGCCGGTTCCAGTTCGGCGAGTTCAGTGCCTGGATGGGGCCGGTGTTGTAGAGGAACGTGTTCTCGTTGCGCACGGAGGTGGTGAAGCGGAACTGGTAGGTGACGTCGGCGCGCCCGTCACCGCTGTTGTCGATGTGGATCTCGTAGAGGACGTCGTCGCCGAACTCGTAGAAGTTGGGGCCGCCTGCCGGTCCCTGCAGTGGCACGTAGTTGGCGATCAGCGTGACGGTGTCAGGTCTGTCCGGGCTGACGAACGCGTACACGTCGGAACTGTCGGCGACCGGGTCCTTGGAGATCTCCGGTGCCTCGCGGTGCGATGACATGACTGGGCCTCACTCGGGGTCGGACTGGCTAGCGGACTGCGCGGGTCAGCCGCGCTGCGAGTTCGTGGTCGCGGACCCGGACGTGCCGGATACCGACGAACAGATCGATCTGCCCGGTGCGCGCGTCACTCACGTGGGCGACAACGGGCTCGTCGGTAGGCACGTCGTCGGTGGGGACGGTCGCGGCGGAAGCGGGCTCGGACAGCGCGCTCGCCAGGAAACCGGCGGCCACGGTGGCGGCCCCGACACCCGCGGCGCTCCGCATCAGACCGCGCCGGGACAGCCCGGTGCTCGGTCGTTCCTGTTCGTCTTGGTGGCCCTCGTCCGGGCCAGTACCAGGTGTCTGCATGCGGATGGTTCGAAGCTGACGCCGTCGCGGCTGGGTCCGGCGCGGCAGAACTTCGGTGACCTGTCGTGCTCGCTGAGTCAACGTGGTGGCGGGCGGTAGGTCGTTATGCGACTCTTGCCGCGTGCGTCCCACCCTCTTCGAGTACGCAGGTGGTGAGCCCGCGTTGCTCGCGCTGGCCACCGCGCATCACGCGCGCTGCCTTGCCGACCCGGAACTGAACCACCCGTTCTCGCATCCCGACCAGAACCCGCAGCACGTCCAGCGGCTGGCCGCCTATTGGGCCGAGGTGCTGGGCGGGCCACCCACGTTCTCCAAGTCGTGCGGCGATCAGGCTTCCGTGGTGTACATGCACTCCGGCAACGGCGACATGACCGATCTGGGCCGCCGTTTCGTGGAGTGCTTCGTGCAGGCGGTCGACGACGCGAACCTGCCCGAGGACCCGGAGTTCCGCGCCGCGATGCGCGCCTACATGGAGTGGGCCGTCGCCGACGTGCTGTCCTACTCGGACGACGAAGCGAAAGCCCTGTCCACGCTGCCGCTGCCGCACTGGTCCTGGGACGGCATCCAGAGCACCTGACCGGCGATCGGGCAGACTGGGGCCGTGTCAGCGACTTCTGATGAACCGCAGGGTTGGCTGCTGTTGATCTACCGGATCCCGTCCGAGCCGACCCGGCTGCGGGCCACCGCGTGGCGGCGGATCAAGGGGCTCGGTGCGATCTACCTGCAGAACTCCGTGGCCGCGCTGCCCGCGAGTCCGGCCGCCGAGCGGGCGCTGCGCAAGTTGCGGCACGAGATCGTCGAGATGTCCGGCACCGCCGTCCTCCTGTCCACGAACGTGCTGGTCGGCGAGGCAGACGTGCGGGCAGCGTTCCAGGCCGCGCGCGACGACGAGTACGAGGAGATCGTCGACAAGTGCCAGGACTTCATGGGCCAACTGGACAAGGAGTACCGCGCCAACCACTTCACCTACGCCGAACTCGAGGAGAACGAGGAGGACCTGGTGAAGCTGCGCAACTGGCTCGCCAAGATCACCGCTCGGGACGTGTTCGGCGCACCCGGCCGGGAGGCCACGGTGGCGGCGCTGGCCACCTGCGAGCAGGCGCTGGAGGAGTACGCGGCCCGCGTGTTCGCCGAGGAAACCGACACCTGACGGGCTGGTGCGGCCTGCCCGGGTACGGCGCAGTGCTGCCCGAAAAACCATAAGGCAGGTTGATAAGCTAGACTTAGCATATGGACGGCGACCTGGACGCGAACGGTGTCGCTGAGGCTCTGCTGGCGAGCGTCAGCGTCCTCGTGCGTCGGGTGCGCCAGATACCTGTCGGCGGCGGGCTCACCATGCCGGAACGGACCGCCCTGGCATGCCTGGACCGCTCGGGGCCCACCACATCGTCGGCGTTGGCCCGGCAGGTGCAGATCACCGCCCAGGCGATGGGGGCGACGGTCGGTGCGCTGCAGGCCCGCGGCCTGATCGAACGCCGCCCGGATCCCGACGACGGCAGGCGCGTGGTGCTCGCGGTGACCGAGGCAGGCGCGCAGTCGCTGAAGGACAAACGCAACGCACGCGCCGAACTGGTCGCCCAGGCCCTGACCAGCGGCGCGTTCACATCGACCGAACTGGAGCAGCTCGCGGCGGCGGCAACGCTGCTGGAGCGACTGGCCACGAACATCTGATGCGGGGGCGGAACCATGAGGAAGCAAACTGATGGGTGAACCTGCCAAGGCTGCCCAGCGGTCGGCGGACGACCGGTACAAGTGGACGGCGCTGACCAACACGACCGCAGCGGTCTTCATGTCGGCGCTGGACGGCTCCATCGTGCTGATCGCCCTGCCGGCGATCTTCCGGGGCATCAACCTGGACCCGCTGGCTCCTGGCAACATCGCCTATCTGCTGTGGATGATCATGGGATACCGGCTGGTCCAGGCCGTCCTGGTGGTCACCGTGGGCCGCCTCGGCGACATGTTCGGCCGGGTCCGGATCTACAACGCGGGCTTCGCGGTGTTCACCGTCGCCTCGATCCTGCTGTCCTTCGACCCCTTCGACGGCGGCCACGGAGCGATGTGGCTGATCGGCTGGCGGGTGCTGCAGGCGGTCGGCGGCTCGATGCTGATGGCGAACTCGGCCGCGATCCTGACCGATGCCTTCCCTGCGGAGCAGCGCGGCTTCGCCCTGGGCATCAACCAGGTGGCCGGCCTGGGCGGGATGTTCATCGGCCTGGTCGCCGGTGGCCTGCTCTCGGCCTGGGACTGGCGGGCGGTGTTCTGGGTGAACGTGCCCGTCGGGGTCTTCTTCACCGTGTGGGCCTACCGCACCCTGCGCGAGACCGGTCAGCGCGGCGGCGGCCGGATCGACTGGTGGGGCAACGTCACCTTCGCCGTGGGGCTGAGCGCGGTCCTGATCGCGATCACCTTCGGCCTCCAGCCCTACGGCGGCCACACCATGGGCTGGACCAACCCGCTGGTCGACGGGCTGATCGTCGGCGGACTCATCCTGCTGGCCGCGTTCGTCGCCATCGAGAAGCGGGTCGCCGCGCCGATGGTCCAACTGAGCCTGTTCCGCCTGCGGGCGTTCACCTTCGGCAACCTGGCCGGCCTGGCCATCTCGATCGGCCGTGGCGGCATGCAGTTCGTGCTGATCATCTGGCTGCAGGGGATCTGGCTGCCACTGCACGGCTACGACTTCAACAACACACCGCTGTGGGCCGGCATCTTCATGCTGCCGTTGACCGCGGGCTTCCTCGCCGCGGGTCCGGTGTCCGGGTACCTGTCCGACCGGATCGGCTCCCGGGGCCTGGCCACCGGCGGGGCGCTGCTGTTCGGTGCCACCTTCGTGGGCCTGATGCTGATGCCGGTCGACTTCAGCTACTGGATCTTCGCTGTGTTGATCGCGCTCAACGGGATCGCCAGCGGGATGTTCGCCTCGCCCAACTCCTCGTCCATCATGGGCAGCGTGCCGGCGCGGCTGCGGGGCGTCGCCTCCGGCATGCGGGCCACCTTCCAGAACTCGGGCACCGCGGTGTCCATCGGCGTGTTCTTCTCGCTGATGATCGCCGGGCTGGCCAGCAACCTGCCGCACACCCTGACCCAGGGCCTGCAACAGCAGGGCGTCCCGGCGCACCTCGCGGGCCAGATCGGCGGTCTGCCGCCGGTCTCGTCCCTGTTCGCCGCCCAACTGGGCGTCAACCCGATCCAGCATCTCCTTCAACCCAGCGGCACCCTGGCGCACCTGACCCACGTGCAGCAGCAGACGCTCACCGGGCACGAGTTCTTCCCGAACCTGATCTCCGGCCCGTTCCACTCGGGCCTGGTCATCGTGTTCGCGTTCGGCGCGGTCCTCGCCCTGCTCGCCGCGATCGCCTCCCTGCTGCGCGGCACCAGCGTCCCCGCCACCAGGTCCAAGGTCCGTGAAACCGTGGAGGCCACCCGATGAGCCCGCTCGGCAGACTGCTACGCAACCGCAGGGCAGGCGAGACCCACACGGCCTGGAACCTGCCCAACCTGCACGGCCCCGAGGCGCTGACCCTCACCAGCCGAGACTTCGACGACGGCGGTGTCCTACCGCTGGCGCACTGCGCGAAGCCCGTCGGCGGTGACGACCTCTCGCCCCACCTGGACTGGACCTCGCTCCCACCCGGCACAGCGCAACTGCTCCTGGTCGTCGAGGACATCGACGTCCCGATGGCCAAGCCCGCAGTGCACTGCGCCGCCCTGATCGACCCGGCCGCCGGAGCGTTGGAACCCGGTGCCCTGGCGGCGAAGCAGCCCGGTCCAGGGGTACGAATTCTGCGGTCCACCATCGGGCGTGGCTATCACGGCCCGGCACCCATCAAGGGCCACGGGCCGCACCGCTACGTCTTCCAACTGTTCGCCCTGGGAAGCCCGCTGGCCGGCAATGACGACGCGCGACCCCGCACTCTGCTGGCTGCCGTCACCCAACCCGTCCTCGGCCGAGGCCGACTGACCTGCGTCTACGAACGCTAATCCTTGCGTCGGGCGCGGCGCAGGCTCAACGGCAGCACCAGCAGCACACACACCGGCAGCACCCACCACGCCGGAATCCCCGCCTTGCTCAGCCCGAAGGTCGCCGCGAGTCCGACGATGACGGCGATCGCCACCCGCCAGTCGTCGCCGACCACGAAGTCGTACCAGAAGGCACCGAATGCCCGGACCCGAGTGATCATCGGACGGCCACCGGAGTGTTGTGGCGCAACACGGCGACCAGCGCGACGGCGAACACCGCGACGGCGGGCACGATGCCCAACAGGGCGGCGTCCGAGCCGGGCCAGTGTGCGCCTGCGCCCTCGCCGCCCCAGAACACGCCGAACGAGGTCAGCATGATGCCGACCACGAACTTCATCGTGTTCTCCGGCACCCGAGCCAGCGGCGCGCGGATCGCCAGCCCTGCCGCGGCCACCACCAGAACCGCGGCCACGGCGGCGATCGCGGCCAGTGGGATGTCGTGCTGGTTGCTGCCGAAGGTCAACGCGATGAACACGACTTCGAGGCCTTCCAGTGTGCAACCCTTGAACGACAGGGTGAACGCGTACCAGTCGGTGACCAGCCCTCGCCGTTGCGGCGGTGCGTTCTCCGCGGCGGCCAGTGTTCTGGCGTAGATCGCTGTCTCGTCGTGCAGTGCCTTGTGCCCGCTGGCGCGCAGCACGGCCTTGCGCAACCATTGCAGACCGAAGATCAGCAGCAGTCCGCCGACCACCAGGCGCAGCGCGGACAGCGGGATCGCGGTGAGCGCAGGCCCGAGCGCGGCGACCACGATGGCTAGCGCGATGAGGGCGGCACCGACCCCCAGCCCTGTCGAACGCCAGTCACGTGCGGTGCCGGCCGCCAGCACGATGGTCAGGGCCTCGACGGCCTCCACGACGCAGGCAAGGAACACCGCGAGAAACAGTGCTCCGGCTGTCATGGCGACTCCTCACTCGATCGATACCTCGAAATTCTAACAGTTGTCACATCGTGGAGCTGACAGTCGATGATCGAGTGAACTGTCGGGTTCATGTCGGCGTGCCCCATGGCGCGGTGGAGTGACCAGTGCCACGATTTCCGACAGCGGGCTACGCGGAAGGCGGCCAGGACCATGACCAATCCCTCGGTTGAGCAGCAGCGGGAACAGCACGAACGACCGGCGGGTGACAGCGGCCTGAAGCTCCCCGGTTTCCTGGTCAACGCCACCTGGCCACTGCTCCCGGTGGTCGGCGTCGCCGCCATCGTGATGGGCGTGCTGCTCCTGGTGTGGCCGGGCCCCAGCCTGGTGGTGGTCGGCGCCCTGTTCGGCATCTACCTGCTGGTGACGGGCGTCTTCCAGTTGGCCGAGGCGTTCGCGCCGCACATGCCCGGCTACCTGCGCGCCATGGGCCTGATCAGCGGTGCGTTCAGCCTGCTGCTCGGCCTGATCTGCTTCCGAGGCCCCGCCGAGTCGATCCTGTTGCTGGCCATCTGGATCGGCTTCGGCTGGCTGCTGCGTGGCACGTCGATGGTGGGCATCGGCGTGTCGGCAGGCCGGGGCTGGCTGGTGTTCGTCGGCGTCGTCACCATCCTGGGCGGGATCGTGCTGATCGCGTCACCGTTCGGCTCGATACTCACGCTCACCCTGGTGGCCGGCATCTGGCTGGTCGTGCTCGGTGTGATGGAGGTCGTGCACGGGGTCCAGTGGTACCTCAAGACGCGGCGGCACCACGCCTGATCACATCCGTTCGCCGGCCTCGACGATCGCACTGATCGTGTTGCCCGGCGGTGCCAGCGGGCACTGCCAGGCACTGTCGTAGCGGCACGACGGGTGGTAGAGGAAGTTCAGGTCCACCACCAGGTGGTCGGCCGTGCCACCGAGATCCGCGCTCTTCGCGGTGTCCAGCAGGTAGCGGCCGCCGCCGTAGCTGGTGTGGCCGGCGGAACCGTCCCGCAGCGGCACGAACAGGCCGCCCGCGTACTGCTCCAGCCACCACACGTCCACGGTCGCGCCGAGCAGTTCGACGTGCCCGACGAGCCTCATCGGAGTGGTGCCGTCGTTGTCGGTCGGCAGTGCGAGGCGGATCGGCTCCGCGGCCGGCAGCAGCGGCAGCGTGAACCGGAGCGCAGGGTCGTAGGGCCAATAGGGCAGGCCGGTCTTCCGCAGTGGGTCGTCCGCCGGGAGTGGGCTCTGCGGGTGGTTGCGGAACAGGTCGTCCCGGCCGGCCCGCCACACGGCGTGCCCCCGCTCGGGGTCGGCCTCGTCGCGGACGGCGGCGTACAGCTCGCTGACCTGCCGCCGGTAGTCCGTGAGCTCCAGTTGAGCGGTCATTCGACGTTCCTGGCCAGGATGCCGAGAGTGGCGCGCAGCGCGGACTCCGGGACGATCGGGAAGGTGATCTGCCCCCGGTAGGCGTCGTCGATCTGGCTCCAGTCGTAGTACGACGTGACCCGGCTGCCGGTGTCGCTGCGTTCGAGCCGGTAGCCGTACAGGTGCATGATCGGCGGCTGGAGTCGTTCCGAGCCGATCGTCCACTCGAGGTGCGAGTCGCGCTCGAACTTCGTGATGGTCACCGTGACGTCGTACTTGCCCAGCGGCATGTCGCCCAGTGCCTCGCGGTCCATGTGCACCACGAACTGGTCGCCCACCTTGTTCACCGGGTTGCCGTCCGCCGACTGGAGCATCCCTGAGCTGTCGATCGTCACGTGCCCCTTGGGGTTGCACAGCAGTGTGAACACCCGTGCGGGCGTCGCCGAGATCTCCCGGGCCACCTCGAGCCGCTCTGTCGTCATGGCAGCCAGCCTAGGTCGCTGTGAACGTTTTGGTGCGTTCGGCGGCTGACCGTGTCCACCGGACAACGGCAATGGTGGAGTTGGGCAGACCGCGCTCGACGGGGAGTGCGGGCACCGGCGAAGGGAGCAACAGTGGGCGAGCGGGCGGGTTTCTCCAGGCGGCGACTACTGGTAGGCACGGGCGCCGCGGCCGCTGTGGCGCTGTCGCCTGCGATTCCGGCGGCAGCGGCGACGGCTGAACGTGGCACCCGGACCTGGGTCGGGACCTGGGCAGCCGCCGCGGCCGACGCATTGGCGAACACCGCGAACGGCCTGCCGAACACGAGCATTCGCAACGCGCTGCACGCCAGCATCGGCGGTCGGGCGGTGCGGGTACGGCTGTCCAACGCGTTCGGCGCGGCACCCTTGACCATGGCACACGTCACAGTCGCACTGGCCGCGAAACCGGCCGATCCGAGCGCGATGCCCGGCACGCTGCGCGAACTGACCTTCAACGGACAGGCCTCGGTCACCATCCCGGTCGGCGCCGACGTGGTCAGCGACGCCGTCGAACTCACCGTGCCCACCGCAGCGAACCTGCTGGTCACCACGTTCGTGTCGGCTCCGTCCGGCCCGGTCACCTACCACCCGTTCGCAGGCCAGACGTCGTTCCTGACCAGCAGCGGGGACCATGCCTCCGACGAGTCGGGCGCGGCGTTCGACCAGACCACGGACATCTGGCACTACGTGAACGGCGTCGACGTGCTGACCACCAGCCGAGGCGCTGTGGTCACCTTCGGAGACTCGATCACCGACGGCGTTGGCTCCACAATGGACGCGAATCACCGGTGGCCGGACCTGCTCGCCGCCCGGATCGCCAAGCTGCCCGCCGACCAGCGGCTCGGCGTGGTGAACGCGGGGATCAGCGGCAACCGCCTGTTGCTGGACGGCGACACGTTCGGTGTGAACGCGCTGGCCAGGCTGGACCGGGACGCACTGGCCAAGACGGCGGCCCGTTCGATGATCGTGCTGCTGGGCATCAACGACATCCAGCAGGACCCACACGAACTCGACCCGGTGCCGATCACCACGGCGCTGCGCCAACTCGTCAGCCAGGGCCAGGCCCGTGGCCTGCGGGTGTTCGGCGCGACGTTGACCCCGTTCAAGGGCTGGACCGACTACAGTCCGGCGCTGGAGGCCACCAGGACCGCCGTGAACACCTGGATCAGGACCAGCGGGGCCTACGACGCCGTGTTCGACTTCGCAGCCGCCGTCCGCGACCCCGCTGATCCGCTGGCCATGCTGCCCGCTTTCGACAGCGGTGACCATCTACACCCCAACGATGCTGGGTATGTGGCCATCGCGAACTCCATCCGGCTGAGTGCTCTCTGACGGACCGCTGTCGGTGAGCAGGTCGTACAACCGATCGACCAGGGCACCGAAGGCCGGCGCACGACGGTCCCTCGGCCGGGGCAGGATGACCGGGACCTCAGCCCCGATCTGACCGGAGCCCAGCACGATGACCCGGTCGGCGAACTGCACGGCCTCCTCGATGTCGTGGGTGACGATGCAGACGGCCTTGGTGGGGAAGTGGTCACCGCTCCACAGGCCGAGCAGTTCGCCGCGCAGGTTCTCGGCCGTGAGCACGTCCAGCGCGGAGAACGGCTCGTCCATCAGCAGCACGTCGGGTTCGAGCACCAGTGCCCTGGCGAACCCGACGTGCTGCCGCATGCCGCCGGACAACTCCTTCGGGTAGGCGGACTCGAACCCGCCAACCCGATCAGCTCGATCGCCGTCAGCGCGCGCATCCGCCGCCGCACCGGTGGAATCCCTTGTGCCGCAAGGCCGAGCTCGACGTTGTCCAGCACGGTGAGCCACGGCATCAGGGCGAAGCTCTGGAACACCATGGCGGTACCGGGATCGGCGCCGTTCAGCTCCACGCCCCGGTAGCGCACGGTGCCCACCGACGGGGCGATCAGCCCCGCGATGGTGCGCAGCAGCGTCGACTTGCCTGAGCCGGACCTGCCCAGCAGCGCCACGATCTCCCCGGGCCGCAACTGGAGGCCGATGTCGTCCAGCACCCGCAGTTCGCCGCCTGCGGCACCGGTGAAGCTCTTGCTGACGTGCTCGACGTCGACCAAAAGCGGTCATGACAACCCTCCTAGCTGGCAACGGAACAGCGTTGTTCGGCAACGGCGTACGGGCGGCGCCAGACGAGGCGGTTGAGGCCGATGACGTAGCAACTCATCACGGCGACGCCGACCAGGATGCGGCCCGCGTTGCCGGTGGCGGTGGCCTGCGCGATGTAGGCGCCAAGACCCGATGCGGTGAGCGTGGTGCCGTGGTAGTGGACGACCTCGGCGACGATGGAGGCGTTCCAGGCGCCGCCTGCCGCCGTGATGCCGCCGGTGACGTAACTGGGGAAGATCGCCGGGATCAGCTTGCGCCAGCGCAGTCCTCGTGGCAGCCGTAGGTTCGCCGCCGCCTCACGCAGATCGTTCGCGGAACTAGCTCCGACCTCCCGGACGTGGCCGGGAATCCGCGTGACGGCACCTACTATGTCCCTCACCGGTCATCCGGCTCACCTCCTTCGTCACTACGAGTAGACCCGAGCCCACCAGCGCAGTCAAACACCTGCGAGCCGCGTCACGTGTCAATATCACGTAGCCGGCCACGCGGGCACGGCACCGGTGGCGGTGAGCGTGACGGGCGTGCCGGCCGCGTAGCTGTCGGTGCCGTGGATCCGCACCCGCAGCGCGACAGCGCCGCAGTCCCGGTCGGGCGTCACCGTGATCAGGGATTCGTGGCCCTGGTAGCTCTGCTCGATCACGTGCCCGGTCAGCCCGGTCTCGCTGTGGCCGTGCGCGATGGTGATCTGCTCCGGCCGGACGAGCACGACCGCCCGGGTCCGGTCGGTCGGTTCCGTGCTGAGCCTGCCCAGTGCGGTGACCGCTGTGCCGCCGTCGATGTCGGCGTCCACCAGATTGGCCTCGCCGACGAAGGCGGCCATGTCCGGGTCGACCGGGTTGGCGTAGATGTCCCGTGGGGCACCGATCTGGGCCACGTGCCCGGCCCGCAGCACGGCCACCTGGTCGGCCATGGACATGGCTTCCTGCTGGTCGTGGGTGACCAGGACGACAGCGGTCTTGGCGGCCCGCAGCACGCGGGCGATGTCGGCCCGCACGCTGAGCCGCAGTGCCGCGTCCAGCGAGGCGAACGGTTCGTCCAGCAACAGCAGCGCCGGGTCCAGCGCCAGCGCGCGGGCCAGCGCGACCCGCTGCTGCTGGCCACCGGACAACTCGTGCGGGTACCGCTTGCCGAGGCCCGCGAGGTCGACCAGTTCGAGCAGTTCCTCGACCCGGCCGGTGTGCCGGGAGCCCCTGCGTAGCCCGAACCCGACGTTGCGGGCGACGGTCAGGTGCGGGAACAGGGCACCCTCCTGCGGCACGTAGCCCAGCCTGCGCCGTTCCGGTGGCACGTGCCGTCCTTCGCTCTCGATCACCCGGCCCGCCAGGCTGATCCGGCCCGCCTTGGGCCGCTCGAACCCGGCGATGATGCGCAGCAGCGTGGTCTTCCCGCTGCCGGACGAGCCGAGCACGGCGGTGATCGAGTGCTCGGGCACCGTCAGGCTGACGTCGGTGAGCACTTCGGTGGAACCGAACGACATCGCGATGTCGTCAACCTCCAGGGCGTTCATGAGCCGACCACCACCGGATTGTCTCCTTGCCGCCGGGAGAACCACGCCCCGAGCACGACGCTGGGGATGGCCGCTATCGCCACGATGACGGCAGCGTACGGCGCGGCCGCGCCATAGGCGGTGTTGGTCTGGTAGGCCCAGAACTGGGTGGCCAGGGTGTGCACGCCGGTCGGCACGAGGACCAGCGTGGCGGTCAGTTCGGTGACCGAGGACAGGAACACGAGGCAGAACGCCGCTCCGATGCCCGGTGAGATGATCGGCAGTGTCACGCGGAAGAACACCTGCAGTGGCCGGTAGCCCAGCGACCGGCCCATCTCGGCCAGTCGGGGCGACGCCTGCACCGCCGACGCCCGCACGCAGACCAGGGCCAGCGGGAAGAACAGCAGCGCGTACGCGATCACCATCAGCACGCTGGTCTGGTAGATGGGGAACACGTAGCGCACCGCGAAGAAGACCAGGCTCAGCGCGATGACCACCCCGGGCACCGACTGGATCAGATAGGTGCTGCGTTCCACGATCTTGGCGATCCGGCCCCTGCGCTGTGCGGCGAGCAACGCGACCGGCGTGGCCGCGATCGTGCCCAGCGCCGCCGCGAACACCGAGTAACGGGCAGTCGCCAGCGTGGCCGACAGGAGCGTCGTGCTGGCCGGCAGCGTGGTGTGCTGGGAGTGCGTGAGCCAGTAGACCAGCGTGCCGATCGGCACGCCGACCGCGAGGATGACCACGGCGGTCAGCCCGAGCAGCGTCGGCCCGAGCCACAGGCCGAGCCTGCGCCGGACCGGCGGCCGGGACGCCTGCGGGCCACCCCGGCTGACCCTGCCCCGGCCGCTGGAGAACCCCTCGCCGATCAGCACGACGATGCCCATCAGGACCAGCAGCAGCGACAACGCCGACGCCGCCGACGTGTCCACCTGTAGCTCGGTGAAGATCTCGGTGGTGAACGTGCGGAAGTTCAGGATCTCGAACGCGCCGAACTCGGCCAGCAGCGCCAGGATGACGACCAGGCTGCCGCCGAGGACGGCGGGCCGGATCTGCGGCAGGATGACCCGCCGGAACGTGGCCCACTTGCCCAGCCCGAGCGCGTGCGCGGACTCCTCGAGCGCCGGGTCGGTGCGCCGCAGCGCCGCCGCGACCGGCAGATAGACCAGCGGATAGAGGTCCAGCGTCATCACGACGGCGGCAGCGTGCAGGCCGATGAAGTTCGGGAACAGCGAGTGCCACGCGTAGCCGACCACGAAGTCCGGAATGGACACCGGCAGCACGACGAGGACGGCCCACATCCGCTTCAACGGCAGGGCGGTCCGCTCGACGCACCACGCCGTCGCTGTGCCGATGATCGCGGTGAGGATCGTGACGCCGACGGCGAGTTCGACGGTGTTGGTCAGCAGCTCCACGGTCAGCGGACGGAACAGGACGCGGTGCAGTTCGGCCCAGCCCACACCGTTGGCCTGCAGGACCAGGAACACCTCGGGGCCGAGCAGGCCGACGGCGACAGCGCCGGCGATCAGGTACAGGACCAGGTTGCGCCGGGGACGCGGGAACGGCCACAGCCGCCGTTCCGCCGTGACAGGCGGAACAGCGGCCGTGGCAACCCGTTCGCGGGTGGTGCTCAATCGAGCCCGGCCTGCTGCAGCAGCTGGACGGCCTTGGCGCCGTCACCGATCTGCGTCAGGTCGAAGGCCTTCGGCTGGAGCGAGGAGAACGCCGGCAGCGTCGGGTTGGTGACGCCGGAGCCGATCGGGTACTCCCAGCTGTCACCGGCGACCAGGACCTTCTGGCCCGCGTTGCTGACCAGGAAGTTCAGCAGTTCCTGCGCGGCCTGCTGGTGCTTGCTGGACTTCAGCACGCCGGCACCGGACACGTCGAGCAGGTAGCCGTCGTCGTGCGGGGCGAAGGTCTGCAGCGCGGAGTGCATGCCGCTGGCGCCGTTCTCGTCCTTGAGCCGGTACCAGTAGTAGTGGTTGATCACACCGAGCTGGGTGGTGCCCTTGTTGACGTTGGCCACCAAGGTCTCGTTGTCCGGGTCCTGGTGCGAACCGGCGTTGGCCTTGATCGCCTGCAGCCACTTCACCGTGGCGGCGTCACCGATGGAGGCGGCCAGCGACGTGACGATGGGCTGGAAGTCCGTCTCGGAGGGCGCGATGTCCAGTTTGCCCTTCCACTTCGGGTCGGCCAGCCCCATGATCGACGTGGGCAGGTCGCTCTGCTTCAGGTCGTCGGTGTTGTAGACCAGCATGCTGACCCGAGCGGACACCCCGACCCAGTTGTGGTCGGATGCGCTGTCCTGGCTCGGCACCGAGGACAATGTCGACGGGTTGACCGTGGCCAGCAGGCCCTTCTCGTCCAGCCGGGCCAGCGGCGGGGTGTTCTCGGTGAAGAACGCGTCGGCGGGCGAGTTCCCGGCCTCCTGCTCGATCTGCTGGGCGAGCACGTCCTCGTCGTCGCTGCGCACCTTGATGATGGCGCCGGTCTGCTTCTCGAACGCCTTGACCAGCGCGTCCGTGGTCTGCTCGTGCTGGCCGTTGTACAGCGTGATCGTCTGGCCCTTGATCGAACCGGCGACGGGGGCCGGGCTGGACGGCCCCGCGGTCGACGTGCTCGTACCGCTGCCGCAGCCAGCGAGCACGACAGCAGCGGCGATGGCGGCAGACACCGCACCTACCGCCCTGCCTGATCGTGCTCGTGCGACCATGGGCCTCATTGACATCGCCTCCGAAGGGGGGATCGGACTTAGGTTAAGCAAACCTAACCCGAAGTCACGTTAGCGTGAGCGCGCAGTTGCCCGATGCCCGCGTTACGTATTGCTGCGCCGATGGCCGCAACTGTCGCCACCGAACAGCTCAATGGGCGGAGGCTGCGTCGACAAACTGGCGCAACAGCGTTTCCTGGACATGCGGTAGGTACACCAGCGATACCGGACTGGTCGGCGCGTTGGTCAACGGGACAAATCGGACTGCGGGGTGGATATTGCGCCGCATCGCCAGTTCCGGCACCACCCCGATGCCACGGTCGGCGGCCACGGATTCCAACCATTCGTCGAAGTTCGCTGTCTCGACTATCCGGGCCGGACCCTCGCCTGCCGGCCAGGACCACGGGCCCGTCGTGCCGGACAGCACGTTGACCACCAGCGGCCAGTCGCGCACCTCGGTCCAGTCCAACCGCGGGTGGCCGGCCAGGGCGGACCGTTCCGAGCAGGCAGCGACCCGTGTCTCGTCGAACAGGTGCACCACACGCTCGGTCGTGCTCCGCACGTCGCCGCGCACCAGTGCGACGTCGATCATGCCCTGCCGCACGCAGGCCAGCGGATCGTCGCAGCGCACCAACGAGACCGTGCCGCCGGTGGCCGCCTCGAAACGGCTCACGGTGCGCTGCGCCCACGGATCGGGCAGCAGCCAGCTGAACCCGAGCCGGATGCCGACCTCCTGGCGCACCGACGCCAGTGCCTGGTCCACCGTGGCCAGCACTCGTTCCGCATGGCCGAGGAATTCCGTGCCTGCCGTGGTGAGTTCGACCCGCCGTGAGGTGCGCTCCAGCAGAGTCACCCGCAGCGTCGCCTCCAACTGGGCGACGGTGCGACTCAGCGCTGGCTGGGTGACCAGCAGTTCCTCGGCAGCACGGGTGAACGACCGCAACCTCGCGACGGTGACGAATGCGCGCAGATGACGCAACTCGACGTCCATGTCTGTCGAGCATAGATGCACCGCAACGAGCATTTCACAGCCGTGGATCAGGCGCCTAGCGTCAGGGCCATGACCACTGTGGCTGCCCGGGCCGGCACGACACCGTGGCTGGTGGTGGGGCAGGGCGCTGCCGCGCTCGCGGCCGGCATGGGCGTCGGCCGGTTCGTGTACACGCCGATCCTGCCGCTGATGCACGCGCAGGCAGGCCTGTCCGCCCAGTTCGGTGCCACGCTCGCCACCGCGAACTACGTCGGCTATCTGGTCGGTGCTCTCGCCGGCAGTTTCGTCCCCGGTCTGCTGCGTTCCACCGTCGTGTTCCGTGGCTCGCTGGTCGTGCTGGTCGCGACGCTGGCCCTGATGCCGGTCACGCTCGACGGCACTGCCTGGTTCGTGCTCAGGCTGGTGGCCGGCGTGGCCAGTGCGCTGATCTTCGTGATCGCCGCCAGTGCGTTGTTGCACCATCTGCGCGGGCAAGCCCATCACCTGACCGGGTGGGCCATCGGGGGAGTGGGCGCCGGCATCGCGCTGTCCGGCGTCCTGGTGCTTATCCTCCGATCGGTGTCGACATGGCAGGCCGCCTGGTGGAGTTCCGCCGCGCTGGCGCTCGTCCTGGCTGTTGCGGCGTGGTCGATGCGACCTGCGGCGTCGGTCGGTGTCGATGCTGTGGCCGGCAGCCGTTCGACGCGGCGATGGTTCGCGTGGCTGTTCACCAGCTACTCGCTGGAGGGCGTCGGCTACATCATCTCCGGCACGTTCCTGGTCGCCGCGATCGACCAGAGCGGCCCTGCGTGGCTCGGCAGCGGGGCGTGGGTGCTGGTCGGGCTCGCGGCGCTGCCATCGGCCGCGCTGTGGGCGTGGCTGAGCCACCGGTGGTCCCGGCCGGACATGTTGCTCGTCGCGCTCGTCGTCCAGGCCGTCGGCGTCGCGTTGCCCGCGCTGTTCGGCGGTGTGGCACCAGCGTTGCTGTCGGCGTTCCTGTTCGGTGGCACGTTCCTCGGCATCGCGGCCATCGCACTGGCCATCGGCACGGACCTGCGGGTACCCAGGGCCGTCGCGCTGCTCACCGCGGGCTACGGCGTCGGGCAGATCGTCGGTCCGCTGATCGTCACTCCCTTGGTGCGCAACGGTTATCACGAGGCCCTGCTGCTCGGCGCCGCCATCGTGGTCGCGTCGGCGGTGGCAGCGGCAGCGTTGCGCGTCCGGTTTCCGCACCAGTACACAGGAGAGGTCGCCTGATGAGTTCCCCGTTGTCCGACCTGGCCATCCCCGTCATCGCGGCCCCGATGGCGGGCGGACCGACCACACCGGCGCTGGTCACCGCGGCGGCACAGGCCGGTGGCGTCGGGTTCCTGGCCGCCGGCTACCGGACGGCGGAGGGGTTCGCCGAGCAGATCGCCACCGTGCGGGCGACGGGTGTGCCGTTCGGCGTGAACTTGTTCGCACCCAACCCGGTGCCGGTCGACGCGGCTGAGTTTCGGTTGTATGCCAACACGATCCGGGCGGATGCGGACCGCTACGGCATCGACCTGTCAGGTGATCCCGTCGAGAACGACGACGAGTGGGCGGCCAAGATCGACGTGCTGCTGGCCGACCCGGTGCCGATGGCCAGCTTCACGTTCGGCATCCCTGAGCCGGGTGTGGTCGCCGCGCTGCGCAAGGCGGGGACGGTGGTGATCCAGACCGTCACGTCGGCCGACGAGGCCAAGCTCGCTGTCGATGCGGGCGTGGATCTGTTGGCAGTGCAGGCATCCGTGGCAGGCGGCCACTCCGGCACATTGACGCCGTCGCGGGTGCCGCCGTCAATTCCGCTGGTGGACCTGGTCGCCCAGGTGCGAGCCGCCGTGCCGCTGCCGATCGTGGCAGCGGGTGGGCTGAGCACGTCGGCCGACATCGCCGCTGTGCTACACGCTGGCGCGGTGGCCGCTGTCGTCGGAACGGTCCTGCTGCTGACCGACGAGAGTGGTGCGTCGGCAGTGCACAAGGCCGCGATCGCCGACCCGGCACGTACCGAAACGGTCGTCACGCGAGCGTTCACGGGTCGCCCGGCGCGTGGGTTGCGGAATCACTTCATCGACCGGTACGACGCGGTCGCGCCTGCTGGTTATCCTGCGCTGCACTATCTGACGAGCCCATTGCGGAAGGCGGCAGCGGCGGCGGGGGACCCGGAGTTGGTGAACCTGTGGGCCGGTACCGGCCACCGGCATGCGACTGCTGAGCCTGCGGCTGTGGTGCTTACTCGGTTGGCTGCCGGCCTCTGATCCGGCTGGTCGCGTCTCTGGAGTGGTCTAGGGGGGTGTTTCATAGGCCTCCTCCGAGCGAGTGGGCGTCGCGCAGCCGGAAAGCGGGCTTATGAAACACCCCCTAGTGACCCGGCACTTCCGCGCTGGCGTTGAGTAACGCCGGGCGCCAAGCCCCAACCGAACTCAGCGCACCCCATCGAGCAGCCGACGCGCCAAGTCGAGCGCCTCGTCCACATCCTTGGACAGGTACATCAGGTCCACGAAAATGTCCGTGATATCGGTCTGCTCCGCGACCGCACCCACCACGTCCACGATCTCCTGCACGCTCGTGCCCGCAGCAGGGTTGACCCTCACCACGACCGGCACGTCCTCGCTCCGGCCAGAATCCCGGGCCGCGGCCCTGATGGTCTCCCGCTGCGCGATCAGCTCGTCGGCGTTGACGAAACCGGGCAGTCGACAGGCTGGCAGCCAGCCGTAGCCGCGCCTGCCGATGCGGCGCAGGGCCGCGTCGGACATGCCACCGAGGTAGATCGGCATGGGCCGCTGCACCGGCTTCAGGTCGATGTGCGTCCTGGGCAGGGTCAGCACTTTCCCGTGGTACTCGGCCGGATTCTCGTTCCACAGCGCTTCCAGCGCGTCCAGGCTCTCGTCCAGTCTGGCACCTCGGCCCTGCCACGGGATGCCGGCCGCCTGGTACTCCTCCGGCGACCAACCGATGCCGAAGCCGGGCAGCAGTCGGCCGCCGCTGACGATGTCGATCGTGGTCAGCAGGCGTGCCAGTACAGCCGGCGCGTACCAGGGGAGGTTGAGCACGTTGGTGCCGAGCGTAGCCTCCCGCGTCGCCGTCGCCGCGACGGTCAGCAGCGCGAACGGGTCCAAATTGGACCGGAACTCGGGTGGGATCGTCGAGCCGCCACCGTAGCCGACCGTCGGGTCCACCGGGTCGATCAGCCGGTCGCCGACCCACAGGCTGCGCGCGCCGAGACGCTCCGCCTCGGTGGCGAAGACCGCGACCCGATCGCCGTGGCTGGCCAGTGCGCCGAACTGCGGCAGGCTGAACCCGAGCTTGATCATGCGATGTGCCCTTCGTCGACCGATACGCCAAATCCAGGCTAGTCGAAACGGGGACCTCGCCCCGGTTAGTCCGATCAGGTGATGATGTCGATCAGCAGGTACACGTTCAGCGCGATCACCAGGCCGGTGGCCACCGACACCACGATCGTCGTGGCCCTGCGATTGACCATGTCGCCCATCACGTCGGCCCGTCGCGTCACGATGATCATCGGTACCAGCGCGAACGGGATGCCGAACGCCAGCGCGATCTGCGAGATCAGCAGCGGGCCGCCGACGCTGTCGGTCAGCGCGAGCACCACGAGGGACGGCAACATGGTCACACCCCGCCGCAGCAGCAGCGGGATCCGCCAGTTCATGAAGCCTTCCATCACCACCTGGCCCGCGTAGGTGGCCACGCTCGCCGAGCCGAGCCCGGCCGCCACCAGCGCCACCGCGAACGCGATGCCCGCCACCGTGCCGACGTTCGCCGCCAGCGCGTCGTGGCTGGCCACCAGGTCGCCAGCCGACCCGCTCAACCCTGGCACGGCCGCCGCAACACACAGCATCGCGGCGTTCACCACGCCCGCCGCGCCGAGCCCGACGACGCAGTCCCACCGGTTGTGCGTCAGCAGCACCTGCCGCTGCGCGGGCGTGCTGGCGCCGACCCTGCCGGCCTGCAGCGCGGAATGCAGGTAGATCACGTGCGGCATCACGGTCGCGCCGACGATGCCGACGCCGACACCCAGCTCGCCCTGCCGCAGCCTGGGCACCAGACCCCTGGCCACCGCCGCGAAGTCCTGGTGACCCGCGCGCACGAAGAGGTAACCGAAACCGGCCGCCACCAACACCATCGTCACGATGATGGCGATCTCGAACCCCCGGTGCCCGCGCTGCCGCAGGCCGAGCACGAGGAACGCGACCGCGGCCGTGATCAGGCCCGCGGGGAACAGCCCGATGCCGAACAGCAGGTGCAGGCCGAGCGCCGCACCGACGAACTCGGCGAGATCCGTTGCCACGGCGACGAGCTCGGCCTGGATCCAGAGCAACAGGTTCACCTGGCGCGGCAGCACGTCCGCGCACACCGCGGGCAGGCTGCGCCCGGTGGCCAACCCGACCTTGGACGCGAGGTACTGCACCAGGATCGCCAGCACGCTGGCCAGCACCACCACCCAGAGCAGTTGGTAGCCGTACCGCCCGCCGCCCGCGAAGTTGGTGACGAAGTTGCCTGGATCGACGTAGGCGACCGACGCGACGAAAGCCGGACCGCTCAACGCGACGGCGGCACGCAGCCTGCCTCGGCTGAGCACCTGCTCGACGGTGCGTGCACCGGGCAGTTCCGGATCGCCGTCCGTGCGCCCTCCCGCGGCTCCGCTGGGATGTCGCCGTTGCCGACGTCCTGACCAGTTTCATAATCGCTGGTCGGCACCGTCCACTGTTGCGCCGACGACTGTTGTGTAGGCCACACGCATCGCCTGCGGCCGCGCACTCAGGAGCGTTACACGATGCATCCGGCCGATCATCAAGGTAC
This sequence comes from Pseudonocardiaceae bacterium, assembly GCA_036502345.1. Lineage (GTDB taxonomy): Bacteria > Actinomycetota > Actinomycetes > Mycobacteriales > Pseudonocardiaceae > DATEPR01. The sequence goes on along the minus strand of DASXYT010000385.1, from coordinate 10,395 downwards.
GGTCAATTGTCGATTGTGGCGCACTGTCGGGAGGTCACCGTGGGTGTTCGGCAGTGGATCGAGGGCTGGCCGGTGTACAAGCAGGTCAGCGGCGTCGATCCAGTGGGCAAGGCGGCTGCTTCCCGGTCGACCCGCTCTGCCGGGCTGACCGCCCGCACCGAGCACGCCGACCGTGTGGTGCGTTCGATCTGCCCGTACTGCGCCGTCGGTTGCGGTCAGCGCATCTTCGTCAAGGACGAGAAGGTCATCCAGATCGAGGGCGATCCCGACTCGCCGATCTCGCGCGGCAGGCTGTGCCCGAAGGGCTCGGCCAGCAAGCAGTTGGTGACCAGCCCCAGCCGGGTGGACAAGGTGATGTACCGCCGCCCGTACGGCACCGAGTGGGAGAGCCTCTCACTCGAAAAGGCCATGGACATGATCTCCGACCGGGTGATCAACACCCGCAGGGAGACCTGGCAGCGCAGCGTGGACGGGATACCGGTCCGGCGCACGATGGGCATCGCGAGTCTCGGCGGTGCCACGCTGGACAACGAAGAGAACTACCTGATGAAGAAGCTGTACACCGCGCTGGGCGCCATCCAGATCGAGAACCAGGCCCGTATTTGACACTCCGCCACAGTGCCCGGTCTGGGTACCACGTTCGGTCGCGGCGGCGCCACGACGTTCATGCAGGACCTGCAGAACGCGGACTGCATTCTCATTGAGGGCTCGAACATGGCCGAGTGCCATCCGGTCGGGTTCCAGTGGGTGATGGAGGCGAAGAAGCGCGGCGCCACGATCATCCACGTCGACCCCAGGTTCACCAGGACCAGCGCGGTGGCCGACGTGCACGTGCCGCTGCGCGCTGGCTCGGACATCGTGTTCCTCGGCGCCCTGATCAACTATGTGCTGTCCAGGGAGCTCTACTTCCGCGACTACGTCGTGGCGTACACGAACGCCGGCGCGATCCTGCGCGACGACTACGTGGACAGCGAGGACCTGGAGGGCCTGTTCTCCGGCTGGAACGCGGAGAGCGGGAAGTACGAGGGCTCGTCCTGGATGTACGCGGGCGGCGAGGCCGCCCCGGCGGCCGGCACCAGCGACACGTGGGACGAGCACGCGTCGCAGGAGCACTCCGCCCAACAGCACAGCGGCCCCGAGCACCAGGAGACCTCGCGCGGCGACTCGTACGGCAGCGGCGGTGCCACGACCGACACCAAGCCGACCCTCGACGAGACGCTCACCGACCCCCGCTGCGTGTTCCAGGTACTCAAGCGGCACTTCGCCCGCTACACGCCGGAAATGGTCCAGGACGTCTGCGGCATCTCGGAGGAGCAGTTCCTGCGGGTGGCCGACGAGATCACCAAGAACTCGGGCCGCGAGCGCACCACCGCGTTCGTCTACTCGGTCGGCTGGACGCACCACACCGTGGGCGCCCAGTACATCCGCACCGCGTCGATCCTGCAGAGCCTGCTGGGCAACATGGGCAGGCCCGGTGGCGGCATCCTGGCGCTGCGCGGGCACGCCTCCATCCAGGGCTCCACCGACATCCCGACACTGTTCAACCTGCTGCCCGGCTACATCCCGATGCCGCACGCGCACCAGCACCAGTCACTGGACGAGTTCGTCGCAGCGGACTCCGGCAAGACCGGCTTCTGGGGCAACATGGAGTCGTACATGGTGAGCCTGCTCAAGGCGTGGTGGGGTGACGCGGCCACCAAGGAGAACGACTTCTGCTTCGACTACATACCCAAGCTGACCGGTGATCACGGCACCTACAAGACGGTGATGAACCAGATCGCGGGCGACTGCAAGGGTTACTTCCTGGTCGGCGAGAACCCGGCGGTCGGCTCGGCCAACGCGAAGATGCAACGGCTCGGCATGGCCAACCTGGACTGGCTGGTGGTGCGCGACCTGCAGATGATCGAGAGCGCGACGTTCTGGAAGGACGGCCCGGAGATCGAGACCGGTGAGCTGACCACCGAGGAGATCCCGACCGAGGTGTTCTTCCTGCCGGCCGCGTCGCACACCGAGAAGGACGGCAGCTTCACCAACACGCAGCGGCTGGTGCAGTGGCACCACAAGGCGGTCGAGCCGCCCGGTGACGCACGCAGCGACCTGTGGTTCTACTTCCACCTCGGCCGGATGATCAGGGAGAAGCTGGCCGGCTCGCGGGCCAAGCGGGACCGGCCGATCCTGGACCTCACCTGGGACTACCCGACCGAGGGCGAGACGGCCGACCCGATCGCGGAGGCCGTGCTCGCCGAGGTCAACGGGTTCGGACCGGACGGCCCGCTGTCCAAGTTCACCGAGTTGAAGCCGGACGGGTCGACCACCAGCGGCTGCTGGATCTACTGCGGCATCTACGCCGAGGGCCACAACCACTCGGCGACCAGGAAGCCGGGCAGCGAGCAGACCTGGGTGGCGCCGGAGTGGGCGTGGGCGTGGCCCGCGAACCGGCGCATCCTGTACAACCGGGCGTCGGCCGATCCGGACGGCAAACCGTGGAGCGAGCGCAAGAAGTACGTGTGGTGGGACGAGGGCCAGGGCAAGTGGGTCGGCGAGGACGTGCCGGACTTCGAGGTCACCAAGCGGCCGGACTACGTGCCACCGGAGGGCGCGAGGGCGCAGGCGGCGCTGAGCGGGAAGAACCCGTTCATCATGCAGACCGACGGCCGGGCCTGGCTGTACGCGCCCGCCGGTCTGGCCGACGGCCCGCTGCCCACGCACTACGAGCCCTACGAGTCGCCGGTGGACAACCCGCTGTACAAGCAGCAGACCAACCCGACGACCGAGACGTACAACATCAAGGGCAATCGCTACCACGGCGCTGACAACGAGGTGTTCCCGTACGTGTTCACCACGTACCGGCTCACCGAGCACCACACGGCGGGCGGCATGAGCAGGACCCTGCCGTACCTGTCCGAGTTGCAGCCCGAGTTCTTCTGCGAGGTGTCGCCGCAGTTGGCGGCCGAGCGCGGGCTGGAACACCACGGCTGGGCCACCATCATCTCCGCTCGGGCGGCCATCGAGGCCAGGGTGCTGGTCACCGACCGGATGCGGCCGCTCAAGGTACGCGGCCGCACGATCCACCAGGTCGGCCTGCCCTACCACTGGGGCCCCAACGGCCTGAGCACCGGCGACGCGGCGAACGAACTGCTGTCCCTGGTGCTCGACCCGAACGTGCACATCCAGGAGGCCAAGGCCGCCACCTGCGACATCCGGCCCGGTCGCCGGCCGCGTGGCCCCGAGTTGCTGACCTACCTGTCGGCCTACCGCACCAGGGCAGGCCTGCCTGCTGACAAATGATGAGCAATTGTCGGTCAACAGTGTCGGCCGTGTCAGATGACACGTAGCCGAATGGAGTAGCGTGTAACAATTGGTCCGTGTCGCTCGACATTGCTGGGGCAGCGGCGACAGGACGGAGAGCATCGGCATGCCCTTCTCGCGGAGCACGCAGCCGTTCTTCTATCAATCGGGTGTGTCCGAAACGGTGGAACGACTGGCGAGTCAGGATTCGCTGGTCATCTATGCAGGCGCCGGTGTTTCGATCGACCGGACCGGGCTGAGCTGGGCAGGCCTGGTGGACGCCCTGCTCAAGCCGCACATGGAGCAGTACGACGACGACAGGGACGGTCTGCAGCGGGCCGCGATCATGCACGCGAACACACCCGTTCAGGCAGCGTCCGTGGTGAGCGAGAAGTACGCGGCCCATTCCGGCGAGGAGTGGCGCGCCGAGGTCGTCGACCGGTTGAGAACACTGCTATATGTCACCCGGTACTGGCAGCGCGGTGAGCTGATCAGCGCGATAGTGCGGCTCGCGGCGGCGTTCTCCGCATTGGACCGGAAGTTCTACATCGTCACCACGAACTATGACGAGTTCGTGCAGCGCGAGGTCGAGAAACTGGTGCAGTCCAACGGGATCGAGCTGAACCTTGCCACGTCCGTTGTCGACCACAGCAGGCAGGACGAGGATTTTCTCGCGCACACCGCGCCCTATCAGGTGGTGCACCTGCACGGCCACGTGCCCAAGAGCGGTTCGAACGGATCGCAGGACATCATTCTCAGTGAAACGGACTACATGCGTTCCCAGCCGCTGTCGTCCAAAATCCTGAAAGCATTGTTCGACAAGCGTTCGGTGTTGATTCTCGGCTCCAGCCTGACGGATCAGCCATTGTTGGAGGCGCTGGCCGCCACCAGGTCGACCAAGCCTGGTGCCCCGCCCCGGGTCGCGGTGACCGCGCTCCAGTCCCTCGACCTGCCCGGCGACACCGACAAGATAATCGACGTGGTCCAGGACAGCATTCGGTTACGGATGCGGCAGTTCGACACCGAGGTGGTCTTTCCCGACTTCTACTGCCAGATACCACAGTTACTCAATGAATTGGTGGTTCGCGCGACCAGCGCGTCGACACCGGTGGGATATGCCCGGCGGATCGAGAAATGGTGGTCGGCGTGGTGGCGGATCCGCTGGGTGCAGCAGCGGCAGGTGCAGCAGTTCGACCACGAGTATCTCGAACGGTGTCTGCCCAGGATTCGGCAGATTCTCGGCAGCACCGACGAGGTGTTGAAACTGGAGACGTGGATTCGCTGGGAACCCGGCCGGCAGAGTCGGCAGTTGAGGCTGTGGGCCTCGTCCACGGGCACCGCACCGGACATCAAGACGATGCGCTGCGCGGAGATCGAGGCGAACTCGCCGAACGCGTCGGTGCGGGCGTTCTGCCTCGGCCGGCCGGAGATCTATCCGACCAGCGGTGATGACTCGGCGGGGCTGCTCAGTGACCGCTGGCAGACCTATCTGTGCGTGCCGGTGCGAATCGTCGCGGACGGTGGTGAGCTGCCGATCGCGGTGGTGTCGCTGGGCACGATGAATCCCAAGGCGAAATCCAAGATCAACGAAGGCAACGGGGCCGCACTTCAGCAGGTGGTGGGTCAGATGCTGGAGATCGGGCAGAACGTCGCCACGGTGGACCGCACCGGTCGGTAGTGGACCGACAGCACTCAGTGGGCGTACTTGTCCGTCTGGTAGGCGAGTTCCTGTTCGACCGCGGCCCTGATCTCGTTGGGCGAGCGCGGATCGCCGATCGCCACGGACGTCTCGACCTCACGGCGGATGTAGGCGTCCCGGGACAGATGCGTCATCTGCTTGCTGCGTACCACGACGCCACCGATGCTGTAGTACGACCATTCATCCGAAACGTCGGTCGCGGCGCTATCGTCCTCGGGTCTGTCGTGTGCCTCACGTGAGGACATTGTCCCGACCCTTCTGCCGTGGCGCCGCCGTCAGCCGATGGTAGGAGGTCCAATGGTACCGGACAATGCGTCTTGGGTGCTCGGTCCGCTGTTCGCATTCTGTAAGTCGGAGGGAAACATCGGCCCGTTGCCGCGGCCCTGGTGCCTGCACGGTGGCCGCCACCAGGGCAGAATGCCGCCATGGACCGTGATCAGTCGTCGACCGACGCGCGGCGGGCGATCCCGCGGACCGACGTCGTGCTGGCCGAGCCTGCCGTCGCCGCGGCGATCCGGGTGCTCGGCCCCGGCCTGGTCAAGGCAGCGGTGATCGAGGCGCAGCGCAGGGCGCGGGCAGGCGAGATCCCGCCACAGGAGGTCACGTCGGCGGCTCTTGCCGCGCTGCCGCCGCTGGCCGCGTCGCTGCACGAGGTGATCAACGCGACCGGGGTGGTCGTGCACACCAACCTGGGCAGGGCGCCGCTGTCCTCGGCGGCGCGCGAGGCCGTCGTCGCAGCAGCCGGTTACACCGACGTCGAGTACGACCTGGCCACCGGCCGCAGGGCGACCAGGGGCAGGGACACGCTGGCCGCGCTGGCCGAGGCCGTCCCGGCCGCCGGTGCCGTGCACGTGGTGAACAACAACGCGGCCGCGCTGCTGCTGTGTGCGATGACCATGGCGGCCGGCAAGGAGATCGTGGTCAGCAGGGGCGAACTGGTCGAGATCGGCGACGGGTTCCGCATCCCCGACCTGCTCGCGTCCACCGGGGCGCGGCTGCGCGAGGTCGGCACCACGAACCGCACCCACCTGCGGGACTACGCGGACGCGATCGGCGAGGACACCGGGTTCGTGCTCAAGGTCCACCCGTCCAACTTCCAGGTCGTCGGGTTCACCAGGGAGGTCAGCGTCGCCGACCTGGCGGCACTGCCCGCGCCGCTGGTGGTGGACATCGGGTCCGGCCTGCTCACGCCGCATCCGCTGCTGCCTGACGAGCCGGACGCGCAGACCGCGCTGCGGGACGGTGCCGCGCTGGTCACCGCGAGTGGCGACAAGCTGCTCGGCGGCCCGCAGGCCGGCCTGCTGCTGGGCGACAGCGACCTGGTCGGCAGGCTGCGCAGGCACCCGGCCGCGCGTGCGGTCAGGGTGGACAAGCTGACCCTCGCCGCACTGGAGGCCACCCTGCGCGGGCCGCGCCCACCGGTGGCCGACATGCTCGTCGTACCAAGGGAAGCGCTGGCCGCCAGGGTAGCGGCGGTGGTCGCGCTGCTGGCTGAGCACGGTGTGTCCGCCGATGCCGTGGACTGCGTGTCGGCGGTCGGTGGGGGAGGCGCGCCCGGCGTGGAGTTGCCCAGCGCGGCGGTCGCGCTGGCACCGGAGTTGGCTCTCGCGTTGCGTGGTGGTCGGCCACCGGTGGTCGGCCGGGTCGAGGCGGATCGATGCCTGTTGGACCTGCGGACGGTCGACCCTGCCGACGACCGGCGGCTGGTGGACGCGGTGCTGGCCGTAGCGCGCTGAGTGTGGCTGTGGTCAACAGCACGCGGCCGCGCCACCGTCCTCGCGTTACTGTCCGATGCGTCTACCAGCACATCTAGCCGGCGGAGGACACCATGGGCGCCATCAGGGTTGATGTGGCCGACGCGGTCGCCACGATCACCATCGACTCGGCCGCGACCCGCAACGCGCTCAACCCGGCGACCTCCCGGGAACTGATCGCCGTGTGCGACGACATCGACGCGGACATGTCGATCGGCGCGGCCGTGGTGACCGGCGCGAACGGGACGTTCTGCTCAGGAGCCGAGCGGGACGTGCTGGCCCGCGCCGGTGAGGACCCGGCCGATCCCGAGCGCTACGCCGAACTCGGTGCCGTCTACGAGGCGTTCGTCCGGGTGGGCAGCCTGGCCGTGCCGACGATCGCCGCCGTCCAGGGCGCTGCCGTCGGTGCCGGCACGAACCTGTTGCTGGCCACCGACCTGCGGATCGTGGCGACCGACGCGCGCATCCTCGCCGGTTTCCAGCGCATCGGCCTGCACCCCGGCGGCGGCCACTTCACGCTGCTGGGCAGGCTCGCCGGCCGGGAGGCCGCCGCCGCGATCAGTGTGTTCGGCACGGAGATCTCCGGAGCGAGGGCCGCTGAGATCGGGTTGGCCTGGGAGGCCGTGGCCGCCGCCGACGTGCTCCCCAGGGCGGTCGAACTGGCCAAGGCGCCGGCCCGCGATCCGGAGTTGGCCCGCAAGACCGTCATCTCGATGCGGCGGGAACTGGACGCTCCCGGCCTGTCCTGGCCGGTCGCGCTGGAGATGGAGCGGAGCACCCAGATGTGGTCGCTCCGCCGCCGCGCTACACGTTCTTGATCGACGCCAGGGTCATGCCGCGATGGGTGGCCATGATCGCGTTCACGGCCGCCACGTCACGCGTTTCGAACGCGGCCAGCAGCGTGTCGTGGTGGTGCTGCAACTGGGATTTCGCTTCCCGTACGTATGCCGTGGTGCTCTGATATCTGGCCGCCGCGTCCCACAGGTGTGAGATGAAGCGGAGCAGGTGTTCGCTCTCCGCACGCCGGAACGGGATGAAATGGAACGTCCGGTTCAGCTCGATGAACGCGGTGCCGTGCTCGGTGACCGCGGTGGCCATCTTCTCGTTGATCTCGCGCATCTGGTTGAGGTCCTCTTCGGACAGGTTCGGCACCGCGATCCGGTGCGCCTCGTCCTCCAGGACCTGTCGCCAGTGGTAGATGTCCTTGATGTCCTCAGTGGACAGTTCGGCGACGAAGAAACCGACCCTGGGAATGCGCTTGACCTGGCCGACGGCCTCCAGTGCGGCCAGCGCCTCGCGGACCGGAATGTGTGACACGCCCAGGTCCTCGGCCAGTCGCGCCGGTGACAGCCGGGTGCCGGGCGGTAGTTCACCGGAGGCGATCGCGCGCATCAGGTTGCGGGCGACGAAGTCCTGCAGGCCGTCCGGCCGTGACTCGGTGGTCACGAGGCTGGAAGTCTTGCCGGCCATGGCTCCTCCTCGGCGTCGCCACGTGGTCAGCACGCGCGCCGCTACAGAATATAGCGAAGAGCCGACTCTCCGGTGCCATGGCCGGTACATCGATATCTCATATCTTCCAGGTTCCGGCTGGACATGGTGGCGGACCTGACTGCTCTGCGGCCCGGACTCGTGCGCCGGGCCGGTGCTGGCTGCGCGCGGCGGGAGTGGTGGCGTGACCGAGCGACAGGCGTGCCGGTCGCGCTACGGCCGGGATTCCAGGTGTCGCTTCAGGTTCGCGACGTTGTCAGGCATCTCCTTCTGCGCTTGCCGGCGCACCAACAGCGGGACCAACACCTTGCCGATCCCATGTCCTTCGAAGTCGACCACGATGGTCAGCCGGGACCTCGTCTCGGCCAGCGGTGCCACCGTGAGATCGACGCTGGCGCGGATGGGGCCGTCGACGCCACGCACGCTCCACGCCGTCGGCGGGTCCACCTGGGTCAGCTCCGAGATCGCCGGCCTGGCCGCCCCACCGATGCGTCGCGTGGTCACGCACCTGGAGCCCACCCGCGGCGGCCCGTCCTGGTCCAGATGACCGTCGATGACGCCGGCCTGCCACTCCCGAAAGTGGGTCGGATCGGTCGCGTAGGCGTAGACCTCGGTCGCGGGCCGGTCCACGTCCACCGTTGCGGTGATCGGCGACATGTCAGTTCTCCCGTTCGAACAAGGCGGCGTAGCGGGCGAGGTACAGTGGCCAACCCTGGTCGCCGTCGACGCTGTCGCCGACCGACTGCCAGCCGGGACCGTGCCGGTCGATGTGGCGGTGTTCCAGTTCGACCCGGGTGCGGTCCGGTCCGTCCGGGACGAATCGCACCTCGACCTCGCTGGTCAGTTCCGGATCCGTCTCGACCTGCCACTGTGGGCCGATGTCCCAGCTGAACACCACGCGGTGCGGCGGGTCGTAGGCCAGGATGCGGGCCCAGCGGCATTCGCTGCCGTCGGTCGCCCGGTCGTAGATGTGGCCACCGACGCGCGGCTCGAACACCGTTTCGGTGATCGGTGCCCGGAGCAGATTGTGTTCGGGTGGTTTGAAATCACCGAATCGTTCTGTGAACGCGGCGAAGGCCTGCGTGATCGTCGCGTTGACCACGACCTGCTTGTGGACCACGGTGGCTTCGGTTCCGGTCATGGGTTGTCCTCCGTCGTTTCCTCGGCGACGTCCACGTAGCTGTCCAGTGCTCGTTGCCAGAAGGTGTCGAGCTGATCGCGCAACGCGGCGACCGCCGCCGGATTGAGCCGGTAGATCCGTCGCGTGCCGACAGCGTGCTCGCTGACCAGGCCGGCGTTCTTCAGGATCTTCAGGTGTTGGGACACGGCTGATCTGGTCACCGGCAACTGCGCTGCGAGCTGTCCCACGGCCTGCGGTCCCTCGGCGAGACGGCTGACGATGGCGCGCCGGGTGCCGTCCGCCAGCGCGCCCCAGACGTCTCCAGCTTGGTCAGTATCCACTAACGGTTAGCGTTCACTAATAGAGCTGGATGGTCAAGCCCTCTACATGACCCGGCGCCGGGAGCCGTCAACGCGCACCGTCCTGCCGATCGCGTCCAGATGTTCCAGCAGCGGCACCGCGACCCTGCGCGTCGTGCCGAGCGCCTGCCGGGCCTCGGACAGCGTGAACGGTTGGTCCAGCTTGGCGATGGTGGCGGTCGCCGCGTCCGGCGCCGACGGGTGCAGGATGACGTCACCGGGCAGCCGCAGCACCAGTCCCGCCTTCGCAGCCGCGGCCAGGATCGCCGTGGTCAGACCCGCTTCGACCAGTTCCGGCACGTCCGGTGCCGCCAACGGATCGGCCTCCAGTCGCTTGCGCACGTCGTCCAGCGCCCGCTGGGTCGCCTCGGTGAACGACGGGCCGGTGCCCGGCCGGGTGATGCGGCCGTCCTTGCCGACCAAGGCGCCACCGGAGTCCCGCACCAGCGCGTCCACCAGGCGCGCGTCCGGCAGGCCGAGCAGTTGTTGGGCAGCTTTGGCCGGCAGGCCCGGTTCCAGCGGTGCGGCCGCACGGTGCTCGTCGACGGCGTCGGCCAACGCGATCCGCCAGCGTTGCCACGCCGCCGGATCCACGATGTGCTCGCCGACGGTCAGCAGGCCGTCCGGCAGGGCGGCAGACGTGTCCAGGATGCCCAGCGCGGCCAGTCGTGCCCGCGTGACACTGCC
>DASXYT010000384.1:0-33549 GCA_036502345.1 Pseudonocardiaceae bacterium | reverse complement strand
ACCGGCAGGAACTCGGTGCCCACGAACACGATCCTGGCCTGCGCGTCGTTGATGACGTAGCGGATCTCGTCCGGCGCTAGGCGGAAGTTGACCACGGCGTTCGCGGTGCCGATGCGCAGGCACGCCATCGCGGTTTCCATGCAGGCCGGGTGGTTCTTGTCCAGGTAGGCGACGCGGTCGCCGGGCCGCATGCCGGCCGCCAACTGGCCCGCCGCGTTGCGGTCGACCCGGTCCGCGAACTCCGACCACGTCCAGGACTGCTCGCCGTAGCGGAAGGCCTCCCGGTCCGGCGAGACCTGCGTCCAGTACTCGACGAGATTGGCGACGTCCTGCGGCAGTGCGTCCATCGGTCCTCCTGGGTGCGGCGTTCCCAGCAAGGATGCTCGATATCGGTCGCTACCGGGAGATCTGGGGTTGCGGTATCGCCGGCTTGATCGTTACGGAGGGTTGCGACCGGGCCGCCCAGCGGCGGGCCAGCGCAGCGCAGACCATCAGCTGGATCTGGTGGAACAGCATCAACGGCAGCACGACCAGCCCGACAGCGCCGGCGCCGTGGCTGGCGAACAGCACGGTGGCGATCGGCAGGCCAGCCGAAAGGCTCTTCTTCGATCCGCAGAACACGATGGTGATCCGGTCGGCCGCGCTGAACCGCAGCCGGGTGGCTCCCACCCAGGTGATCGTCAGGGCGAGCGCCAGCAGCACGATGTCCACGCCGACCAGCGCGCCGAGCCGCCCCAGCGGCAACTGGTGCCAGATGCCGGCCACCACGCCCTCGCTGAACGCGGTGTACACGACCACAAGGATGGATCCCCGGTCGACGACGCCGAGCAGCTTCTTGTGCGTGTGCACCCAGGTGGCGATCCAGCGCCGGGACAGCTGCCCGAGCAGGAACGGCGCCAGCAGTTGCAGCGCGATGTCCAGCACCGACTTCGGCGACAGCACGCCGCCACCGGTGGTCACCAGGAGGGCGACCAGCAGCGGTGTGACGAACACGCCGAGCAGACTGGACAGCGATGCCGAGCAGATCGCCGCCGGCACGTTGCCCTTCGCGATCGACGTGAACGCGATGGACGACTGGACGGTGGACGGAAGCGTGCACAGGAACAGCACCCCGACGTACAGCGAGGGCGTCAGGACGGTCGGCACCAGCACCCGCGCGGCCAGGCCGAGCAGCGGGAACAGCACGAACGTCGAGGTCAGCACCGTCGCGTGCAGCCGCCAGTGCTTGAGGCCGTCCATCGCCTCTGCGGGGGACAGCCGGACGCCGTAGAGGAAGAACAGCAGCCCGACCGCGACCGTGGTACCCGTGCTCGCCACGCCCGCAGCGGCACCTCTGGCCGGCAGCAGCGACGCGATCGCCACCGTGGCCAGGATCCCGATGATGAACGGGTCGAGGCGCAGGCGGTCGAGAACGGTCGGGCGAGCCATTACCCGATTGTGTGTCATGTTCCGGTCAGTTGGAAGTACGATGACTGATCTCACTGTCATCGCGTATCGTGATAGACGTGTTCGATCCGGTGCAGTTGCGCACGTTCCTGACCGTCGCCGAGACGGGTGGCTTCACCGCTGCCGCCCGCACGCTCGGCCTGCGCCAGTCCACGGTCAGCCAGCAGGTCCGCAAGCTGGAACTCGCAGCGGGCCGGCAGTTGTTCGCCCGCGACACGCACACCGTCGAGCTGACCGGCGACGGGCAGGCGATGCTCGGCTTCGCGCGGGGCATCCTGGACGGCCACGAACGCGCGCTGGCCTACTTCGCGGGGCCGGAACTGCGCGGCAGGCTGCGGTTCGGCGCTTCGGAGGACTTCGTCCTGAGCCGCCTGCCGGACATCCTGCGCAACTTCCGGGCCAGCCACCCGCTGGTCGACCTCGAACTGACCGTGGAACTGTCCGGCATGCTGCACGACCGGCTGCGCGCGGGCGATCTGGATCTGGTGCTCGGTAAGCAGCATCCCGGCGAGAACCAGGGCCGGCTGATGTGGCGGGAACCGTTGGTGTGGACCGGTGTCAGCGACACCAGGCTGGTAGCGGACGCGCCGGTGCCGCTGATCGCGTACCCGGAGCCGAGCGTGACGAGAACGCGGGCGCTGGACGTGTTGCGGCGGTCCGGCCACGCCTGGCGGGTGGTGTGCACCAGCGCCAGCCTGAACGGCCTGCGGGCCGCGACGCTCGCCGGTCTCGGGGTGACAGTGTTCGCCCGCAGCCAGGTGCCGGACGGCCTGACGGCCCTGCCCCCGGCGGCGCTGCCCGATCTCGGTGACGTGGAGTTCGTGCTGATCGGCAGGAACGGCGTGCGGTCGCCGGCCGCGGAAGCGCTGGCCGACGCCATCACGACCGAAGCCGACCGGCTACGCGCGGTTTAACGCCAGCTTGACAGAGGCACACCCGGGAGTAGACCAGGAAACGCATGTTTCGACCGGAAGGGGATCACATGCGTCAATCCTTCGCCCGCTCCCGCACCGCGGCGGCGATCGTCGCACTTGCCACCACAGCCCTCGTGTTACCAGCTGTTTCGGCTTCCGCGGCCGCTCCACCAGCGGCGAAACAGGCAGTCGCGGTCGGCACCGGGGGCGCCGTCGTGTCGGACACGCAGGAAGCGACCAATGCCGGTCTTGCCGTGCTGCGGGCCGGTGGCACAGCGGCTGACGCAGCGGTCGCCGTCGCGTCGACGCTCGGTGTCACCGACCCGTACGTGGCCGGTATCGGCGGCGGTGGCTACCTCGTCTACTACGACGCGCACACCCATCAGGTCAGCACCATCGACGGCCGGGAGACCACGCCGGCTGCCGACAACCAGAACCTGTTCATCGACCCCACCACCGGCAAACCGCTGACCTTCCCGACAGCCGTCACCAGTGGCATCTCGGTCGGTGTGCCCGGCACGTTGATGACGTGGCAGCAGGCGCTGGACAAGTGGGGTCGCTTCAGCATCGGCACCGACCTGAAGCCGGCGGAACAGGTCGCCGACCAGGGGTTCAAGGTCACCGCGACGCTGCGTGAGCAGACCAGGGAGAACGCCTTCCGGTTCGACCAGTTCAGCTCGACAAGCAAGCTGTTCCTGCCGGGCGGCCAACTTCCCGTCGTCGGCTCGACGCTGCGTAACCCGGATCTGGCCAGCACCTACCGGCAGATCGGCGAGCAGGGCGTCAGCGCGCTGTACGGCGGGTCGATCGGCAAGGATCTCGTGCAGACCGTGCACCACCTGCCGCTGGTCCCCGGCGCCACGCTCGTTCCTCGGCCCGGCCAGATGCAGCTGTCCGACCTGGCCCGCTACCAGGCGCCGTTCCAGGCTCCGACCCACGTGAACTACCGGGGCTATGACGTCTACGGCATGGCGCCGTCCTCCAGCGGTGGGTCCACGGTGGGCGAGGCGCTGAACATCCTGTCCAACTTCAACCTGGCTGGCGAGACCAGGGTCCAGGCACTGCACCACTACCTGGAGGCCAGCAGGCTCGCGTTCGCCGACCGCAACCGGTACGTCGGTGACCCGCGGTTCGAGAACGTGCCGCTCAAGCAGCTGCTGTCACCGCAGTTCGGCAAACAGCGCGCCTGCCTGATCGACCCCAACCACGCGTTGACCAGCCCGGTCGCGCCCGGTGACCCGTTCGCCGGCAGCGGTGGCTGCACGCCGAGCCAGCCCACCGACGCCCGGCAGCCGGACGAGGGCACCAACACCAACCACTTCGTGGTGACCGACAAGTGGGGCAACGTCGTCTCCTACACCAACACCATCGAGGAGTTGGGCGGCAACGCGATTGTCGTGCCACACCGTGGTTTCCTGCTCAACAACGAGCTGACCGACTTCGACTTCACCCCGCTGCAGGCAGGTGTGCCCGACCCGAACCTGCCGGCGGCCGGGAAGCGGCCGAGGTCCAGCATGTCGCCGACGATCGTGTTGCGGCACGGTCAGCCGTGGCTCGCTGTCGGTTCGCCTGGCGGCGCCAGCATCATCACCACGGTGCTGCAGATCCTGGTCAACCGCATCGACTTCGGCATGAGCCTGCCGGACGCGATCTCGGCGCCGAGGGCGTCGCAGCGCAACTCGGCGACCACGCAGGCAGAGCCCGCGTTCATCGCCGCGTCGACAACACCCGGCCTGGAACAACTCGGCCAGTCCTTCGCGATCAGCAACACGTCACCGCTCGACCCGACGATCATCATCCCGCCGGACATCGGGGTGGCGGACGGGCTGCAGTTCCTCGGCCACGGCAAGGTGTTGGCCGCTGGTGAGCCGGTTCGGCGTGGTGGCAGTGCGGCAGGGGTGGTGCATCCCGCCCACTAGACGTGCGTGTGCAGCGGGCCGCCGTGCCAGGTGATCGCGTCAGTCATCGCGGCCACCAGATCGAACGGCGTGCCCGCTGCGTCGGCGTAGGCCCGGTGCAGGTTGGGCACCAGGCGTTCCGCGTCCGGCCAGTCGGCGAACTCACCGAGATCGCAGTGTGTAGCGGCTGCCAGCGGTGTTTCGCCCTGTGCCCGGCCTTGTCGGGCGATCTCCGCGATCAGCCGGTAGTAGCGCTCCAGTCCGGCCAGCATCTCCGGCAGGTCGGCGGCGCTGATCAGGGTGCCGTGGCCGGGCACGACGGTGTCCGCACCGAAGCCGGCCAGCCAGTCCAGCGAGCGCAGCGCGCCGTCCACCGAGCCGGCCATCACCAGCGGCGTGATCCGGTGGAACAGCAGGTCACCGCTGAACAGCACGCGCTCCTCGGGCAGCCAGACGACCACGTCGCCCTCGGTGTGCGCGGGGTAGCCGGGATGCCGTAGTTCGATCCTGCGGGTGCCGTTGAACAGCGTGAGTTCGTCGTGCAGCACCACACTTGGCGCCCGGATCGCGCTGATGCCCCAGTCCGGTGTCGGTTCCCAGATCGGTGGTGTCGCGGTGAGGATGAAGTCGGCGAGCAGGCCTTCGCGGGTCTTCTCGTGCGCGACGATCGCCGTGTCGGCCGGCAGCAGGGCATTGCCGTAGGTGTGGTCGCCATGGAGGTGCGTGTTCACCGCGAACCGGATCGGGGCGCCGCCGCTGGTGGTGTCGACGGCGGCCAGGAACCGTTCTGTCCTGCGCCGGGTGGCACACGTGTCGACCAGCACGACACCGTCGTCACCGAGCACGGCGCCCGCGTTGTTGATCCACCAGGTGCCGTCCGGCTGGATCCAGGCGTGGACACCGTCGGCCACCGACACCAGTTCAGGCTGGTCCGTCATCGGATCATTGTGGACCGGAGAGCAATCAAGCGTATGTGGTTGGCCGCCTGACGTGCCATCCTGTCCGCGTGACGAAGCTGTGCATCGCTCAGGACCCGGAGGCCGACGCCCTGCTGGAGCGTGAGCCGCTGGCTTTGCTTTTGGGAATGATGCTGGATCAGCAGATCCCGATGGAGGTCGCGTTCAAGGGGCCGAAGAAGCTCTACGACCGGCTTGGCCACCTGGACGTGCGTCGGATCGCCGACCACGACCCGCAGACGTTCACCGACCTCGCGTGCACGCCGCCCGCCATTCACCGGTACGGCGCCGCGATGGCCAAGCGGGCGCAGGCGCTGTGCCAGTACATCGTGGACGAGTACGACGGTGACGCCTCGGCCATCTGGACCCGCGACAACCCGACCGCAGCCGAGGTCCTGAAGCGACTCAAGGCGCTGCCCGGCTACGGCGAGCAGAAGGCGAAGATCTTCCTGGCGCTGCTCGGCAAGCAGCGTGAGGTGCAGCCCTACGGCTGGCGCAAGGCGGCCGGTGACTACGGCAAGGCAGGCTCGCACCGCTCGGTGGCCGACGTGACCGGCCCGGAGTCGCTGCAAGACGTCCGTACGTTCAAGACGGCAGCCAAGGCAGCGGCAAAGGCAACCTCCGCGTAGGCCCTGGCGTGCGGTGCCGGTAGGCAGCGATCCGCCCTATGCTCAGCCGATGACCAGCACCTCGGTCGCCGTCGGGACGCGTGCCGTGGCACGTTTCCGTAGGCAGCTGTCGCCTGCCGGTGGCACCCGGCCCGCGTGGTTCCCCGTGTGGTCGAAAGCGGCCGCGATGCGGGCGGTGCGGGCCACCGTCGTCATCCCGTTGATGTTCGCCTTGGCCTACGAGGTCATCGGCGATCTGCAGGTGGCCACGTTCGCCGCGTTCGGCTCGTTCGCGACCCTCGTGCTGGCTGCCTTCGGCGGCAGGCGGCGCGACAAGCTGATCGCCCACCTCGGTCTCGGCGTGGCCGGCAGCATCCTGTTGGTGATCGGCACTGCGGTCAACTCGTCGATCCTGGTGGCCACGCTGGTGACCATCCCCGTGGTGTTCGTGGTGCTGTTCGCCGGTGTCGCGGGGCCGAACGCCGCGTCCGCGAGTACGGCCGCCCTGCTGGCCTACGTGCTCCCGGCCGCATCGCCGGGTGTCGTCGCCATGATCCCCGCGCGGCTCGAAGGCTGGTGGCTGGCCACCGCTGCCGGCACGATCGCGGTGCTGGTGTTCTCGCCCAAGTCACCCGGCGTGGCGCTGCGGATCGCGGCCGCCAACACCGCCCGCGCGCTGGGCAACCGGCTGGCCGCGGCGCTGAGCGGCGACACCGACCCGTCGCACGCGGAGGAGTGCCTGGTCGCCAAGCACCAGTTGATGGCCACGTTCACCGCGACCCCGTACCGGCCGACCGGCCTCGCCACCGCGGACCAGGCGCTGGACAGCCTGGTCGGGCTGTTGGAGTGGTGCACGTCGGTGATCGCCGACAGCCTGCACGAGTACGACGATCTCGATCGGGTGGACCCGGTCGAGCGACAGCTACTCGCCGACACCAGCGTGACCCTGCTGGACATCGCGGCCGTGCTGGACGACCAGCCGGCGCAGCCGCAGCTGGAGTGCCTTGAGCGCAGCCTCGCGGCCAGCGTCGAGCACCTGCGGGAGCAGCACAGCGACAGCGACGGCTACAGCGATGCCGTCCACCTGTCCTTCCACGCCCGCACGGCAGCCGTTGCCGCGCACACCGCCATGGCCGACGCGCTGATCGCGGCCCACCGAGCCGACCCCGCGATCGTCAGCGGAGGGCGGCGCCGCTGGTACGGCACGACGCTGCAGGACGACACCCTGGCGGAGGGCAGGCTCGCCGGCCTGACCGCTGCCGCCGGTGTCGTCTCGCGGCATGCCAACCTGCGGTCGGTGTGGTTCCTGAACAGCGTGCGGGGTGCGATCGCGGTGGCCGCTGCCGTCGCGGTGGCCGACCTGACGGGCGTGCAACACGCGTTCTGGGTGGTGCTCGGCACGCTGTCCGTGTTGCGCACCAACGCGTCATCCACGGGGGCCACCGCGCTGCGAGCGCTGCTCGGCACGGTGGCCGGGTTTGTCATCGGCGCGCTGCTGTTGCTGGCGATCGGCACGAGCTCCGGTGTGCTGTGGGTGGTGCTGCCGATCGCGATCCTGGTGGCCGCGTACGCGCCGGGGACGTTGCCGTTCGCGGCGGGGCAGGCCGCGTTCACGGTCGTGGTGTCGGTGCTGTTCAACCTGCTGGCGCCAGCAGGCTGGGAGATCGGCGTGGTGCGGATCGAGGACGTGGCGCTCGGGTGTGCGGTGAGCCTGGTGGTCGGGGTGCTGTTCTGGCCGCGTGGCGCGGGTGCGCTGGTGGGTGACGACCTGGCCGACGCGCTGCGGGCCGGTGGCACCTACCTGGCCGACGCCGCGAGCTGGGCGCTCGGCCTGCGACCCGTGGCGCCAACGGCGTCAGCGGCGATCAACGCCAACGCGCGCCTCGATGACGCGATGCGGGGCTTCCTGGCCGAGCAGGGCTCGAAGAAGGTGCCGAAAGAGGCGCTGTGGCGGCTCGGCGCGGGAGCGATGCGGGCGAGGCTCACCGGGCACTCACTTGCCGGCCTGCCCAGCCCAGGCCTGGAGCCGGACCCGCTGCGCGACATGCTGCGAGAGCAGGCCGACCAGTTGGCGGCCTGGTACGACTACCTGGCCTCCCGGCTGGACCGGACCGACCACGGGAGCGTGCCGGTCCTGGCACCGCCGGAGTTCCGCGACCCGGTCACGTCCGGCGTTGTCCCGGTGTGCGACATCGGGTCCGCGCTGTGGGTGAGTGAGCACCTCAGACACATCACGCCGCGGCTGGCGGAGCTGGTGGAACCGACTCAAGCCGTTGCGGCACAACGACACCGCCCGTGGTGGCGGTAAGTCTCTAGAACAGGCCGGGGGCGGTGGTCGGCTGCCGGACCGGCCGGGTGATCACCCGGCCGCCGACGGCCTCCTCGACACCACGCGCGGCCAACCGGTCGGCCCGCTCGTTCTCCGGATGGCCGGCGTGCCCCTTGACCCACAGCCACTCCACGTCGTGCGGTGCGAGCGCGGCCTCCAGGAGTTGCCACAGATCGGCGTTCTTCACCGGTTCCTTGGTCGACGTCCGCCAGCCGTTGCGCTTCCAGCGGGGCAGCCACTGCGTGATGCCGTTCTTGACGTAGGTGCTGTCGGTGTAGAGCAGCACCACGGACGACCGGGTCAGGCTCTGCAACGCGCGGATCGGCGCGGTCAGCTCCATCCGGTTGTTCGTCGTGGTGTCGGGCTCACTCCCGTACAACTCCTTCTCGTGCTCGCCGAAGCGCAACACGGCACCCCACCCACCAGGCCCGGGATTGGGCACGCAGGCACCGTCTGTGTAGATCTCCAACCGAGGCGCTGCATCGTCAGACGTCACCGGAGCAACCTACCGAGGTCGGCAGAGCCACATCGAACGCGCCACGCTGGCGCTCGGCACGTGGTAGCACGCGCGACGGTCACCGGATCGCGGAGTTGGTCCCGCTGGGTCGCCGACGTCGGTTCGTCTCACGGCAGGAATTCGGGGCCATGTCCCGCAACGCCCCGAGCGTCGACGTGGACACCTTCCGCGCCGACCAGGACTCCGTAGCCGACCACGAGGCAGTCGGCCCGTATGACCGGTGAGCAGCACGCGCAGAGCCTGCTCGACACGAACATCGTGATCTTGCGGAGGTGGGTGGATCCGGCTGAACTGCCCGACGAGATGGCGATCAGCGCGATCACACTCGCCGACTTGTCAGCCGGACCTCATGAGGTTCGGGGCGACGACGAACAGAACTCCTATGACGAACATGCGGAACGCGCCGGGCGGATGGAGATTCTGCAGCGCGCGGAAAACGAGTTCGACCCCATCCCGTTCGACGCCGAGGCCGCCAGGATCTACGGTCGTGTCGCCGCTGCCGTCATCACGTCCGGCCGCAGACCCCGACGGCGTCTCGCCGATCTGATGATCGCGTCCATCGCGGTCGCCGAAGGATTCCCGCTGTTCACGACGAACCCCAAGGACTTCACCGGACTTGACTCTCTGCTGACGATCGTGCCCGTCAACCGCCCGACACCGCCACACGAACACTGACTGTCCAGGAGGACATCGAGGAAGCGTGGACACTGAGCGACGTGCGTCACGCCTGATCAAGAATGCTGTCCGCCGCTGTGGACCCGTCGGCTACGTGCGCTCTTGCCACGGATAGTTCGCGTCATAGAACCGCCAGCGCTGACCCAACTCGTCGTTCCTGTCGTCGGTGTCAGTGATGACACTGCCGGTGTCAGCCAGCTTGGCAACCTGGAGCAACATCCAGGCGGCGTGTGCCAGGTCGGCGTACTGCTCAGCCGATACGTCGTCCAACTCAACGGTGATCGTCCGCGCCACGGCGGTCTCCCCTCGTCATGCGTCTACCGATCAGCGCCGAGGCGGCGCCGCGGTTGATGCGACGTCGTGCTCTTTCCACAGCCCTTGGTCCTCGCGCCGACGTTTCCAGTTCGGCATACCCGCGTTGAGTCTCGGTGCCGAGCTTGTCGAATGCATCGCGCAGGATCCCGTTTTCGGCTTTCCGCTTGCCGTTCAGCAGTTGTGGATCTTTGTGCGCGCCCATCGCGATCACCAGGTCCAGCGAATCGAGGACGACCTGACGGGCCGGCGAGTCAGCTGGCAACCCTTGTGCGGCGCCGTGTGTTTGACCATGTGCCGTGAGCAGTCGATCCAACATCGGTCCGCGCTTATGCCGCTGCCTGCCGCGATCGCGGCAACGATCAATGCCAGCTCCGCCGCGCTCACGCCGCCCTCTTCTCGGCCGTTGAACATGGTGAGTCCTGCCGACAGGTGACAGACAGCGCCTGCCGAAGAACTGCGCCCGAGCGGACGTTCGTTGATCCAGGAGGCGAGGCGCGTGTAGCCTGATGTGTCTCATCGGGCTACACTCATGCTGTGAAGGTGATCACCCAGCGCGAGTTCCGCAACAACTCCGCGGCTGTCATGGACGCTGTTGAGGCAGGGGAGACCTACCACGTCACCCGCAACGGCGTAGAGGTCGCCGAGGTGCGACCACTTTCCCGCCGCCGACGGCTGACCGCGGAAGAACTGGTCGAGCGGCATCGCAGGCTGCCCCGCGTCGACCATGCGCGGATGCGGCAGGAGGCCGACGAGTTCTTCGGTACCGAGGACCGCATCGGTGACGGCGATGCAGGTGACCGTGGCTGAGCGGCACGAGTCCGGCGTGCTGGACACCTGCGCCTACATCGATCTCGACCTACTCGATCCGGCGACGTTGCCGGTGGTTCCGGAGATCACCGCGATCACCATGGCCGAGCTGCATCAGGGCCTCGCGATGGCGAAGACCGCCGCCGTGCGAGCCGCTCGAACCGAGAAGTTGGGTGCCGCCATCGTCGACTTCGCACCGTTGCCGTTCGACGGTGAGGCCGCCGCACGATACGGAACGCTTGTCGCGCTCGCCCTTGAGGCGAACCGGGATCCCCGGCCGCGCCGGATGGACCTGATGATCGCCGCCGTCGCGTCCTCGCGCGATCTGCCGCTCTATACCCGCAACGAGGACGACTTCAAGGGCTTGGGCGACATGGTCGAGGTCATCGCCGTGTGAATCACCAGAACCAATGGCCTCGTGGCGACTCGTAAGGCGCTTCGGGGTGGTCGTGTCGGGCCTGTCGGTGCGATCCACCACAATGGCTGACGTGAGCAGCGACCAGCGCAATGACGATGGCACTGTTGGCGGTGTGCCCCGGCAGCCGTTCGCGCACCTGAGCGCACCGAATGCGCCCTTCTACCGAGACGTGCTGATGACCTTCGCGCGAGCCAGGGACCGCTTCATCGTGCACATGCGTCCCGAGGACGTCATCGCCGATCTCGGGCGGCCGGGCGAGACCGAGCAGGTGGTCGCTGCGCTGGACAAGCTGGCCGAGTGGGGCAATCTGCGCGCCGATCCGGACACTGGCCGGGTCACCAGTGTGGAGGACTTCCACCGCGCCCGTTACCTGTACCAGCTCACCACGGCAGGCCAGGCGGCCGAACAGGCGATCGCGGTCTATGAGGAGGCCATCGGCCGCCGTGGGTCGTTGCAGTCGGTCGCGTTGGCTGACATCGCCGACCAACTGCGGTCGCTGGCTGACATCCTGGTCAAACCGGCCGACCTCGATCCGGCCAAGGTGCACCTGCTGCTGCTCGCGCTGGCCGAACGGTTCGCCGGTCTGGCTGACAACGCGCAGGCCTTCATGGCTTCACTGCGTCGGGTGATCGACTTCGCCGATGGTGACGTCGACGCCTTCGTCGCCTACAAACAGCGGCTCATCGACTACATCAACCGGTTCATCGCCGACCTGGCGAACCGGGGGGCCGAGATCGCCACCTTGTTGGGGCGTATCGAGTCCGCGGGCGTCGAACGCCCGCTGCTGGTCGCTGCCCGCCGCGAGGCCGCCGATTCAGTGCCCGACCTGCCCGAGAACGGCGTGGCGGACCAGGATCCCGCCCTCGCCTACGACGCGGCGGTCGCTGGATCGTTGGCCGCGTGGCGCAACCGGTGGCGTGGGCTGCGGGAGTGGTTCGTGTCGGCCGATGCGCGCCACCCCTCGCAGGCCCGGTTGCTGCGCGGTGCGGCGGTCACCGCGATCACGCAGTTGATCGACACCGTGGCCGCGTTCAACGAACGCCGGTCCGGCCGCTCGGACAGGTCGGCCGATTTCCGCACCTTGGCCCGGTGGTTCGCCGAAGCGCCGGACGACGCGGCGGCGCACACACTGTGGCGAGCCGCGTTCGGCCTCACCCCGGCCCGCCATCTGACCGTCACCCAGGACACCATCGCCGCGTGGGAGCAGGAACAGCCGGCCGCCAACACACCGTGGCGGGAAGCCCCGCCGGTGCGGATCAGCCCGCAGTTGCGCAAGACCGGCTCATACGAGCGGCGCGGCCGGCCCAACCGGGTCGCCGACCGTACGCAGGAGCGTCAGCTGCTGGCCGAACAGGCCGTTCGCGAGGCCGCCGAAACCAGCGCGGCGCGCGAACGGCTGTGCACCGACGGGCCGGTGTCGTTGTCCGAACTCGGTGAGCTGGACGCGCGCGCGTTCCGGTTGTTCCTCGGCCTGCTCGGTGACGCGATGGCCGCCCGGCTGCCGGGCGACACCGAGGTCCGGACCTCGACCAGCGACGGCACGATGGAGATCCGGCTGTCCTTGGTGAGCGACGGTGGCACGGTCCGGATTCCGACCGAGGACGGTGTGTTGCAGGGCCCGGAGCACATCGTCGAGATCATCGACCTGACGACGGCGCGCCGCATGGTCGGAGCACTGGCGTGAGCAGTGCGATCACCGGCGACGACGCGGCGCGGCGGCGGACCGCGTTACGCGCGCTGCTGGCCAAGCCGTTGCTGACCGCGGGCGCGGACGACGAGGCGCTGCGAATGGTCCGCCGGCATGTCGGCGAGTTGCGTGAGTGGCTGGCTGCCGAGACCGGCTGGCGCCTGGTGGTGGATGCCGAGTCGGCGCGCCTGTTCAAGACCGTGCCGACCGAGAACGGCGACCACGGCACTCATCCGGCGCGCGAGGGCAGGGGCCGCCCGGCGTTCGGCCGTCGCCGCTATGTCCTGCTCTGTCTGGCGTTGTCGGTGTTGGAGCGGGCCGACGCGCAGATCACCCTCGGCCGGCTGGCCGAAGGGGTCCTGGTCGCGGCCGGCGAGCCGGAACTGGCCGACGCCGGCGTCGTGTTCACCCTCAGTCGCCGCGACGAGCGCTCGGACCTGGTCGCGGTGGTTCGGCTCCTGCTCGGGCTCGGTGTCCTCGAGCGGGTCGCCGGCGAGGAGGACGCCTACCTGACCGACACCGGGGACGTGCTCTATGACGTGCGACGTCGGGTGTTGGCGGCGCTGTTGACCGGTGAGCGCGGCCCGTCCACCATCGACGCGGCCGACCACGGCCGCCGACTGCGCGAACTGACCGACGAGCCGGTTCCGGACACCGACGACTTGCGCAACCGGGCACTGCGGCACCGGCTGACTCGCCGTCTGCTGGACGACCCGGTGGTCTACTACGACGAGCTGACCGAGGACGAACGCGGCTACCTGGTCGGCCAGCGGCACGCGATCACCCGCCGGATCGAGGACGCCACCGGGCTGGTCGCGGAAGTGCGCGCCGAGGGGATCGCGATGGTCGACCCCGACGACGAACTGACCGACGTGCGGATGCCCGAGCAGCGCACCGACGGCCACGTGACCCTGCTGGTCGCGGAGTACCTTGCGAACCGGGTGAACGGTGGTGGGCCGGTGCCGATGGACCGGTTGCGCGGATATGTCCGGAAAATGGCCACGGAACACGAGACGTACTGGCGGCGTGGCGTCACCGAGCCCGGCGCCGACGTCGAACTGCTCGCCATCGCGCTGGACAAGCTGCGAGCCCTACGGCTGGTGGACGACGTCCCCGGCGACCCGCCGATGGTGGTGGCCCGGCCCGCGATCGCCCGTTACGCGGTGGCCGCCCCGACCATCCGCACCGGACCGACCCAACGCTCGCCGAGGAAGGCCAACCGTAAGTGACCACCGGTATGCCGGCCCCACACCGCCAGCGTTGGCAGCCGCTGCGCGCGGGCTTGATCGACTTGTTCTACTACGACGTCGAGGAGTTCCACTTCCACGACGGCCGACTGTTGTTGCGCGGCAACAACGGCACCGGCAAATCCAAGGTCCTCGCGCTGACCCTGCCGTTCCTGTTGGACGGCGAACTGGGCGCGCACCGGGTCGAGCCGGACGGCGACCGCAACAAGCGGATGGAGTGGAACCTGCTGCTGGGCGGCAGACATCCGCATTCCGAACGGCTGGGTTACACCTGGCTGGAGTTCGGGCGGCTGCGGCCCGACGGCTCAGCCGAGTACCGCACGATCGGGGCCGGGCTCAAGGCCGTGGCCGGGCGCGGTATCGCCCGGCACTGGTTCTTCGTCACGAGCCAGCGCATCGGCCGGGAACTGTCCCTGGTCAGCCCGACGCGGGTCGCGCTGACCAGAGAGAAGCTGCGCGACGCCGTGGAAGGGCACGGCACGGTCTACGACACGGCATCGGACTACCGGCGAGCCGTTGACGAGACGCTGTTCGGGCTGGGCACGCATCGCTATGAGGCCCTGGTCAACCTGTTGATCCAGTTGCGCCAGCCACAGCTTTCCAAGAAACCCGACGAGAAGCTGCTCTCCCGCGCGTTGACCGAGGCGCTGCCGCCGCTGGACCCCGCTCTGGTCACCACGGTGGCCGAGGCGTTCCGTGGCCTGGACGAGGAGCGGGAGGCCCTGCGTGGTCTGGCCGAGGCAAAGACCGCCGCGGACGCGTTCCTCGCCCACTATCGCCGGTATGCCGGCATCGCGGCCAAACGCCGCGCGGCGCCACCGCGTCAGGCGCACAGCCGCTACGAACAACTCGGTCGGGAACTCGGTGAGGCCGACGCCGCCCATCAGGCCGCGACCGAGGCACTGGAGGCTGCCGGACGGCGGCTCGACGAACTGGTCGCGGTCAAGATCGCGTTGGAGGCGCGGCGCACGGCTTTGCAGCAGAGCCCGGAGATGCGTGATGCCGAGGCTTTGAAGACGGCCGGCCAGGAAGCCGGCCGGCTCGGTCGGTTCGCCACCGACCGGGAAGCCGATCGTGCTGCCGCGGTCGAGACGGCCCGCGGCAGGGAAGTCCGGTTGACGCAGGCGCGACAGACGGCCGACTCCGATGACTCGGCGTTCCGCGCCGCGCAGGACACCGCGGCTGCCGTCGCCGAGTCGGCCCTGGTGGCCGACGGTCACGCCGCGGTGTTGGCTGAACTCGCCGTTGACCAGCCGCCGTATCCGAACGCCGGCCGTGCCGGCGCCGCGCTGATCGACGCGCGGACCACCGCGGTCGCCCGGTTGGAACTGTTGCTCGCCGAGGCGACGGCGGCGGAGTCGATGTTGCGGGCCGCCCGTGCCGAGGTGGACCGGGTCACCGGCGAGCAGCAGGCCGCCGCCGACCGGATCACCTCGGCCGAAGGCATCGCAGGCGAGCAGGCCGCTGCGCTGGTCAGGGCCTACACCGGCTACGTCGCCGGGACCAGTTACCTTCGGGTCACCGAGACGGATGACGTGCTTGGTGCGCTGGAGGCGTGGACGGACACCCTGACCGGTCCGAACCCGGCGGCCTTGGCGGTGGACGACGCGGCCCGCCGCGCCACCACCGAACTCGCCCGTACCCAGGCCGAGGTGGACGCGCGACATGTCGCGGCGGAACACGCGTACGCGGCGATCACCGAGGAGATCACCCGGTTGGCAGCCGGCGGTCACGACGCCCCGCCGATCCCGTACACCCGCGACCAGCCCGGCAGGGATGGCCGGCCAGGGGCGCCGCTGTGGAAGGTGGTCGACTTCGCGGACGACGTACCCGACCAGCATCGAGCCGGGGTCGAAGCCGCTTTGGAGGCTGCCGGCATCCTGGATGCCTGGGTGACCCCGGACGGCGAGTTGCTGGACGCCGCGCGCGACGATGTCGTCGTCCGCGCCGGTGCGGCCGCGCCTGGCGGTGGCCTGACCGCGGTGTTGGCGCCGGCGATCGATCGGGCCGACCCGATGGCGGCCACACTCACCGATGTCGCGGTCAGCGCGGTGCTGGCCGGGATCGGCCTCGGTCCAGGTGCGTCGACGTGGGTCACCGTGGACGGTCGGTTCGCCAACGGCCCGCTTGCCGGTTCCTGGCACAAGGACGCGGCCGGTTACATCGGTGAGGGTGCCAGGGAGGCGGCGCGGCGCGCCCGGCTGATCCGGCTTCGGGAGGAGCTGGCCGGCATCCAGGCCCAGCTCGACGAGTTGGTGCGGACCGCGGCGGAACTGGCCGACCGGGCCGCCGCATTGACGCTGGAGCACCAGGCCCGACCAGCGGATGCCCAGTTGCGCGAGGCGCACGTCAAACTCGCCGCCGAGCACGAGACCAAACGCAGGGTGGACGAACAACTGGCTGAATCGGCCACGATCGTGGCCGAGCGGCAGGAGCGGACGCGGGCCGCCCTGGCCGAGGCGACCGAGTTCGCCGGTGATGTCGGTCTGCCGACAGCCCCCGACGCACTGGCGGCTGTCCGGGCAGCGGTCGGCGACTATCGGGTGGCGTTGGCCGAACTGTGGCCGGCCGCGCGGGCGGCCGACCGAGCGCGGCAGGACGTGCGGGACGCCGAACAGGAACTGATCGCCGCCGCGGAACTGCGGGAGCAGCGCATCGCCGCCGCGCAGCGGGCCCGGGAAGATGCGGACGCCGCAGCCGAACGGCATCGGGTACTGGTCGAAACGGCCGGCACCGGTGTCGAGGAGCTATACCGCAAGCTGGCCGCCGTGTCGACCGAACTGACCGAACGCGACGGGCACGAGGGCGCGGCACGCTCGGCCGAGCGTGCCGCGATCGACGAACGCGGCAAGGCTGACGGGCGGCGGGAAACCCTGCGGGATTCGATCGACACCGCGGCGGCGGAGCGGGACCAGGCCGTGGCCGAGTTGCGCGCCTTCGTCGCCACCGGGCTGCTGCACATCACGCTGCCTGACCTTGAGGTACCCGACCCGGCGGCGGAATGGGCGCCCACTCCGGCGATCGCCGTGGCTCGCGCCGTCAACGCGGCACTGGACACGGTCGACGATGCCGACCGGCCGTGGGAACTGGTCCAGCAACGGGTGTCGGCCGAGCACAAGCTGCTCACCGACGCACTGTCGCGACACGGCCATTCGGTCGGCATGACCGTGCGCGACGGCATCATCGTGGTGGACGTGCTGTTCCAGGGGCGCAAGCAGGACATCCCCACACTGGTCGCGGGACTGGAGGCCGAGACCGACCAACGGGCGACGCTACTGTCCGCCAAGGAACGGGAGATTCTGGAGAACCACCTGGTCAACGAGGTGGCTGGCACGCTCCAGGAACTGATCACCGGGGCGGAGGAACAGGTCGCCGCGATCAACACCGACCTGGCCGACCGCCCGACATCCACCGGCATGCGGCTTCGGTTGCAGTGGCGGGTGGCGCGTACCGCACCCGAAGGCCTGGCTCGGGTGCGTGACCGGCTGCTGCGCCAGACCGCGGATGCGTGGACGGTCGCGGATCGGGCGGCGGTGGGCGCGTTTCTGCAGCAGCAGATCAATTCGGAACACGCGGAGGATGCCACCGGCGGCTGGGCGGAACAGCTCACCCGCGCGTTGGACTATCGCGGTTGGCACGAGTTCACCATCCAGCGCTACCAGGACGGACAGTGGCGTCCGGCGACGGGCCCCGCGTCCGGCGGCGAGCGGGTACTGGCCGCGTCGGTGCCGCTGTTCGCCGCGGCGTCGTCGTTCTACACCTCGTCGGGCAACCCACACGCGCCCCGCCTGATCGCGTTGGACGAGGCGTTCGCCGGCGTCGACGACGATTCCCGGGCGAAATGCCTTGGTCTGCTCGCCGCCTTCGATCTCGATGTCGTGATGACCAGCGAGCGCGAGTGGGGTTGCTATCCGCAGGTGCCCGGCCTGGCCATCGCCCAGCTCGCCCGTCGGGACGGGATCGACGCGGTGCTGGTCACGCCCTGGCGGTGGGACGGCCGCGAGCGGGTCGAGGTGGACCGGCCGGTGCCCTATGTGCCTGAGCGGCCGATACACACACTGGCCGGCGACTCGACAGACGCGCTGTTCGAGTAGGTGACCACTGTGGACGCGATGGATGAGGAGCGGCTGCGCCGACTGCTCGGCGGCGAGCACACCGCCTGGCTGCTGGACCGGGTGCGCCATCGCCTCGAACTCGGCAAGCCGGTGACCGGAACGGTCACGCTCAACTCGGCCGGTCCCGAGCAGCGACGGGCCATCGAACGGCTGCTCGGCCGTCGCGCGGGGACGGGCACGTCGTTGACGGTGTCACTGGACGAGATCGACACGGTGTTGCGGGCCAGCGGTGCCGCGCCTGCCGGACTCACGGCCGCGGCCCGGGTTCTCCTCGGCGGGGTGCCGGACCGTGTTGCTGAGGCGGCTGCCGCGGGGGTGGCGTGGGCAGCGGCATGCGAACCGTTGGACGAACTGGTCGAGCGACGCCCGGAGCTGGTCGTCTGGCGTATCTGGCTGGATGCCACCGGCATGGTTCGCCGGTTGGCGGCGGATCCACGGCAGGCGGCGATTCTGGTCGCCCAGTTGGTGCGCGTGCTGGACAAGTTGCCTGCGACCGGCATCGCGCTGGGGCGCCTGGCCGCTGTGACCACGGGCGACGCGCACGAACTGGACGACGGCAGGCCGTTGGCCACGCTGTCGCTCGCAGCGGTTCGCGTTCTTGCCGGAGTGGCCCCGGCTGGTGACGGGTCGGCTTTCGAACGCCGGGCGGCCTGGGCGGCTGTGGGCGTGCACCGGGACGAGTTGTCCTCGTCCGTGCTGTGTCTTGGTCTGCCCGGCGGCGGTTCGACGACCGTCGGCAGGATGGTCGCACTGGCGGGGGAAGCTGGTGAGCCGTGCGCGCTTACACTGCGCCAGCTCGGTCGCGACCGGCCCGACCTCGGCGTCGGCCACGGCAGGGTGTGGGTCTGCGAGAACCCGATCGTGCTGGCCTGTGCCGCCGACGAACTGGGACCTTCGTGTCCGCCGTTGGTCTGTCTGAGCGGCCAACCGTCCGTCGCCGCGGTTCGCCTGCTTGACGTATTGATCGCGGACGGCGCCCAATTGGCATATCACGGCGACTTCGACTGGGGCGGTATCCGCATCGGCAATGCGCTGCGCGAGCGGTTCGCGTGGCGGCCGTGGCGGTTCGACACGATGGCATATCGGGCCGCCGTCGCCTCCGTAGGCGGCGGCGAGTTGACCGGCCGACCAGTCGATGCGGCGTGGGATCCCGATCTGCGTCCCGCGCTCGAACAGCATGGTGCCCATGTCCAGGAAGAACTGGTACTGGCCGAGCTCATCGCCGAACTGGCGGCTTGTGGAGATGCGGAACCTATGCCCACCTGATGAGGTGGATGGAGCGCTGACCGGGCTGCTGGACGCCGTTTGGCTGCTGTACTTGTCGATCGCATGTCGGAGGAGCCGACCGTGGTCCTGAATGGGCCCCGAACGGTCGGAAAAGAGCTTTTCTCGCGGAGCGACTCGGCAAGGCCGTGATCGACTGCGATGATCCGGCAACGCGCGCTGCTGTCCGTAACGACCCAGGACGCTTCGTGGCCGGACCCGGGACAGTGCTGATTGACGGTACTCGACGCTGCCGCAAGCGGGGCAGTCACTCACGGGACGGGTCGACATCCTCGATGTGCTGCCATTGACTCAGTTGGAGATCGATGCGAACTCCGAGGAGCCCTTGGTCCGTCGGCTCCTGCAGGGAATGATGCCGCCGCTCGCGGCTGAGGGGTCCCGAACCCTCTTTGCCAGGCAGGGTGAAACCTGTCAGGTATCGCTACAGACCGACGATCTGGTGTCATCCGGACGGCTTACCAGCCGCGTTCGCGCCACTCCTGAACGTGCGGTCGTTGCTCGCCGATCGTGGAGTCGTCGCCGTGGCCGGGGTAGAACCACGTGTCGTCGGGCAGGTAGTCGAAGATCCGCGTGGACACGTCGTTGACCAGGGACGTGAAGCGCTCCGCGTCCTTCTGCGTGTTGCCGACACCGCCCGGGAAGAGGGAGTCACCGGTGAACAGGTGCGGGTGGCCGTTCGGGTCGCGGTACAGCAGCGCGATCGAGCCCGGGGTGTGGCCGCGCAGGTGGATGATCTCCAGCGGACAGTCGCCGACCTTGATCACATCGCCGTGCTGGACCAGGAAGTCCGGCGGCACGGGCAGCGGCCCCGCGTCCTCCGGGTGCGCGACCGTGTTCGCCCCGAAGGCGCCCGCCACCGCGCCCAGCGCCTGCCAGTGGTCGCCGTGCTGGTGCGTGGTCACGATGGTGCGCAGCGTGGGCCGGTGCGGGCCGGAGCCGACGAGATCGGACAGCCGGTCAGGGTCGTTCGCAGCGTCGATCAGCAGCGCCTCGTTGGTGGACGCGCACACCAACAGGTAGGCGTTGTTGTCCATCGGGCCGACCGAGATCTTGGTGATGCTCAGCCCGTCCAACGTGCGGCGGGCAGGCGTTCCGCCCGCTTCGACATGGCCGGTGTACTCATCGAGGACGTCCACGAACGCCGACAGTAGCGGTACCGGTCACCGGCTAGCCAGTGACCGGTACCGCATCACAGCCAGCCGGGTAGCGATGGCAGGTCGTGCGGTTCCCGGCCGGTCAGCCAGGACAGCGCCATCGACGCCGAGCAGGAGATGTCCCTCGGCTCGCCGGTGTTGCCCAGCAGCCAGGTGTGCTCGTCGCCACTCGGCAGGTTGACGGTCAGCCGCACGGCGGGCACCCCCGGCCGGTCGTCGTATCGAGTCACCACGTAGTCGATCAACGGTCCGGTCTGCTCGCCGGCCAACTCCACGACGTCCGGGAACTCCAGCTCGAGATCAAGATCCACGTGGTGCACCAGCACCTCGGTCAGCCGCATCCAGGGCACCAGCGCCACGGCAACGGGGAGCCCCTGCCCATTGGTGACGACGGCCTCCCAGTCCATCTCGGACATCACCTCGGTGGCCATGAAGAACCGCTCGTCAGCGGCCCGCAGGTCCTCCTGTTGCACCTGGGCCAGCCGGTGCGCACCCTCCTCGATGTCCGCCTCGCGATCGGCCTGGCTGGCGTACATCGGGCTCTCGATCCCTGTTCTCGCCCAGTGCAGCAGGTTCACCAACCCGTCGGCGTTGCGGGCGAGGTGGCTGACCAGATGGCCTCTCGTCCACCCGCGCAGCCGGGTCGGCGCGCGCATGTCCGCGTTGTCGAGGCCGTCGACGGCCTGGTAGAGGGCTGTACAGCCCCGTCTCGCCGCGGCAAGTCCATCGCTGGCGAACCGGACTGCTTCGAACTGCTCGGCGCCGGAAAGTTGGGCGCGTAGTGCTGGCACGGCGGCTCCAGTGACGAGGTAGCTGTTGCCGGGACGCAGGCTGGATCGGTCGATATCAATGCCGACTCGACCCCCGTGGACGAGGGCAGTGAGTAGGCGGTGAGGCCAGCGTAGGCTTGTCGGGTACCTGCCCGGTAGGGGCCGAACAAGCGAACCGGAATAATCGCAGGTACGGACGTTCCTTCAATGTTGTCGGTGGGGCCACCTAGCATGGATCGCGGCCGAGCTGTGCGCCCACGTGTACGCCGCCACCGCGCCAGCGAGCCCAACCAGTCGACACACCGCAGTTGACATAGACCGCAGCCGAAGGGACCACCGTGGCCGACCGACTCGTCGTGCATGGTGCACGCGAGCACAACCTGCGTGGCGTCAGCATCGACCTGCCGAGGGACAGCCTGATCGTCTTCACGGGCCTGTCCGGTTCCGGCAAGTCCAGCCTCGCGTTCGACACGATTTTCGCCGAGGGCCAGCGTCGCTACGTGGAGTCACTGTCCGCGTATGCGCGCCAGTTCCTCGGGCAGATGGACAAGCCCGACGTTGACTTCATCGAGGGCCTGTCGCCCGCGGTGTCCATCGACCAGAAGTCCACCAACCGCAACCCCAGGTCCACGGTCGGCACCATCACCGAGGTGTACGACTACCTGCGGCTGCTGTACGCGCGCGCCGGCAAGCCACACTGCCCGACGTGCGGCGAGCTGATCAGCAAGCAGACGCCGCAGCAGATCGTGGACCAGTTGCTCGCGATGCCAGAGGGCACCCGGTTCCAGGTGCTCGCACCGGTCGTGCGGACCCGCAAGGGTGAGTACGTCGACCTGTTCGAGCAGCTCCAGTCGCAGGGTTACGCGCGCGCCAGGATCGACGGCACGGTGCACCAGCTGACCGACCCGCCGAAGCTGAAGAAGCAGGAGAAGCACGACGTCGACGTCGTGATCGACCGGCTCGCGGTGAAGAAGGCGTCCAAGCAGCGGCTCACCGACTCGGTGGAGACCGCGCTGCGCCTGGCGGACGGCCTGGTCACGGTCGAGTTCGTGGACGAGCCGGAGAACTCTGCCCAGCGTGAACGGACGTTCTCGGAGAACCTGGCCTGCCCGAACGGCCACCCGCTGACCATCACCGATCTCGAGCCGAGGTCGTTCTCGTTCAACTCGCCCTACGGCGCCTGCCCCGAGTGCACCGGCATCGGTGTGCGCAAGGAGGTGGACCCCGAGCTGATCGTGCCGGACGACGAGTTGTCGTTGGCCGACGGCGCCATCGCCCCGTGGGCGGGCGGTCAGACCGCTGACTACTTCCAGCGGCTGCTCGCCTCGCTCGCCGAGACAATCGGTTTCCGGATGGACGCGCCGTGGCGGCGGCTGCCGGCGAAGGTGCAGAAGGCCGTGCTGTACGGCGTCAACGACCAGGTGCACGTCCGGTACAAGAACCGGTACGGCCGCGAGCGCTCGTACTACGCGGCCTACGAGGGCGTGATCCCGTTCCTGGAACGGCGGCAGGACCAGACCGAGTCCGACTACATGCGGGAGAAGTACGAGGGCTACATGCGGGAGGTGCCCTGCCCGGCGTGCAAGGGCGCCCGCCTCAAGCCCGAGATCCTCGCGGTCACGTTGGAACACAAGACATACGGCGAGAAGTCCATCGCGGACGTGTCCGCGATGAGCGTGCGTGAGTGCGCCGAACTGCTGGACAGTCTCAAACTGGGCCGTCGCGAGGCGATGATCGCCGGGCGGGTGCTCAAGGAGATCCAGGCCCGGCTCGGGTTCCTGCTGGACGTGGGGCTGGAGTACCTGTCGCTGGACCGGGCCGCCGGCACGCTGTCCGGCGGCGAGGCGCAGCGCATCCGGCTGGCCACCCAGATCGGGTCCGGCCTGGTCGGCGTGCTGTACGTGCTGGACGAGCCGTCGATCGGTCTGCACCAGCGGGACAACCACCGGCTGATCGAGACACTGACCCGGCTGCGCAACCTCGGCAACACGCTGATCGTGGTCGAGCACGACGAGGACACCATCCGCAACGCCGACTGGATCGTGGACATCGGCCCAGGTGCCGGTGAGCACGGCGGCGAGGTCGTGCACAGTGGCACGTACAAGGCGTTGCTGGCGAACAAGAAGTCGCTCACCGGTGACTACCTGTCCGGTCGCAAGGAGATTCCACTGCCGGCGATCCACAGGCCGGTGGACCGCAAGCGGCAGTTGACCGTGGTCGGCGCCCGGGAGCACAACCTGCGCGACATCGACGTGTCGTTCCCGTTGGGCTGTCTTGTGGCGGTCACCGGTGTGTCGGGTTCCGGCAAGTCCACGCTGGTCAACGACATCCTGGCAACAGTGCTGGCGAACAAGCTGAACGGCGCCCGTCAGGTGCCCGGCCGGCACACCAGGATCAAGGGCATCGACCAGGTGGACAAGCTGGTACAGGTCGACCAGTCGCCGATCGGGCGCACGCCGAGGTCCAACCCGGCCACGTACACCGGCGTGTGGGACCACATGCGCAAGCTGTTCGCGGCCACCACCGAGGCGAAGGTGCGCGGCTACCAGCCGGGCCGGTTCTCGTTCAACGTCAAGGGCGGCCGCTGCGAGGCGTGCGCCGGCGACGGCACGATCAAGATCGAGATGAACTTCCTGCCCGACGTGTACGTCCCGTGCGAGGTGTGCAAGGGCGCCCGGTACAACCGGGAAACCCTTGAGGTGCACTACAAGGGCAAGACCGTGGCCGACGTGCTGGACATGCCGATCGAGGAGGCGGCCGAGTTCTTCGAGCCGATCAACGCGATCTACCGGCACCTCAAGACCCTGGTCGATGTCGGCCTCGGCTACGTCCGGCTCGGCCAGCCCGCGCCGACCCTGTCCGGTGGTGAGGCGCAGCGCGTGAAGCTGGCCAGTGAACTGCAGAAGCGGTCCACCGGCCGCACGGTGTACATCCTGGACGAGCCGACCACCGGCCTGCACTTCCAGGACATCGCGAAGCTGCTCGGCGTGATCAACGGCTTGGTGGACAAGGGGAACTCGGTGATCGTGATCGAGCACAACCTGGATGTCATCAAGACGTCGGACTGGGTCGTGGACATGGGTCCCGAGGGCGGTTCCGGCGGTGGCCTGGTCATCGCGGAGGGCACCCCGGAAGACATCGTGGACGTCGAGGCCAGCTACACCGGCCAGTTCCTGCGTCAGGTGGTCGGCGAGAACCTGGTCGGCGCTACCGGCTGAAACCCGATCGCCGGATCGGACCGTCGTGGCTAGCGTCCAGCGGGTGATCTACGAGCACCCGCTGGCCTACCTGCTCGGCCTGGAGGGCGTCGCGCTGATGCGCGCGTTCACCGGCGACGGCGATTACGACCGCGAGTTCGTCGAGGCCCGGATCGCCGAGGTCCGCGCGCTGCTGGCCGACGAGACGTTGGCCGACGCCGCCGTCGAGGTCGATCGGGTGGACACGGTCGCCGGCTACCTGGTCTGGTCGGCGACCTACGACGAGCCGGGCGGTCATCGGGTCATCGGTGTGGACGGCTCACCGGACATGCTGACGCGGGCCCACACGCGGGTGCCACAGGCCGAGTTCCACGTCGGCGACCTGCACCGACTCCCGGTGCCGGATGCCGAGGTCGACCTGGTGGTCTGCGCGCTGGCGCTGACACACGTCCCCGATCTGGCGCCCGTGCTGGCGGAGTTCGCCAGGGTGCTGCGGCCGGGTGGCCAGTTGGTGATCTCCGACCTGAGCCCCTGCTGCCGGATGCGGAGCCGGTGGCGACCACCACGACCGGGCCTTGGGAGGTCTGGCCCTGGTCGCTGGCCGACATGGTGCCGACCGCGACCGAGGCCGCCAACGCGGGCGTGCCCGCGATGATCGTCTGGCAGTTCGAGCTGGTCAGCTAGCTGCCTGGCGCTCTGCCGCGTCCAGGGTCTGCTCCAGCAGCAGGGCGATGGTCATCGGCCCGACCCCGCCGGGCACCGGCGTGATCAGGCTGGCCCGCTCGGCCGCCTCGGCGAACGCCACGTCACCGACGTTGCCCTCGTTGTAGCCGGCGTCCACCACCACGGCACCCTGCTTGAGCCAGTCGCCCCGGACGAACTCCGGCCGGCCGACGGCGGCGACCACGATGTCCGCGGTGCGCACGATGGATGGCAGGTCGCGGGTCCGCGAGTGGCAGATCGTGACGGTGGCGTCCCTGGCCAGCAGCAGCATGGCGGCCGGCTTGCCGAGGATCGGGCTGCGGCCGATGACCACGGCGTGCCTGCCGCTCAACTCGACGTCGTAGTGGTCCAGCAGCCGCAGGATGCCGAACGGCGTGCAGGACGCGAAGCCGGGCTCGTTGAACGACATGGCAGCGAACGAGTGCATGGTGACGCCGTCGACGTCCTTGGCGGGCGTGATCGCCTCGAACGCGGCCCGCTCGTCGATGCCGTCGGGCACCGGGTGCTGCAACAGGATGCCGTGCACGGACGGGTCGGCGGACAGCTCGTTGATCGTGCCGACCAATTCGGCTGTCGTCGTGGTCGCCGGCAGCGCGACGTGCCGGGACTCGATGCCGGCCTTGCGGCTGCGGTTCTGCTTCATCCGCACGTACGTGGCCGACGCGGGGTCGTCGCCGACCAGCACGGTGGCCAGGCACGGCGGCGTGCCGGTGCGGCGGGTGAACTCCTCGGCGCGCTCGGCCGACCTGGCGACGATCGCCTTGGCCAGGTCGGTGCCGGACATCAGCTGTGCGGTGGTGGCCTCAGTCACGCGGTCCTCCGGGGTACGTCGGTCGACGGTTCGCCCAGGCGCGCGGCATCCGGCCCGGTCAGGGTCGGGGCCGCTCCCCAGTGGTGACCCACTCGAACGCCAGTTACGGCCCGCAACGAGCTTACCGGTGCTACGCGGGCACCACGAATCCGTCCAGCCAGCCGTCCTCCTCGGACTCCGCGCACATCGGGCAGGGCTGGCTGACCATCATCCCGGGCGTGACCTCCCGCATGATCTGGCCGTCGCCGACCAGCAGCACGGGCCGCTGGCGCTGCGTGTCGTCGTCACCGATCAGGTCGTAGTTGACAGCCCTGCAGCCGTGGCACACCGTCCGTGCCGGGGCGATCGCGTCATTCACCGGCGCGACGCTACCCCGCCAGTGTCGCGCTGCTGCCGCTCACCTAGGGCGACCCGGCACCCCCGGTCGGCGCTGCCACGGGTGTGGGCCGGTCAGCGGGCGGTACTCGACGCCGAGCGCGTCCAGCCGGGCCAGGTGCGCCGACTCCAGCCTGCGTCGGAAGTCGGCAAGGTCACGCTGCTCGGCCGCACTCCACACCACCTCGGCGAACGCGGCCAGCCGGGGGAACGCCGCATAGTCGACCCGCCGCGCCGAGTCCAGGTGCTCCGTCCACACCTGCGCCTGCGCGCCGAGCACGTGCGCCACGTCGACTCCGGTCAGGTCGGCCGGCACCGGTTCGTAGCGGTACACGTCGTCCAACGTGTGCACCGAACCGACGGGGATCGGCTCGTCAGGGTCGGCCGACTGCCGGTGGTCCAGGTAGACGTGCTGCTCAGGGCACATCACCACGTCGAAACCGGCCTGCGCCGCCGCCACACCCGCCTGCTCACCGCGCCACGACGCGATCACCGTGCCATCGGCTACCGGGCCGACGCCCGCGATCTCGTCCCAGCCGAGCGCCTGCCGGCCACGAGTGGCCAGGTGGTCCACGATCTGCCGCACGAACCAGCCGTGCAGCTCACCGACGCTGCCCAGCCCCAGCTCGGCCTGCCGCCGCAACGCCGCTTCGCTGTTCTCCCACTGGACCAGCGGCACCTCGTCCCCGCCGACGCCGATCACCTGACTGGGGAACACATCCACCACGTGGTCGAACACAGCGCGGAAGAAGTCCACAGTGGATTCTTCGACGTTCAGTACGTTCTCGCAGATGCCCCAGGACGTCCACGGTTCCAGTTGCGAACCGGTGTTGCCCAACGATGGATAGGCCGCGATCGCCGCCTGCGTGTGGCCGGGGATGTCCACCTCCGGCACCACCGTGATCGCCCGCTGCGCCGCGTAGGCCACGATTTCCCGCAGGTCAGCGGTGCTGTAGTAGCCACCGTGCGGCCTGCCGTCCAGCGTGCCGGCCGGTGGGCTGCCGACCGTGGACTCGGTCCGCCACCCGCCGACCTCGACCAGCCGGGGGTAGTCGGGCACGTCCAGCCGCCAGCCCTGGTCGTCGGTGAGGTGCAGGTGCAGGACGTTGAGCCGGTGCACCGCCAGCAGGTCGATGAACCGCAGCACGCCTGCCTTCGGCATGAAGTGCCGCGCCACGTCCAGCAGACAGCCCCGCCAGGCGAACCGGGGATGGTCGGCGATCACACCGCACGGCAGCGTCCAGTTTCCCGTGGCAACGGACCGGTACGCGCCGGCCAACTGCCGCAGCGTCTGCGCCGCGTAGTGCGCACCGGCGGCGTCCGCGGCCAGCACCAGCACCTGGTCGGGCGTGATCTCCAGGCGGTAGCCCTCGGGGTGCGGGACGACGGCCGGATCGAGCCGGAACCGGATCGGCCCGTCCTCGGCCACCCGCAGTCCGAGCGTGCCCGCCAGCCACGTCCCCGCCCACGCGGTGCCCTCGTCGACACCGATCACCGGGCCGACCATGTGCTCACCGGGCGCCGGGCTCGCCGCGACCGGCCGGGGCAGCAGCAGATCGAAATCGGTCATGCGAACAACACCATCGCTACCGCCTCTGCGTTCGTCGACCCGGCCACCGGGGACAGCGCGCCGCTGGCCGGATCGCGGGGGAGCCAGGTCACCGTGCCGGATCGCTGGTTGGACACGTACAGCCACCGCTCGCTGGGATCCAGCGCGGCATGTCGCGGCCAGTCGCCGCCGACCGGCACCGAGCCCAGTAGGCGCAGGCTGGCGAGGTCGAACGTGTCGACGGTGTTCGGCCCCCTGTTGGTGACGTACAGGAACCGGCCGTCCGCGGACACCACGCCCTCACCGGGATGACCCGCCGCCGCGAGAGACAGCACAGCGCCGGCCGTCAGCGTGCCGGCGTTCCAGTCGCACGCGATCACCTGGGGCGCGTTCTCACACACCAGGAACGCGCGCCTGCCGTCCGGGTGCCAGATCAGATGCCTCGGCCCAGGGCCCGCGGTGAACCGCTGGTGGTGGTGCAGCTTTCCGGTGTCGAGGTCCAGTTGACGCACGTCGACCGAGTCGGTGCCCAGGTCCACGCTCACCACCCACTGCCCGCTCGGGTCGGTGTCGACCTGGTGCGCGTGCACCCCCGGCACCAGTTCGGTGATCGGTCCGACACCGCCGTCCTCGTCCAGCCGCAGCACCGCCACAGTGCCCGAACCGTAGTGCGCGACCAGCAGGAACCGGCCGGTCGGATGCACGCTCAGGTGGGTCGGCGAGTCGCCGCCGGTCGGCCAGACACCTTGTACCGCAAGGGTTTTCACGTCCAGGACAGTGACTGATCCCGCTGCTGCCTCGTTCGCCGCGTACAGGTGACGGCCGTCCGGCGAGCACGTCAGCCAGGAGGCGTCCGGCACACCCGGCACGGTCGACACGCCGAACAGCACACCGGTGTTCGGGTCGACATCGACACAGGCCAACCCGTCCGGCGTGTAGCTACCCACGTACGCCATGCGGTCCCTTCCCTCGGATCGAATGGCCGGGCAGCGCGCCGGTCGGCCTGCCGTCGATCAGCGTCCGCACGCCGTCGACCAGCACCGTGTGCACGCCGGTGGCCGCCTGTCTCGGTTCGGCGAACGTGGCCGTGTCGCCGATGGTGACCGGATCGAACAGCACCAGATCGGCGGCCGCGCCGACCCGCACCACACCCCGGTCGGTGAGCCCGAGCCTGCGCGCCGGCCTTGAGGTGAGGTGCGCGACGCAGTCGGCCAGCCCGAGCACGCCGAGTTCCCGCACGTAGTGGCCGAGATAGCGCGGGAACGTGCCCCAGCCACGCGGATGCGGCCGGTCACCGACCAGCAGGCCGTCGCTGCCGCCGGTGTGGGCGTGGTGCCGCATGATCGCCCGCACGTTGGCCTCGTCGCCGACAAGCATCAGGCAGGACGTGCCGAGTTCGTCGTCGCGCAGGGTGTCCAGGTACAGCTCGCCGGGTGGCACACCGAGCCGGGCCGCCGATGTGGCAACGCTGTGCCCGACCAGGTGAGCGTTGCGCCGGTGCCGCACACCGTTGATCTCGATCGTCGCCCAGTCCACCGGAACGCCGTGGCACCCGTCCGAACCGATTTCCTCGATATCAACGAGAATCCGGCGCCGGGTAGCCATATCGGACAGTCGTGCGACGGTGGCCGCCGGGCCGCCCTCGGCGGCCCAACTGGGCAGCAGCGCCGCGAGATAGGTCGCGCCGGGCAGGTACGGATAGGTGTCCAGGCTGATGTCGCTGCCGGCGTCGATCGCGTTGTCCAGCAACGACAACAGCTCCCCCGCCCGGCCCGCGTTGACCGGGAAGTTCATCGTCGCGTGCGCCAGGTGCAGCGGCACACCGGACCGCCGAGCCACATCGACCATCTCGGCGAAGTTGGCCAGCGCGCCGGCACCGTAGCCCCGGTGGTGCGGGCTGTAGTACCCGCCGCGCTCGGCGACCACCCTGCACAGCTCGACCAACTCGTCGGTGTCCGCGTACATCCCGGGTGGGTAGGTGAGCCCGGACGACATGCCGACAGCGCCCTGCGTCATGGCCTCGGCGACGTCCGACCGCATCTCGTCCAACTCGCCGGCCGTGGCCGGTCGGTCGGCCCAGCCGACGTGCCGCATCCGCACGGTGCCCTGCGGCACGAGGTAGGCGGCGTGCACGGCGATGCCCATGTCCAACCGGTCCAGGTACTCACCGACCGACCGCCAGTTCCAGTCGAAGCCGGGCGGATCACCGTTCCAGCCTGCCAGTTGCTCCCGCAGCAGCCCGAGCACGCCGTCGTCCACGGGTGCGTAGGACAGCCCGTCCTGGCCGATCACCTCCAGCGTCACGCCCTGCGACACCTTCGCCAGGTGCTCGGGCTCGGTGAGCAGCACCAGATCGGAGTGCGAGTGCATGTCGATGAACCCGGGCGCCAGCACCAGTCCGTCGGCGTCGATCACCGTCGTACCGGACAGTGCGCGCCCGATCTCGGCGATCGTGCCCGCTCGGACGCCGACCGATGCCCGGTAGCCGGGTGCGCCGGTGCCGTCGACGACCGTGGCGTCGGCGAAGACGATGTCGTTGGCCATGTCAGAAGTAGGTGCGCACGAAGTCGACCACGGTGGTGCCGTCGACCACCGGGATCAGCCGCCACTTGTCGAACGTCGTGCAGGGATGGGACAGGCCGAAGCCGACCCAGTCGCCGACCGAGGGCAGTTCACCGCCGTCGCCGACCAGGAACGTGTGCTGGTCGACGACCTTGCTCACCCGGCAGCCGGTCAGCGGCTCGGTCGTGCCATCGACCGTGCGGAGCAGGCGCGGCATCGGCAGACCCTCGTCGAACGGCACGTCCCGCTTGCCCATGGTGAGCAACGCCAGGTCCGGCTCCGGCCGGGACATCACCTGCCCCCACGCCGTGAACGCGGCCCGGAACGGTGGCGCGTCGGCCAGCCGGGTTTCCTCGCCGAGCGGCGACACGTGCTGGTAGAAGCCGTCGTCGTGGCTGACGTAGGCGCCGCTGCGCAACATCGGGCGCACCCGTGGGTCGGCCCAGGACCGGCCGAGCACGTCGGTGACCACGTCGAAGTAAGCGCTGCCGCCCGCCGTCACGATCACCTCGGCCACGTCGGGAAACGGCAACTGCTCGGCCAGTCGCCGCAGGCGCTCCAGATATTCGGTGAGCGTGGCCAGCGTCGTCGCGGACGCGCCGTGCCCGACCACGCCCTCGTAGCCGCCCACCCCGGCCAGCCGCAGCACCGGGCTCGCGGTGATCGCGTCGGCCACGTCGGTCGCCGCCGCGGTGGCGCGGGCACCGGACCGGCCACCGGGCGCGCCGAGTTCGACCAGCACGTCCATCGGCCTGCTCACCGCCGCGGCACGCAGTTCCGCGTCCATCAGCCCGACGCCGGCGACCGAATCGGCCCAGCAGTAGAACTCGAACTCCGGATCACGGTCCAGCTCACCGGCCAGCCAGCGGAGCCCTGCCGGGTCGACCAGTTCGTTCGCCAGTTGGATCCGGCGCACGCCGAACGCGCGGTAGACCCGCGCCTGGCTGATGTTGGCCGCGGTCATGCCCCACGCGCCCAGCTCCAACTGTCGTGCGAACAGTTGCGGGGCCATCGTGGTCTTGCCGTGCGGGGCCAGCGACATGCCGTGCCTGGCGCACCAGTCGGCCATCGTGGTCAGGTTGTGGGTGAGCGCGGCGTCGTCCAGCACCAGGAGCGGGCCGACGAAGCCGTCGTCGAACAGGTCGAGTCCGGCGGCCGCGACGTCACCGACCGTCCGCCCGAACGTCGCTGCCGGCAGTCCTTTGAACTGCCAGTCGATCCGCTCCGACCGGAGTGCGTCGACGGCGGCCGGGTCGATGGCCGGTGAGCCCATCCGAGCTACCTCCGTTGCGTATGGTGCAACGAGCATTGCGTATTTCGTCGCGTCGATGTGTAGCATTCCGGCTGATTCAGCGTCAATGTCGGTGTCGATGTCGGGGGGAGGCCGCGTGAGCCAGAGCCTGGACCGCGCGCTGACCCTGCTGACCGAACTGGCGGCGGGGCCACGGACCCTGGACGAACTCGCGGACAGCGTCGACGTGCACAAGTCCACCGTGCTGCGACTGCTGCGCACGCTGGAGTCCCGGCAGTTCGTGCACCGCACCGACCCACGGCACTACCGCCTGGGCACCTCACTGTTCGACCTGGCCAACCGGGCCCTTGAGGATCGGGACGTGCGGCGGTCGGCCGCGCCTGCGCTGCGCTGGCTCAACGAACTGACCGGCCACACCGTGCACCTGGCCAGCTACGAGGGTGGCGAGGTGGTCTACATCGACAAGTACGACGGCCGCCACTCGGTCCGGATGTACTCCAGGATCGGCAGGCGCGCCCCGCTGCACTGCACGGCGGTGGCCAAGGTGCTGCTCGCCGAACTGCCGACCGGCCAGCGGGCCGAGATCGCCCGATCGATGGATTTCCCCAAGCTGACCGCGAACACGATCACCACGCCGACCGGCTACCTCGCCGAACTGGACCGGGTGCTGGCCGCCGGCTACGCCATGGACAACGCGGAGCACGAGGACTTCATCCACTGCGCCGCCGCACCCGTGCGGGGCGTCGGCGGGGACGTGCTGGCCGCCGTGTCGATCTCGGTGCCGAGGATGGTGTCCGACGCGGCGGGACTGCTCGACCTGGTGCCCGACCTGCTGCGCGCGGCGACCGAGGCGTCCGCCGAGTGCGGTTGGGTACCGGACAACAACCACAGAGAGAAGGACGGCTGATGGCCAAGACGGAGATCCGCACCGCCGACGCACCCAACCCGGTGGCCGCGTTCGCGCAGGGCGTACGCAAGGGCAACGTCGTGCAGATCGCCGGGCAGGTCGGCATCGACCCGGCGACCGGCCAGGTGGCCGGCACCACCGTTGCCGAGCAGGCCCGCAGGACGCTGACCAACGTGGCCGCGGTGCTGGCCGCCGGTGGCGCGACCTTCGACGACGTCGTGATGATGCGGGTCTACCTGACCGACACGGCGCACTTCGCCCAGCTCAACGACGTGTACGGCGAGTTCATGGTGGAGCACGTCACCGCGCCGTTCCCGGCCAGGACCACGGTCTACGTCGGTCTGCCGGCCGGCCTGCTGGTGGAGATCGACGCCCTGGCCGTGATCGAGGAGTGACCAGGTAGCACGTGCCGTGTCGGACGCTCTGCTATCCTGATGAGTGCGACCAGCCCTCGCGTAAGTGAGGGCGGCAAGTGGAGTCCCGCTCCCACCCGAGTCATCCCAGTGGTGTCCGGGTCCGGTCCCGAGGTTGATCCGCTCTGACCAGCGGTTTCGACCCACGGAGTTCCGACGCGTCCGCGCGTCGGATTGATCGGTTCGGCAGCGGCCCCGTTCAGCCACACGGCGACGGGGCTTTTCGCCGTATGGGTGGGCTCTGCGAAC
Organism: Pseudonocardiaceae bacterium; assembly: GCA_036502345.1. Classification (GTDB taxonomy): domain Bacteria; phylum Actinomycetota; class Actinomycetes; order Mycobacteriales; family Pseudonocardiaceae; genus DATEPR01. Next base: position 371 of record DASXYT010000384.1, on the reverse strand, counting down.
GATGGTCGCGCCGACACAACCTCGAACCGAGGAGGCCCCATCAGCCCCGAGCCGCGCATCACCGAACCGCGCATCAACGATCGCATCCGCGTTCCCGAAGTCCGCCTGGTCGGACCGGCGGGAGAGCAGGTGGGCATCGTACGTATCGAGGACGCCCTGCGCCTTGCGCAGGAATCGGATCTCGATCTCGTAGAGGTCGCTCCGCAGGCGCGCCCTCCCGTGGCCAAGCTCATGGACTACGGGAAGTTCAAGTACGAGAGCGCGCAGAAGGCGCGTGAGTCGCGCCGCAACCAGCAGTTCACCGTGATCAAGGAGCAGAAGCTCCGGCCGAAGATCGACTCGCACGACTACGAGACGAAGAAGGGCCACGT
>DASXYT010000383.1:0-6687 GCA_036502345.1 Pseudonocardiaceae bacterium | reverse complement strand
ACCTGCACCGAGTGCTTGTTGTGGTCGACACCCACTCCGTGCGGCGCGAGATGGGCCAGGCACCGGCCCAGCCCGCAGCCGATCTCCAGCACCTCACGGTCGCCGAACAGTGCCCGCAGCTTCCGCCGGTAGGGCGCCTGCACGTCCAGCGCCCGCTTCCACAGCGGCTGCTCAAGGCGCATCAGGCGCTCGGTGTAGTCGGAGTTCTCGGTGGATTCGAGGTCAGCCACCCGTGGATGGTACTGGCTCCCGAGCAGGGGTCGATCGTGCCCGCAACTCGCTGGCCACGGCCCACGCCATCCCGGCCACGACGACGGCGGAGCCGATCAACTGGGCAGCGGCGGCCGCGTGCACGGGGTTGCCGGGCAGGAACAACAGGCCGGTCAGCACGACGGAGCCGAGCAGCCACGACGTGGTCACGGCCCGGTGCCGGCCCAGCGCCACCAGGGCTGGTTGCAGCACCTGGGCGACCATCAGCGCGATGGTGCCGATACCGAGCAGCCCCAACAACGGTCCGGACAGTCGAACGTGCGCGCCGAACAACACCTGCACGGCCAGCGGACCGATCAGCAGTGAGGCGATCGCGCCCGGAATGCCGACCGCCGCGATGGCGGTCAGGATCAGCCGCAGGGCCCGCCGGAAGTCGCCGAACCGGCCGGTCGTGGCGGCGGCGGTGAGCGTGGGCAGCAGCATCGCCTGGACCGGCGCGAAGAGGAAGAACGGGATTCTGACCAGGATGAACGCCGACGTGAACGCGGCAGCCGTCGCTGTGTCACCGGCCAACCTTGAGCTGACCACGATGGGTGCCAGGTTGGCCACCAACTGGGACAGCAGCGTCGACCCGGCCAGCACCAGCGTCGCGCTGGCCATCCGCCCGAGCGACCCGACGGGCTCGACAGAATCGGTGACGACGGCCTTGTCCAGGCCACGCAGCCACGGCGTCCCGGCCACCGCGCCGATCGCCGAACCGGCCGCGAACAGCAGCGCGTAGACCGTCGCGTCGGGAGCCCCGCTGACCGCCACCGCGACACACGGCAGCAGCCGGGCAGCACCCTCGAAGGCGAGCGTGGCCGAATAGCCTGCGAACCGGCGTGACCCGCCCAGGACGCCACGCGCCAGGTAGACCATGGCCGAGGTGACCGTGCCCAGCAGCACCGCCGCGAAGAGGCTCCACCGGCCACCCAGGGCCCGATCCACCAGCACCGGCGAGATCGCGGCCAGCACCACCAGCAGACCGACCAGCATCAGCCCGGCCAGCGCCGCCGCTCGTCGCGCGATCGGAGCGGCCTGGCCACCCGCGGCCAGCGTCGCGCTGACCGACCTGCTGGTTTCCTGTTCCAGGGCAACGAAAACGCCCGGACCGATGATGTTGATCATCAGGTAGAGCGACGACACGGCAGCCGCGTCCGACGTGGACAGCGTGCGGCCGGTGAGCGCGATGAAGCCGTAGCCTGCGATGCCGACGACGAGCAGGCCGCCACCCATCAGGGCGGCAGGCCCGAACCGCCCGCGAATGCCGGTCACCGCGCAACCGTAACCAGACGACGAAGGGGCAGGCCCACAGGGCCTGCCCCTCCCAAACCGAGGAAACGGTCAGTTCGTCGAGAAGTAGCCGAACAGGTCAGCCACCACCTGAGCAGTGCCCACGTGGTTGAAGAAGTCGACCGCGCTGCCACTGTTCACCGGCGTGATGACGGCGTTCGGAATCGTCTGGCCCTTGGTGAAGTTCAGGTTCGAGGCCGAAGGCCGAGCAACGTTCGCCGGGTAGACCGTGAGGAAGCTGGTGCCCGAGGGCGCCGTCACGGTCACGTTCAGCACCAGGCCACCGGCGGTGGCCAGCGGCCCGAGGTTGCCGAGGCCGTGTGCGTCGGTCAGCGGCAGGCTGAACACGCCACCCGCGCCGATCGGCGAGTGCTGGCCGGTCGCCACACCGGTGCCGTCCCGGGTGTCCACCAGGCGGTGCGGGGTGGACGGGTGGAACTTCAGGCCCGTGCCGGTGCTGGTGTAGTACCCGGCCAGGTCGGCGATCGCGTGCACGGTGCCGACGTGGTTGAACAGGTCGACGGCACCATCAGCGCCGACCGCCACCGTCACCAGGTTCGGGATCGTCTGACCCCTGGTGAAGTTCAGGTTCGACACCACCGGCAGCGCATGGCCGTCCGGGAACACCGTCAGGAAGCTGCTGCCCGTCGGTGCGGTCGCGGTGACGTTGAGGACCACCGCGGTCACGCCGGTGGCCGGCACGCCTGCCTTGCCCTCGATCGGCAGCTTGATCGTCTTGCCGGCGCCGATCGGGGTGTTCGTCGTGACACCGATGTGAGCGCGGGTGTCCAGCACCCGGACCGGGGTGACCGCGTCGTAGAGGCTGCCGGTGTCGGAGGTGTAGTAGCCCTCCAGGTCGGCCAACGCGTGCACGGTGCCCAGGTGGTTGAAGATGTCGACCGCCCCGTCCTTGCCCACCGGCACGGTGACCAGGTTCGGGATCGTCTGCCCCTTGGTGAAGTTCAGGTTCGACGACGCCGGGCGGGGAGTGCCGTCCGGGAACACGGTCAGGAAGTCGGCCGTGGTCGGCGAGACGGCGGTGACGTTGAGGACCACCGCGGTCACGTCACTGGTCGGCACGCCCGCCTTGCCGGTGACCTGGAGCTTGATCGTCTTGCCGGCGCCGATCGGGGTGTTCGTCGTGACACCGACGTGGCTACGGGTGTCCAGCACGCGCACCGGGGACACCGGCACGTAACTGCTGCCCGCGGCCGTGGTCGGCTGGTTGCACAGCGCCTCGACCATGTTCGGTGCCTTCGGCGTACCGAGACCGGTGGTCAGGTCGTAGCCGACACCGGCGGAGTACAGGCCGCTGGTGTTGGTCGTGCCGTCGAGCACGTTGTTCCCGGTGGTGACGTCGGTGAACGCGCTCGGGTTGGCGTACAGCGCCGGGTTCAGCTGACCGGCGGCACCGTTGGCGGCACACCCGGTGCTGGCGTCGGCCAGCGCGGTGAACGAGGCCAGCAGCGGCGCAGCGAGGCTGGTGCCACCGACGGGCTCGAACCCGATTTCCGTGTTGGCGGCGTCGTGATCGAAGATGATCATGAAGCCTTCACGCGGATCTGCCAGCGCCGATGCGTCAGGCACCTGCCGGCAGGTCGCTCCGGCAGCGGCCGTGCAGGCGTCGAAGTACCCGGCACCCTGCACGCCCGACTGGTAGTTGGCCGCACCGGAGAGCTGGTTGATCGCCGAGACGCCGCCACCAGTGGCACCGGCGAAGAAGTTGGCGTCCTCGGGGTTGTTCCACGTGGTCGGCACGGGCGTACCGGCACCGACGATGCTGGTGCCACCGGACGCCGTCACGAAGGGCAGCGAGGCCGGCATGTCCACCGACAGCGCTGCGTTCTCGGCACCGGTGCCGAACGGGTCGCAGTCCACCGATCCGCTGTCGCCGGACGACGCGAGGATGCTCTGACCCTGCGCAGCGGCAGCGGCCAGCACGTTCGTCTCACCGACACCGAAGGCCGGGTCGTCGTCCTGGATGGCCGCCTCGCAGCCGCCCCAACTGGTCGAGATCACCTGCACGGCGTCGTCGGTGACCATCCGCTGATAGGTGTCCAGCACCTGCTGGTCGGTGGCGACAGGGGCGTCCGGGCCCTCGTAGTCGATGATCGAGACACCGGGTGCCATACCGGCGATGCTCTCGATGTCCAGCGTGGTCTCGATGCCCTCGATGCCCCCGTTGGCGTCCGGCACGTGGGTCACCGGTGCGGTCGAGCCACCGTCCACCTTGACCACGGAGACAGCCGCGTGGCTACCGAAGCACTCCTGGTAGTTGGCGATGTCGGTCAGGTCGACGTTCTCCAGTTCGAAGACACCGACCGAGACACCGGCACCGACGTTGCCGTAGGACGTGTAGAGCTGCGAGGTGTTGTAGACGCCGCTGGCCGAGAGCGCACCGGGCTCCCAGTAGTTCTGCCGGTCGGTCAGGCCGAAGCTGGTGGCCGCCTGCTGCACCGGGGCGCAGATGGTGGCGCCCTTGGACTTCGGCGTGGTCGCGTCGGCCTTGATGGCGGCCGCCGACACGGTGCCCGTCTTGTGCGACTGGATCGCGTGCGACGTGGTGGTCACCAGATTGTTCAGGCCCACGATGCCGGTCACCGAGCCGGCCACCGAGGCGGGCAGCTTCGGTGCGCTGGTGTTGGCGTACGCGACCTTCCCGGAGGCCAGCTTGTAGTTGCTGAAGCCGGTACCGAACGCCGAGGACACCTGCGCGACCGTGCCCGTTACCGGGACGGTCAGGCCGTCCGGCGTCGCGGGACCGACGGCCAGGCCGTCGGCGCGCAACTGGCTGGTGACCGCGTCGATGGTGGCCTGCGTCGGGCCGAACGCCGAGGCGAACTCGCCCTTCGCCAGGTAGTGCTTGTAGTTGGTCGAGTGCGGGTCGGACACGCTCTGCACGAACGCGTTCAACGCGGCCGAGTTACGCGGTGCCAGTTCCACGTCCATCGTCAGCGTCTTGCTGGCGGTGGTGGCGCCCATCGCGACCGCGGTGTGCGGCACGGCCGGGGCTGTGCCGACCGTGGTCGGTGTCGCCGCGTTCGCCGTGGTGGCGAACGCGGTCACACCGGCGGCGGGTAGCGCCACCGCGGCGGTCAGGATGGCCGCTGTGGTCAGCCACCTCTGCCGGGGTCTGCCTGAGGATCTCGTCATGACGGTCATCTCTCCGTTCAGCCGCTGTAGTAGCCGGCGATATCAGCCGTCACGCCGACAGTGCCGGCGTGGTTGTAGAAGTCGACGGAGCCGTTGACGACCGGCACGACGACGAGGTTGGGGATCGTCTGGTTCTTGACGAAGTTCAGGTTCGACACGTTGGGCAGTGCCTCGCTGTCCGGGTAGACCGTGAGGAAGCTGGCCGACGTGGGGCTGATCGCCGTCACGTTGAGCACGACGGCCGACACGCTGGCCGGGATCCCGTCGGTGCCGGCGATCGCGAGCTTCAGCGTGCTGTTGACGCCCAGCGCGCCCACCTTGCCCGCCCTACCGGTCCCGTTGCGGGTGTCCAGGAGGCGAGCGGGTGTCGTGGGGGTGAACTGCGCGGACAGGTCGGGCGTGTAGTAGCCGAGGACGTCGCCGAGCACAGTCGTTTTGCCGATGTGGTTGTAGATGTTCACCGAGCCGTTGGTGACCGGCACGGTCACCAGGTTGGAGATCGTCTGGCCCTTGGTGAAGTTCAGGTTCGACGCCGTCGGCACGTCGAGCGCGTTGCTCGGGTAGACGGTGAGGTAGCCGCTGTTGGCGGTCGGGCTGACCGCGGTCAGGTTCATGATCACCGCGGAGACGTTCGCCGGGATACCGGCCACCCCGGCCACCGTGAGCGTCATCGACGCATTGGCGTCCAGCGGACCGAAGGGGGCTCCGGTGCCACTACGTGTGTCCAGTGCCCTGGTCGGCGTCACCTGGTGGTACGTCTGGCCGCCTGCCGTCGTGTAGTAGCCGAACAGGTCGGCGATCACGTGCACCGAGCCGACGTGGTTGTAGAACGTGATCGCGCCGTCGATCACCGGCACCGTGACCAGGTTCGCGATGGTCTGGCCCCTGGTGTAGTTCAGGTTCGACACCGTCGGTAGCGCGTCGCCGTCCGGGAACACGCTCAGGTAGCTGGTGGTCGTCGGGCTGGTCACGGTCACGTTCAGGACCATCGAGGTCACGCTGCTCGGGATGCCGTTCGGGCCGGTCACCTGGAGCGTCAGCTTCTGGCCCGCGCCCAGCGGGGTCTTCGTCTTCACGCCAACGGCCGACCGAGTGTCCAGCAACCGGGCAGGCGCCCTTGGCACGAGGCCGCTGCCGGGCGTGGTGATGGGCGTACCGGACAGGGCGATGTCCGAGAAGTCCTCGTCGATGCTGATCGTCTGGCCACCGAACGTGGTGTTGCCCGGGCTGGCGTACTGGTGCGCCCGCTGGTGCAGGGCGAAGTCACCGGCCGGCAGCGTCGCCTCGTCGGTGGAGGCGACGTTGTTGTAGTGCGCGATCCAGACCGCGTCGGGCGTGCTCAGGCCGCCGTAGTTGTGCGCGAGATCGGCCATGCCGCTGTTGGCGCTGCTGTAGATGCCCGAGTGGTAGCCGCGCTTGTGCAGTTCGGCCGTCCAAGCGGCCCCGTAGGCCATGGCCGGCCCGCGCTGGCCCGCGCTGTAGCCCTCCATGTCCTCGTAGAGCAGGCTGCCCACCCCGAAGCCCAGCGCCTGCGCGCTGGTGATCGCGCTGTCGGCATCCTTGGTGCCCTCGGACTGCGCATTGGTGATCTGGTTGAACTCGGCCTGCAGGGGGACCCAGATCGGCATGAAGTGCCAGCCTGCGGCCGACACGGCCGTGGTCCAGGAGGCGGTCAGGTTGGGCTGGTCGCAGGCCCGCTTCTCGCCGCCGATGTAGATCCCGATGGTGCTGAACGGCGCACCGCCGGCCTTCCACGCCGCCAGCACGGCCGAGGTGGGCGCCTCGCAGGCGTCGAAGCCCTGGCCGGTGCTGTCGGTCGCGGTGACCGGCAGTTGGGCGACTGCCGCCAGGGCGTGCGGCGTGAGGGCCGGCGTCGTGGGCTTGGGCGTGGCCGCGGGTAGGCCGGCGCTGGCGAGCACGTCCGTGACGGCGGCCTTGTCGTCGCCGTAGGTCGCCGTGATCGAGGCCGTGGGCGTGGTCATGTTGATCTGG
>DASXYT010000382.1:0-15368 GCA_036502345.1 Pseudonocardiaceae bacterium | reverse complement strand
GCACGGCGACCCCGCCTGACCGTTCCTGACCGCCCTGCTCCGCCAGCAGGACGACCAACCCCCTGACACCCCCCGGTCGTACCTGGTCGCCGTGGTACCCAACCACGGCGACCAGCCCCCAACGGCCCCCCGACCGTTCCTGGACGCCGTGCTCCCCAAGCACGGCGTCCAACCCCCCCCGACCCCCCGGCCCCCCGACACCCCCCGGCCGATCATGCGGCGTCCGACCCGTGCCGCCGCAAGCTCGGTTTCCCCGTCGTCCCCGCAGTCGTCCCCGCGACATGCGCGGCCAGCCGCTGCAGGGCCGCGGCCAGTTCGTCGGCCGTCTCCACCCGCAACGCCCGTTCCAGGCCGTAGCGGCGCAGCAGCGGCGGGAACTCGTACTCCCCGAGCGCTCGCCCCTCGAGCATGCTCCGGTCGACCAGGTCCTCCAGCAGCAACGCGACCCGCTCGGCGGGCCAGTTGGTCATCGCGGCGATCGACCCGGCCGTCGGCAACCGGTGATCGGACAGCGCCGCCATCCGGAACACCTTGGCCTGCAACTGGTCCAGCTCCGCGTAGCCACGGTCGAACAACGGCCGCAGATGCACGTCCAGGGACCAGTCACCGTCGTCGTCCAGCCGGTCGGCGTAGTCGGCGATCGACCACTCCGGTCGCCTGGACAACAGATCCGCGAGTGACAACAGCACACTCGGAACGCCGGCCGACGCGGACACCAAACGCTCCACCGCGTCCGGTTCCCGGTCGCAGCGCTGCCCCCCGACCACGATTCGGAACAGTTCTCCCGCACTGTCCCGACGCAGCGGCGGAAGTCCGATCCGCCGTGCGAGTGGTAGCAGCCTGCACCGGGACCGACTGGTGATCAACACCGTCACATCCGGGCTGAGTGGCAGCTCGGGCCGCACGTCGGCGGCTGGCGTGACGTCGTCGATGATCAGCAGTGCCCCTCCGGCGCGTTCCACTCTGCGCAGCACCGCGGCGCTGTGTTCGGGATCCGCGTCGGCCGGTAGGAAGAAGCGACCACCCGGGAATCGGTCGGTCGTCTCCTGGGCCGCCCACACCGCTGTCGCGGTTTTACCCATGCCCGCCATGCCGTGCAGCACCACAACGGGCGCGTTACGGCCGACCGGCCTGGTCAGGGCGTCGATCAGTTCGGCCAGCACCCCATCCTGGCCCAACAGCCACGGTTGTCGGGGTGGGCGACCCAGCTCTGGTTCGGTGGTGGTCACCGGGCGCTGCCCGACCACCAGCCGAGGTGCGGTCACCGGCCCACCGGCGTCGCCGACCAGCAGCCGCTGCTGCAGGCGCCGCAACTCGGCGCCCGGTTCGACGCCGAGGTCGGTGATCAGCGTCCGGCGCGCGAGGGCGTACGCGGCCAGCGCGTCCGCCCGCCTGCCGTTGTGGTGCAGCAGCCGGATGTGCATCGCCAACAGCCGCTCGTGGTACTGGTGCGCTGCGAGCAGTTCGGTGAGATCGTGCTCAACGATCGTGTCGGGCTGGTTGAGCAGGTTCAGCTCCACCAGGTCCAGATAGGCGTTGAGCCGCTGCTCGACCAGCATGTCGCGCTGCTGGGCGGCGAACGGCCCTGGCAGGCCGGGCAGCGCAACGGCGTGGAAGACGGTCAGCGCCGACCGCAGCAGTTCGCTCGCGCGCACCAGGTCACCCCGCGTACGGGCCTGGTCGGCCTCGGCGATCTCCCTGCGGAACCGGAAGACGTCCAACTCGATGTGGTCGGGATCGACCAGGTAGCCGCGGTCGACCGACCTGATCACCCTGCTGGGCTCGTGCGGCTTGCGGTCGGCCTCCAGCGCGCGCCGCAGCGCGGACACGTGCACCTGGAGTGTCGCGGGCGCCTTACCGGGCGGGCGGTTGCCCCACACCGCGTCGATGAGCGCCTCCGAGCCGACCGCGCACCCCGCGTTGACCAACAGCACTGCCAGGACAGCTCGTCGCTGTGGCGGGCCGAGCGCGATGTCCGTGTCGTTCCGACGTGCGCTGACACTGTCCAACAGCGTGAACTGCCACGGATCGCACTCTCGATCTCGCTGGCCGGGACGCATGCCAAGGGTTTAGCGCGCGGCGCTGCCCAGTGGTCGCCCGCGCGGCCAGGTGTAGGGGAAAGTTCGGGGGCGAGGTTGACCACCGCGACGGAGCGTGTCTGGCTCGGTCACGGAGCGTCGGCAGGGCGCACCGCCGAAGAACAGTGATGCCAATTCTGGATGTGTCCTCTTGTCAGATCCTTGTCGCACGCTGTCCACCCGACCTTCACAGTGCGGTCGAGACGTACTCGGCGGCCTCGGCGATGATCGCCACCTGGACCGGGGTGTCGTAGCCCGCCCGGTCGGACATGACCGCGATGACCAGCGGCGCACGGTTCGGTGGCCAGGCGATGGCGACGTCGTTGGCGCGGCCGTAGTCGCCGTGGCCGGTCTTGTCGGCCACGGTCCAACTCCTGGGCACACCGGCCCGGACGTCCTGCGCACCGGTGGTGTTGGTCTTCAGCCAGGTCGTCAGGATGGCTCGTTTGTCCGCCGGCAACGCGTCGCCGAGCACCAGTTGCCGGTAGTCCGCGGCGATCGCGCGGGGCGTCGTCGTGTCGCGCGGGTCGTTGGGGGCGTCCCGGTTGAGGGCCGGTTCGTACTGGTCCATCCTGCTGACCGTGTCGCCGAGGCCGCGCAGGTAGGCGGTGAGTTCGGCCGGGCCGCCGATGTCGCGCATCAGCAGGTTGCCCGCGGTGCCGTCGCTGTAGCGGACGGCGGCGTCGCACAGTTCCCGGATGGTCATCTCGGAGCCGATGTGCTTCTCGGTGATCGGTGAGATCGAGTTGACGTCCGCCTTCGTGATGGCGACCCTGGTGTCCAGATGGGACAACGGATTCCGGTGCAGGACGGCCGCTGCCGCGAGCCCCTTGAAGGTGGAGCAGAACGCGAACCGATCGTCCGCCCGGTAGGACAGCGATGCTCCGCTGTCGGTCGCCACCGCGTAGACACCGAGGCGGGTTCGATACTTCCGTTCGAGCGCGGCGAACCGCGCGTCGGCCGCCGCGGTGTCGACCTGCGGAGTGCGCGAGGTCGAGGTCGACGCAGGCGCTGCGCGGGTCGGGGCTGCACATGCGGCCAGTGGGAGTGCCAACGCGCCAACGAGCAGGGTCCGCCGGGAGATCATCATGCTCCGTTCTCGAAGGTGATCAGGTCCGTAGCCCAGTCTCACGAGACCGGTTCATGCTGCCCAAGACGCCAACGACCGTTCTGATGTCGTATTGGCATGTCTGGTTGTGGACCTTCACGGCGGGTGCGGCCGCCGCGCACATCCCGCAGCCGGTCGCGAGCCGCCGGGTCGCCGCGCTGGAACGCCACCTCGGCGAGCGCCTGTTCGACCGCTCCGCCTACCGCGTCCGGCTCACGCCGTTCGGGCGCGACATGCTGCTGTCCGCCAAGCGGCTGGTGCATCTCGCCGACGCCATGGAGCATGACGCCCAGCGCGCGAAACTGCGGCCGCTGCTGCTGGCGGTCCCCGACACCTGTACCACCCGTGCGCTGGCCGAACCCGACGCCGACGCGCGCGTGCACGGCATCTTCCTGGAGTTCCGGCCGGCGGCGCCGGGGGAGCGGGCCGAACTGGTCCGCACCCAGGACGTCCGCGCCGCGATCACTGCCGAGCCCGAGGACATGGCGGTGTGGACCGTGCCGCTCGGTCTGGCTGCCGGGGGCGATCCGCAGGCGAGCGTGATCTACCTGGACACGCTGCGTGCCGGCCGCTCCGGCCGGGCGCCGCGTCGGGTCTGGATCCAGCAGGAGGACGACGTGCCGCACCTGCGCGACAGGGTGCTGCGCGTGCGGGACGCCGTGGGGCTGCCTCCGGCCCAGGTCGCCGTGGCCGACTCGCTGACCAGCGCCGTCGCCGCCCTCTACACGTCGTCGGACCTGCTGCTGTGTTCCGCCGCGCAAGCCACTGAGCTGGAGCTGTACTGGCGGCCCATCGGTGAGCTCGACCTGGCCCGTGGCTTCGACATCGCCGCAGCCCTCGGTGACGACGCCGAACGCATCCATACCCGCCTCGGTTCGGGAATCGTCCGCTGCCTCGACGCTCTGGTGGAGGACGAATCATGACCCGAGTCGCACTGCTGCACCGGCTCCGCGCCGAACTTGCCGAGGGCGGCCTGCGCGGCTCGTTCCTGGTCCGCGACCTGCGCACCGGCGTGGAGATCGGCATCGACCCGGACATCGAGTTCCCCAGCGCCTCCCTGGTGAAGGTCCCGCTGGCGGCGGCGACGCTGGAGCGGATCCGGATCGGCGAGTTGGACGGCGCGGCCCAACTGGAGGTCGAGCCCGGCCGCGCCACCGCACCGGGTCCGACCGGGTTGACCAGGTTCCGCCATCCGGTCCGGATCGCGATCGACGACCTGCTCTATCTGTCGGTGGCGATCAGCGACGGCACGGCGTCGGACGCCCTGTTCGGGCTGACCCCACCGGATCAGGTGACGTCACTGCTGCGTGCCTGGGACGTCCAGGGGATCACCGTCCGACACTCGCTGGACGAGCTGACCGACACGCCGGCGGAGCGCTTCGACCCTGATCAGGCGTACCTGGCCCACTCACTTGCCATCGGCGCGACCACGGCCGGTCGAGGCCACGAGGTGCCGCTGCTGGACACGACCAGAGCCAGTTCCGGCTCGGCCGGCGCGTACGTCGCACTGCTGCAGGCACTGTGGACGCCGTCGAAGATCGACGACGAGGTGTGCGTCCTGGTGCGGGAACTGATGTCCCACAACGTCCTTCGTCACCGCATCACACCGGATTTCGCGTCCGATGCGACGCGGTGGTCGTCCAAGACCGGCACCCTGCTCAACCTCCGGCACGAGATCGGCGTGGCGCGACACCAGGACGGCAGCGCCTACGGGGTGGCCGCGCTGACCGAGTCGACCGGTGCCCGCCGTGCTCCAGCCCGAGGAAGCCCTGATGTCCAGGGTGGCCAAGGCGCTGCACGACCACCTACGAGCCGGGTGAGGTCCGGCTAGGGTGACACGCACGACCGACCGCTGGGAGTAACCATGATCGAGCTTGTCCGGTCCAACGACTCCGTACTGATCTCGTTCGTCACCTCACTCCTGACCGACGCGGACATCGAACACAGCACCACGGACTCACACATGAGCGTGATCGACGGCTCGATCGGCGCCGTCACGAGCCGCGTCCTGGTCGCAGAGGGCCAACTCGCCGAGGCCCGCAGTCTGCTCGACGACGCCGGCGTGGACGTAGAAGCAGGCTGACCGCTGTCCAGATATCGGTCAGCGCGGCCGAGATCTGGTCGGTGGAGATCACCTTCCTGCTGACGAACGCGCCGAGGCAGGCATTGTCCAAGAACGACATCGCCGCCTGGGCCGCGCTACGTCGACGTGTGCCCCACCAACGTGTTCGATGCTGGCGAGAACGGCCACCCGTTGATCGCTCGGTCCGTTGCGCGACGACAACCGACTGTTCATGCCCCGGCTGCGGCAGGCGATGGATCGACATCGATCGACGTCAGGCCCACAGTCTCGTCGGCACATGTGGTGGCGAGGAGAAAGCCGTCCGCGCGGAACGCGATCCCGGTAACCGTGCCGGTGTCGGTCACGCGCATGCGGTAGAGGATCCGTTCGCCGGCCCGGATCTACAAACCACGCCATGCCGTCCTTGTCGACGACCGTGAGCACGCGCCCATCCGGATGGAAGGCGATGGCGGTGGCCGCGCCTGTCACGGACAGGACCCTCGCCTTTCGGGCCTGCCAGTCCCAGATCCGCACGACGTGATCGGCACCCAGGGAGGCCAGTACGTCGCTGTCAGCCGGGTCGAAGACCACCGTCGTGGCCGGTCAACGGCCCGTCCAGCAGTGTGTCCATGGTCGCGTTCCACAGCCGGATGGTGTGGTCCGCACCTCCGGTGGCCACGACGTCCACGCGCGACGAGAAGGCGACCGTGTTGACCGGCCACGGTGGCCGATCAGCGGTTCGGTGACCGGCTCGGGCGTCTTGCGGTACCAGAACAGCAATGCGCCGTCGTCGCCCACGGCCACCAGGCGAGCGCTGTCACCGGGCTTGAAGGCGAGATCGTTGATCGGGCCGGAGTGGCCGGTCCGGGTGTCGATGAGGACCTGGCTGGACTGACAACGCCAGAACCGCAGCATGCCGTCGTCACTGACGCTGGCGAGTATGTCGCGGTCCTTCGAGTCGAAGGCCATCGCGTTGATCCTGCCGGTATGGCCCAGCAATCGGCCGCCGACGCCGCTGCCGGTGCTGGAACTCCAGAGGCTGATGGCGTGGTCGGTGTTCGCGGTGGCGAGGATGTCGCCGTAGCGCAGTGCACCGGCACATTCCGTCTGGAACGCCACCGCCACGGTGGCGCCGAAATCGACTTGTGGTGTGTGGGCGGCGGACAGGAACAGTCGCTCGGTGCGTTGTTGTTCGGCGATCACCTGCTCGCGCAGGGCGGCGTTGGCCAGTCGCAGGCGACGCAGCCGGGCCTGGGCCGGCGACGAAGGCCGGACGTGTGGTGCGGTTTGGGCCCACAACTGCACACTGTCGCCGTAGCCGCCGGTCGCGAGCAGGTGGCCGCCGGGGTGCGGCCAGCAGGTGCCCGTCGGGGTGGAACGCCACCGCGCGAACGGAGTTGGCGTAGTACACGGGTGGGTCGGGCGGAATGCCGGTCTGCGGATCCCACAGCCGGACACCGGCGGACGTGCCCGCCGCGAGCATCGTCCCGTTAGGGCGGAATGCCAGGTCGTTGACGTGCTGCTCGCCCGCCAACTCGCGGACCGGTTGGCCGTTGTCCGGGTCCCACAGCCGGATGACTCCGTCGGAGTGGCCGCTCGCGAGCAGATGCCCGTCAGGGTGGAATGCCACGGCGTGAATCGGACTGGGGGCCGCCAGCGCCGCGCCGATCTGGCGACCCGCCTCGGGATCCCACAACCGAACCGTGCGGTCGGCGGCCCCGGATGCCAGGAGATCGCGGTCGGGGTGGAACGCGAGCGCGCCGATCGTGCTGGTGTGGCCGGTCAGCGGCGACCCTGCCTCCCGGAACCCGGGATCGGTCGGCTGCCCCCGCGATGCGCTGCCCGGCTGGTCCGCCGCGTCGCGATCGGCCACCCACAGCGTGCGAAATTCCTCGGCGTCGCCGCCCAACGCCTCGACGACCAGCTCCAACTGTCCCCACCGAGGACTTTCGCACACCGCAGCACCACGTGCACGGTGGTGTGGCTGATCGCCCTGCTGGTCCGGCGCGCGATCTCGCGTGTGCTCGGCTCGCCGCTGTCGCGATGCAGTCGCTGCAGGCGCTCGCGAAGCTCGCCCAGCGTGTCACCCGGTCTGGCCATGATGGCCCTGAGCCCGAGGACGGCAACGCTGGGGTCAACCCCACCGACTCCCGGCAAGGCGGACTCGACATGCAGGACATCGGCCTCGCCGCGTTGATCACCAGCGCCACGTTCAGTGCCCTCTCCGCCGTGTACGTGTGGTCCGCGGACGCCGGGCGCAGGGCCCGCGCCCTGCGGCTGCTCAAGCTGATCCTGGGCCGCACTCGGCGGCTGACCGACGATCATCGCTGACCGGCCACCGCCGTTCGCCGGTATTTATTGACAATTAGCCGTTTCACATCTGTGAATGGCACGACTGTTAAGTGGTAGTTAATTAAGGCGTCACCGATGGTATTGCCTCGGTCGGTGTTCTCGCGTCAGGGTTGCGATGTTCTGAAACAACTCGGGCGATGGAGGTCACGTGGTTACCGGTCGGGGTATTCGCAGGATATTGATTCCATTATTACTGAGCATTATCGCGCTGGTCGGGCTGACCGTGGCTGCCAACGCGCTGCCGCCGGGAATTCCCAGCGCGAGTGCCGCGCTCACCCAGCTGAACAAGCTCACTGTCGCGCCGGACGGATCGATGACCGGTTATTCGCGCGACGAGTTCCCCACCTGGATCAACATCGAGGGCACCTGTGACACGCGGGAAGAAGTACTGAAACGGGACGGCGTCGGCATCACGGTCGGCACGAACTGTCAACCCACGGCGGGCCACTGGGTCAGCCCCTACAACGGCACCACGATCACCGTCTCGTCGAAGGTGCAGATCGACCACATCGTCCCGCTCGGTGACGCGTGGCGGACGGGCGCTTCGTCCTGGACCACGGCGCAGCGACAGGCCTTCGCCAACGACCTGACCGATCCGCAACTGTTGGCTGTGGACGCCTCCGACAACGAGTCCAAGGGCGACCGGTCACCGGACCAGTGGATGCCGCCGAGCCAGGCGTTCTGGTGTACGTACTCGGAGATGTACACGCACATCAAGTCCGTGTTCAAGCTGACGGTCACGTCGGCGGAACGCAGCGCGTTGGCGAGCATGCTCGGTACCTGCTGACCGCACGACACCGCCTGGGTGTGGCGGGTCACCACCCGGTCGCTTCGGCGTGATCGTCTGCCAGGATGACGTGGTGGAGGACCTGTGGTCGCGTGCGGTGAGCCTGCTCGGCGGTGACCAGCGGGTGGCTCGGGCAGCCGCTCTGGAACTCACGGCCTGCTACGCGCAACCACATCGCCGCTATCACACCGGCGAACACATCCAGGCGGTGTTGCGGGACTCGGCGCTGCTCGCCGACGACCTGCATCTGCCGCTCGTCGAGTGTGCTGTGCTCACGCTCGCCGCCTGTGCCCACGACGTGGTCTACCAAGGGCAGCCCGGCCACGACGAGCGGGCCAGCGCGGCATGGGCGCGGGACTGGCTGGTGCGGGCCGGCGTCGACGAGGCGCAGGTGGTCAGGGTGGAGGCGCTGGTGCTCGCGACACTGGCGCACACGGCACCGTCGGGCGATCTCACCGCGCTGGCCCTGCTCGACGCCGATCTGGCGATCCTCGGCGCCGAGCAGGCCGTGTACGACCGGTATCGCGTCGCGGTGCGCGAGGAGTACGCCGCGTTCGACGACGAAGCGTGGCGCACCGGGCGGACGGCGGTGTTGTCCGGCCTGCTGGCGCGGGTACCGCTGTATGCGACTGCCGCCGCACGCGAGCGGTGGGAGACGCCGGCCAAGGCGAACATCGCGGGCGAACTGGCATCGTTGGAGTGACCATGCACACAATTCGGCTGCTCTGCCTGCACGGCTATCACGGCAGCGGTGACGGCCTCCGTGGTCAGTTGGCGCCGCTGGTGCGCGACCTGGATGTCCCGGTCGAGTTGGCGTGCGTGGACGCGCCCTCGTTGGCAGACGGCGACTTCGGCTGGTGGCACCTGAATTTCCGGGGCTGGGAAAGAACTCGGGACTGGGCCGTCGAACTGTTCCAACGGGAGCCGCACTTCGACGGGGTGTTCGGCTTCAGTCAGGGTGCTGCCCTGACCGCACTCCTGGTCGGGTTGCGCGCACCGGACGGCCGGGTCAGTGAGCGGCGGCCGCTGTCGTTCGAGTTCGCTGTGCTGGCCAGCGGATTCCGCAGCGATTCGCCGATGCATGCGGAGCTGTTCGCCACAAAGGACAGTTTCACGTTGCCCTCGTTGCACATGATGTCCCAGCCGGATCCGACCGTGGCGACCGCTGACTCGCGGACGTTGGCCGCGCAGTTCGAGTCCCCGGTCGTGTTCGAACATTCCAGTGGCCACACCATCCCCAGCACGCCGGCGGCAGGAGCGGCATTCGCGGATTTCCTCATACAGATGGCGCTGTAGCCGGCCGCGGTGGCCTGGTGGTGCCTGTCCGTCGGGTTCGCCCTGGCGGTGACCGTCATCGGCCTGTTCGCTCCGCCTTTGGCCTCCACTCCGGCGGCCCGGCGCCGACGGCGTCGCGTGTATCGGCACCGGGACGATGGAACGGGTGTGGCACGGACGCGGCTTCACGCGGCCGTTCCTGTGGCTGGGCGCCAAACGACACATCCTGCTCCCGTCCGAGGGGACCGATGTCGGGTTCCGGATCGACAACTACGCCTATCGCGACTCGCTCGGCCGGGAGACCGTGACCTTCGTCCGCACGTTCGACTTCGGCGTGCCGAGGCGTTGGGACGCGACCATGATCTACCGTCCCGAACGCGGCTTGGTCGTGGACTACCTCGGCACCCACCAGCACGTTGCCGTCGACCTGCACCTGTCCGTGGACGACCGCGGTGCCTTGCTGATCCGGTCGGGGGAGCAGCGGTTCCACGAGGGCCAGCTCAGCTGCCGCATCCCTCCGTTGGTCACCGGCGCCGCCGAGGTCCGCGAGTCCTATGACGACGATCTCGGCCGGTTCCGCATCGACGTCCGGGTCGTCAACCACCGGTTCGGCGTCGACCGGACCGGGGCGAACCAGGCCGCGGCCGCCATCGCCCAACTCGGCGCACTCGTCGAGGTGATCGAGGATCTCGGCCCCGCGGCCCGCCGGGTGCTGCGCTCCAGGCTGCGTAAGGCCGCCGATCCAGCCTGAGACGGATTCCACCACCGCCCGCCGAGTCATATCGGAATCCATCAGGCAGCCCTCGATGGCTGGAATGAACCGCAGTGTGACAGCAGCCTTCGTCTCATGGGCTCCGACCGCCCGGGTGGCGAGCGCAAACCGATGGGCGCCGGCAACCGGTGCGCACTGTTCGGCCGGACCTACCTGGAACTGCTCGGCCTGTTCGGGGACGGCTCGGTCGATCCGTGGCGCATCCGCCGCTGATCGCCGAGTACGAGGGCCTGCACGGCTGTTCCTTCGGCTGCGGCGACGCGGAGACCGTCGAGCGGCGGCTACGCGCGGCAGGGCTGTCGTCGTCCGGGGTGCTGCCGTTGCAGCCGGACGTGCCGACCCCCGACGGGCCGGTGACAGCGCGGGCACGGGGCGGCGATCGGTCCGATGCCTTGTTGATCGGATTACCGCCGCAGCGGATACGAATCGATGCGAAATCTTGTGTCACCGACAGGTAACGGCTCTTTCCAGCCTGATATGGAGGACGTGGCGACCCTCCAATTTGGGGATCTCACCACACAAGTCGTGTGCAAGCCTCGGGCCACAGGGACGCGGATCGCGGTTCGGTCAAAGGCTAACGTGAGGAACTCGACATGACGACAGTTCGCCAGGTGGAAGACACCACCCCGTCGAACCTGGTCGGTGGTGTCGAGCCGGAAGACGGCGTGGCAACGAGCGAACAGGAGCCGCAGCCGGTCCAGGTCAGCCGCCGCAAGTTGGTGCGTGGCGCTGCGATCGCGGGCACCGTTGTCGCTGTGGGAGCCGGTTTGGCCGCGTGCAGCACGGCCAGCCCGAAGGCGGCGGCCCCAGCGACCGGACCGACGCCAGGTACCCCCGGAGCGACCACGAAGCCGGGCGCGACCGGGGCCACATCGCCCGCCAAGGCCGTGCCGACGACCGGGGTGCCACCGGCCGCCGCCGCGAGTGGGGACCAGTTCGCCGAGTTCGGAATCGGCAAGACATCGTCGGTCCCGGTCGGCGGTGGCGTGATCGACAAGAGCCACGGAGTCGTGATCACCCAGCCGACAAAGGGCAATTTCAAGTGCTTCAGCGCATCGTGCACCCACCTCGGCTGCGTGGTCAACAAAGTGGAGAACGGCCTGATCGTGTGCCCGTGTCACGGCGCGAAGTTCAGCATCGTCGACGGTTCGCCCAAGGCAGGCCCCGCTACCCGGCCGCTGACCGCCCAGGAGTTCTCGGTCAAGAACGGCGAGGTCCTGCTCGACTGACGGTGCCGCGGCCGAATGTGGTCCGGTGAGTTGCCTGATGACTTCCCGAAATCGCGGTATCCGCCTCAGGTGACTGGGTTACCGTTGTCGCGGCGTGCCGGCGGGGCGCGTGCACATGGCAACCCGTGGAAGTGTCGTTGGACGCATCTCGCTCCGGAGGAACAGCGGTCGCGTTCACCCCGGCAGGAATTCTCGCGGCTGTCCGTGAGCTGCGCAGACCGTTGTACGTCGTCCAGGGCGGGCAGGGCTACGAGCCCGGCGTGAGTCTGCGGGCGGAGGGCCTCGACGTGCTCGGCTCGTTGCCGCCGATGTATCCCGAATGGCTGGGGGACCGGTCCTTCACCCGGGACCACGGCATCCGTTTTCCGTACGTGGCCGGTGAGATGGCCAACGGCCGGGCAGCGCCTGGACGCCTGGCCTGCCACGCCGGCAGGCGGGGCGGTCAGCCCGACGCTCACGGCGGCCCGTGTGCTGGGCAGCATGGCCAACATCGCCGCGAACCGGATCGGCGCCCAACTCGACCTGGCCGGCCCGGCATTTGCCGTCTGCGCCGAGGAAGCCTCCGGCTCGGTCGCCCTCGACCTCGCCGTGCGGGCCCTGCGGGCCGGGGAGATCGATGCCGCCGTCGTCGGTGCCGTCGACCTGTCCGACGAGCCCGTGCACCGCGCCGCTGCCGCGGAACTCGGCAGCACGGCGCAGCCTGCAGACGCTGCTGTGATCCTCGTCGTGAAGCGGTTGGCCGACGCCCGGGCCGATGGTGACCCGGTGTTCGCCCTGGTCGGTCCACAAGTGGGCAGCGGTCGCCCGGACCTCGTCATCGGCGACGGTGGCGACTTCGACCCCGCTGACCTGCTCGGGGCGCCGCACGCGGCCCGTGGTCTGCTCGCCGTGGCGAGCGCGGCACTCGCGCTGCGGCATCGGGCGCTACCGCGCAGCGGCCAGGGCGCCGCGCCGTGGCCGACCGCCACCACCGCCGACGCCGTCACGGGCGTGCTCGGCGCGGCACCACACCGGGTCCGGCTGCGGGCGGCGGACGCCGAACCCTGGTCGCCGGTGCCGGCACCCGAGGTGCGCGTGTACTCCGCGGCCGACCTGCCCGATGTGCTGACCGGCTCTGCCCGGCTGGCCGTGGTCGGAGACCAACTGCCGAGCGCCCGTCGGTGGCTGATCGAGGGCGGACCTCGGCCGGCCGGTGTCGCGTTCCGCGCGGCTCCGCTGGGCGGCGATACGGCGTTCGTCTACACGAAGGGTTCGGCCGCGTATCCCGGGATGGGCGCAGACCTGATGTTGGCGTTCCCCATATTGGCCGACATGGACGGCGTGGACCTCGCCGCCTGGGCCTACCGGGGCGACGGCAGGCCTGCCGACTCGCTGGCGCAGATCCTCGGCGTCGGCTATCTGGCCCGGCTGCACACCCGGATCAGCAGGGAGGTGCTGGGTATCCGGCCCGACGCGTCGATCGGCTACTCGTCCGGCGAGTCGGCGGCGCTGGTCGCGCTGGGGGTGTGGAACGACCCGACCGCGCTGGCCGCCGACGCGCGGGCCAGCGAACTGTTCACCCACGAACTCGGCGGTGAACTGCGGGCCGTGCGCCGGTACTGGTCGCGCACCGGCATCGTGGGCGACCAGTGGGCCGGCTTCGTCGTGGCGGCCGACGCCGAGCAGGTCAGGGCCATGGTGCGGGACGAGATCGGCGTCCACCTGACGGCGATCTGCGCGCCCGGCACGTGCGTCATCGCGGGGGAGCGGCAGGCCTGCGAGGCGTTCGTCAAGCGGCTCGAACCGGGCGCGTGTGTGCGGATCGACTACGACCTGGTCGCGCACGCGCCGGAGGTCGCCGAGGTCAGGGACCGTTGGCACGCCCTGCATCGGCGGCCGTGCGCCACCGTGCCGGGCATCAGGTTCTACCGGGGGCCACCGCCGACTGGTACCACCCGGACGAGGAATCGGCAGCCGACGCGCTCGCCGAACAGGCGATAGCGCCGGTCGACTTCCCGGCGGTCATCGAACGGGCATGGCGCGACGGCGTGCGGGTGTTCATCGAGCACGGCCCTGGCGCGCAGTGCGCTGGCTGGATCCGCCGCATCCTCGGCGAGCGGGACCACCTCGCCGTTGCCATGGACGCGGCACAGGGCAACGGTTTGTGGCCACTGTCCACTGTGGTCGCGGAACTGGCGGCGGCTGGTGTCGACGTGCGCACCGACGCACTGCGCCTCCCTACTCGCCCGGTTTCGGACGGTCCGACGATCAGCATTCCGGCCCGGCTCCCGGCACCGGAGTTCCCCGCCCTGTACACGGTCCTGGAGCGTGCACCCGACCTGATGCTCGACCGCATCACCGGCTACTGGCCGACTGGTGGTGCGGCGGCCCTCGGCCGCGTGCGGGCGGAAATCACCGTCGATCCGGGTGTGTGGTTCTTCAAGGCGCACTTCTTCCAGGACCCCGTGATGCCGGGATCGCTGGGCGTCGAGGCCATGTGCCAACTGCTCCAGTGGTACATGATCGAGCGAGGCATCGGCGTCGACCTGCCGGATGCGCGCTTCGAACCGGTAGCGCTGAACGAGCGACTGGCCTGGACGTACCGAGGCCAGATCGTGCCGAGCGACAGCCTGGTCACCGTAGAACTGGAAGTCCTGGAAATCAGCCACAGCGGTAGTTGTCAAGTCAAATGAGACAGTTGATGCTTACCGGACTGGTTGTGGCTGGCCGGCGGGCTGGTTGATCCAGGCCGCCTCGGGCAACACCGGTGGCCGGGGCCGACGCGCGAAGCGTTCCGGGTGCTCGGCGTAGGCACGATCAAGGGTGACCTGGCGCTGCGTGCGGATCTGTTCAGCCGTGCCGAAGTGCACCGAAGCCGGAGTGTGCATCCCGATCCCGGAATGCCGGTGCTCATGGTTGTAAGCCAGGAAGAAACCCTCACAGAACGCGCGGGCATCGGCTAACGACCCGAACCGATCAGGAAAATCAGGCACGTACTTCATGGTTTTGAACTGTGCCTCTGAATAGGGGTTGTCGTTCGACGTGCGGGGGCGGGAATGAGACCGCAGAACACCGAGATCGGTCAGAAGCTCGGACACCGGTTTGGACACCATCGCCCCGCCACGGTCAGCGTGGACCGTGTGCGGCCCGTATCCGTTACGCGTGATCGCCTCGGCGAGGAAATCCTTCGCCACTATCGCGTCCTCAGCTGCGGCGACCAACCAGCCCGTGACATACCGGGAGAAAATATCGAGGATGACGTAGCATTTGTACCAGATCCCCTTCGCTGGTCCTTTCAACGCGGTGATATCCCACGACCACACTTCGCTGGGGCCGTGCGCGATGAGTTCCGGGCGTATGCGGGGTGGATGGGTGGCCAGGCGGCGGCGTTCGGACACCTGGCCGGCGGTGCGGGCGATCCGGTACATCGTGGACATCGAGCACCAGTATCGTCCCTCGTCCAGCTCCCGGGCCCAGATCTGCGGGATCGCCAGATCCAGGTAGGCCGGGCTGGTCAGCAGGTCGGTCACTGCGGCTCGTTCGGTGTCGGTCAGCGTGGCTGGCGGGGGTGTGCGGGGCAGCCATGGACCATGCACCGGGCCTTTCGGGTTGACATGCCGGTAATGGGTGGCTCGGGATGTCCCGGTCAGCGCACACGATTTCTGTACGGACACCTGGGCGTCACGCAGTTCGGTGAACGCGGTCGTCATGATGTCGTCGGTGGCT
>DASXYT010000381.1:0-5636 GCA_036502345.1 Pseudonocardiaceae bacterium | reverse complement strand
ACCGGCTATCGCGTCAGTCCCCTCTCCCAGCCCATCCCCCGCGGTTCCGAACGCCGTCGTGCCAACCGCCTCCGTGCCGGTCACCGTGGTTGTCGAGCGGGCACCCGTGGCGCCTGCCGTCTCGGCTACCCCCGAGCAAGTCAAGACGCATCCATCCCACGAGGACCACCGCAAGGACAGTGGCAAAGGAGACGGCGGTAAGAGCAACGGCGGCGACCACTGAGATGCCCCGCGGCTTGACCGCGTTCTGGACGTCCGGGAATCGCTGGCGAATGTCACCGGCCGCCAACTCACCTCATCCGGTCGCTGCCGTTTCTTGCCGATCCGACGGGGGCATACCACTGTTGTGCGGATCATGGTCATCGGAGCCAGCGGCAACGTCGGTACGGCGCTGCTGAGACGCTTGCACACGGACGGCGGATGGGAGGTGACCGGCGTGGCACGCCGGTCACCGGACCAGAGCGAGCCGCCGTATGACGCTGCCACGTGGCTGTCCTGCGACATCGGTGCGCCCGACGCACCACGGATCCTGGCCACTGCGCTGGTCGGCGTCGACGCCATTGTGGATCTGGCCTGGTCGATCAATCCCGCCACTGACGAGCCGCCGATGGACCACACCAATCTGGCCGGCAGCCAACACGTGCTGCAAGCGGTCGCCGACGCCGGGGTGCCGCACCTGATCTGCGCATCGTCGTGCGCTGCCTACGGTGCGGCACCGCGCTGGTCCAGCGTCACGGAGGACTGGGCGCGCGATGGGATAACCGGCAGCGCCTACAGCCTCGGCAAGGCCCGTCTCGAGCGGCTACTCGACACATACGACGCCGAACATCCCGACATCACGGTCGCCAGGATCCGTCCCTGCGCGATCGTGCAGCGAGCCGCGGCAGGCGAGTTCGCCCGTTGGCTGCTCGGGCCGTTCGTCCCGGCGTCACTGCTGGGCCGACCGTGGCTCATGCTGCCCTTCTGGCCTGGCTTGCGGGCGCAACTGGTGCACTCCGAGGACGTGGCCGAGGCCATCCGTCTGATTCTCCTGCACCGCGCAAGTGGCCCGTTCAATCTCGCGGCCGGCGACGTGCTGGACACCTCGGCACTGGCCTCCGGTGTCGGCGGGAGGGCTGTGCCCGTGCCGAAACTCGCGGTGCTGAGCCTGGCCTGGGGCGCATGGCGCGCCGGTCTGCTCCCGATCCATCCTGGCTGGCTTCGGCTGGCCGACCGCGCGGCGCTGGTCGACACTGGACGCGCGCGTAGCGAACTGGGCTGGCTGCCAACCCGTTCCGCGGCTTCGGCGCTGGCCGAACTCGTCGCCGGCCTACGAGAGGACGCGGGTACCCGGAGTCCACCGCTGGTGCCATCCGACCTGCACGGTCTCGGCGACCGCGTGCGCTCGGTCCGGTGGGGTGTGCCCAGCCATCAGACGCAGTCTCCAGGCAGGCTCCGGATGAGGAGAGCAGCGCGATCGACGTGAGCACGGCATGTCAGTCAGCCCGAGCGATCCCTTCGCCGGCCTGGCCGAGGGCTGGGTTCATGCGGCCCAGGGTGGTCGGCGACTCCCACTTCCGCCATGTGCACCACGAACTACGGTGTGCCGAAGACGAGATCATCGAGGTCGCCGACGGTGTGTGCACCCGAACCATGGTGGGTAGTCGACGACCACGCCGTACTTCTCGCGGCTCGCATGACCAGAGACCCCGGTGTGCGCGCTGTCCGACACCTGGAGTCGCACTCCTGCAAACCAGGTGCGCGGCCGACCGTAGGGAGAACACCGTGATCGAGGTGAGCCACGAGGTGGACACCAGTCCGGACAACGTCTTCGCCGTGCTCGCCGATGGCTGGTCCTACGCGGGCTGGGTGGTTGGCAACTCGCACGTGCGGGAGGTGGATCCTGGCTGGCCGCAGGTCGGCACACGGATCCACCACAGCGCTGGCGCATGGCCTGTGCAGATTCCGGACTCCACTGAGGTCGTCGCCGTGGAACCAGGCCGTTTCCTGGAGCTGGATGCGAAGTTGCGGCTGTTCGGGGCCGCCCGGATTCGCTTCACGCTGACACCGACCTACAGCGGTCACGGGACGCGGATCGTGATGGCCGAGGAGGCCGTTCGCGGCCCCGGTGGCCTGATCCCGACCCAGGTCCAGGGTTTGCTGCTGCGCCCGCGCAACCTGGAGTCGCTCGCCCGTCTCGGTGATCTCGCCGTTGGCCGCGAGCAGTTGGCGTCCGACGCGGAGGCGAGGACGGCCAGGTGACTGCTCCTGTGCAGACCGTCGACGCCGTGGTCGTCGGGGCAGGCCCCAACGGCCTGGTCGCCGCGAATCTGCTCACCGACGCGGGCTGGGACGTCCTCGTCCTGGAATCCGCCCCCACACCGGGGGGCGCCGTCCGCACCGCCGAGCTGATCGAACCGGGCTTCCACAACGACGAGTTCAGCTCCTTCTACCCACTGGCCGCCGCGTCCCCCATCCTTCGCGGACTGGGCCTGGAGAACCACGGGTTGCGCTGGGTGCACGCACCCGCCGTCCTGGCCCACGTGCTACCGGATGACCGCTGCGCTGTGCTCTCCCGCGACATCGACGAGACAGCGGCGTCGGTGGCGTCGTTCGCGCTGGATGACGCCGACGCCTGGCGGGCCGAGTTCGCGGACTGGACCCGCATCAGGGACCCGCTCCTGGGCGCACTGTTCACCCCGTTCCCACCCGTGCGGTCCGGGCTCCGCCTGGCCCGCACTCTCGGGGTCGCCGACGGGCTGCGGCTGGCGCGGATGGTCACGATGCCGGCGAGGACTCTCGGCGAGGAACGCTTCTCCGGCGAGGGCGCCCGGCTCCTGCTCACCGGCAACGCCATGCACTCCGATCTCGGTCCCGGCCAGGCCGCCAGCGCCGTCTACGGCTGGCTGCTGTCCATGATCGGCCAGGACATCGGCTTCCCGGTGCCCGAGGGCGGCTCCAGTCGGCTCACCGCCGCGCTCGTCCGCCGGCTGACCGCAGGTGGCGGGCACATCGAGTGCGGACGTGAGGTCACCAGAGTCCTGGTCGCGGGCGGCCGAGCCATGGGGGTCACCGACGCTGGTGGCCGGCTGGTCCGGGCCCGACACGCGGTCCTAGCCACCGTCCCCGCACCGACTCTCTACCGGGACCTGGTCGGCACCTCGTACCTGCCGGCTCGGCTGATGGCCGACCTGCGTGGTTTCCATTGGGACGACGCCACGCTCAAGGTCGACTGGACCTTGTCGGGCCCAATCCCCTGGCGCAACCCCGCCGCGGCCCGAGCGGGCACGGTCCATCTGGACGCCGATCTCGACGGACTGACCGGATTCGGCTCCGCCCTGGCCGCCGGGCTCGTACCGGACGACCCGTTCCTGCTCCTGGGCCAGATGACCACCACCGACCCGACACGCTCACCGGCCGGTACCGAAACCGCGTGGGCCTACACGCACCTCCCCCGAGATCTCACCTGGGACCACGACACGATCCGGCGCGCCGCCGACCGTGTCGAACAGATCGTCGAACGACACGCACCCGGGTTCACCTCCGCCATCCGCGGCCGCCACATCGCAGGACCTGACGATCTGCACCACCACGACCACAACCTCGTCGGCGGTGCCATCAACGCGGGCACCTCAGCCATCCACCAACAATTGTTCTTCCGCCCATTGCCCGGCCTCGGCCGCGCCGACACCCCCATCGACCGGCTCTACCTGGCAGGTGCCTCAGCCCACCCCGGCGGCGCGGTCCACGGCGGACCCGGCGCCAACGCGGCGCGTGCCGCACTCGCCCGCTCCGGACACGGCGGTGCCCTCTATCACCGAGCCATCCGCACCCTCAACGACCTGATCTATTCCTGATGCTTCTGCTGCGGGCCGCCGGGCGCACGGAATTTCCGTCTTTGTTTTGTGCCGTCACAGAATGGCCTGGTCGCCGACAGGTCTCCCGTCCCGGGTCGATCAGCTCGCCATCCTGCGTACACAACCCGCAGCGGTACCTCAGGAGGCATTGGCCGGACGCCGTCGCAGCAGGCGAGCGAGCACCAGCAGCGCTGCGGCGACAACCAGGATCGGCCACACTCTGGTCACCGGGGCTGGCACCGTCCACCCCGCGCGCCGGGGTGTCGACGAGGAGCCGGCTGCGCCCAGTACCACCTGCACCCGCTGGCGTGTGGCCCTACGCACCCGTGAGGGCACGTCCAGCTTGCCGACCAGCGCGGCCATGGTCCGCGCCGCGTCATGGCTGGCGCTGTCGATCTCCGCGATCAGCTCGCCGAGATGCGGCGGTAGTTCTGATTTCGGAGGCGCCGGTTCGTCCGTCATCGGTGTGCGGCTCGCCGAAGGGCATCGATGTCCTCCCGGACACTGATCGCCGTCCACTCCGGCACCAATGGCCCCAGCCGACGCAGTTGGAAGCGCGCGACGAGCGCCAGCAGACCAGCGAGCAGCACAGCGGCCAGACCGACCAACAATGCCGCCAGCCACGCCGAGAACATCGTGGCCAACCCCAGCACCGCGCCCGCCATCAGCGTCGCGGCACCGAGCAGACCCAGCACACCGGCGAAGCCGAGCATCCCACCGCCGCGCTTGGCCCGCGTCGCCTTGTAGCGAAGTTCCGCCAGTGCCAGCCGGATCTCTGCCCGCGCCAGCCTGCCGAGGTGGCCGGAAAGTTCCGCGACGAGTTCCGTGATCGACCGGTCATCCCTATCGGCGCTGGCCGGTCGTTCCAGGTTGCGGTCCGTGGTCACTCCCACCGAATACCCAGCCTGCACGAAACCAACCAGTATTTAGCTGTTCGGCTGACGACAGTGTCGCCTCCTCCGCGGACCAGACGCGACACCGCGGCCTGACCTGGACCGAGACCTGATAGATCCCGGCCCTCACCCGGCCCAGCTCGCGCAGATCCACCGGGTCGCCCTAGCCGGCGGCCGGGACGTCGCGCTGGATGCGCTGCTGCTGCGCCTGCACCTGGAAACGGCCTGTCGGCGTGGCGGTGCACTCGGTTGCGGCTGGGCGACCTGGATCCGGACCTTGCCTGGTTCTGTTGCGGGAGAAGGGCGGCACCCACCGGCGCAGCCGCTCTCCCCCACCCTGGCGACGGCACTGTGGCGACACGCCCACAGCCGAGGGGCCACCGACGCCGAGGATCCCCTGCTACAGGCGGGGAGTCTCCACCACTACCTAGAGCCGTGCTGTTGTCGAGGAAATCGCAACCGCGCGCGGCCATGACTGGTGGACATCTGGAGGTGTGGCAACGGCACGAACCAGCAGTGGTGGATGAATGCTGATGTCGGTGGAGGTCACCCCGACGATGACGTCCGTCGGTCCCGAGCTCGTCGCGTCGTCCCGAGCACGCCGACCGGCTTCCCGCTCGTGGAACTCCTGAGTTGCCCGGTCCGGCGTGGACGCCACCCGCATACAGGATCCGCGTACTGTTTGCCGGGCCGCGCGTCCGGCAAACCCTGCCGGTATGAGTGCACCTGACACGATGCGGCCGGACCGGGCGATCGCCGGTTTCGACTCGGCGACGGCCATGCTGCGGGCGACGGCCACCGCACTGCACGGGCAGCGGTTCACCCGGCTGGGCCAGACCCCCGTGGCCGCGCTGCCGCTGCGGCTGTCCCGCTGGCTGCCCCAGGGACCACGTACCGCGCTCTACCG
>DASXYT010000380.1:0-18759 GCA_036502345.1 Pseudonocardiaceae bacterium | reverse complement strand
GCCTGGTCGAGGCCGGTGTGGACGTCATCGTGGTGGACACGGCGCACGGCCACTCCCGGCACGTGGTGGACATGGTGTCCCGACTCAAGCGGGAACTGGGCGACACGGTCGACGTGATCGGCGGCAACGTGGCCACCAGGGCGGGTGCCCAGGCGCTGGTCGAGGCCGGTGCCGACGCGGTGAAGGTCGGTGTCGGGCCCGGTTCCATCTGCACGACCCGCGTGGTCGCCGGTGTCGGCGTGCCGCAGATCAGCGCGATCTACGAGGCGGACCAGGCGTGCCGCCCGCACGGCGTGCCGGTGATCGGCGACGGTGGCATCCAGTTCTCCGGCGACATCGCCAAGGCCATCGCCGCCGGTGCCAGTTCGGTGATGCTGGGCAGCCTGCTGTCCGGCACGGCCGAGTCGCCCGGTGAGCTGATCCTGGTCGGTGGCAAGCAGTTCAAGACCTACCGCGGCATGGGCTCGCTGGGCGCGATGCGGTCGCGTGGCGAGAGCAAGTCCTACTCCAAGGACCGCTACGGCCAGGACGACGTGCTGTCCGAGGACGAGTTGGTGCCGCAGGGCATCGAGGGCAGGGTGCCCTTCCGTGGGCCGCTGGCCACGGTGGTGCACCAGTTGGTCGGCGGTCTGCGGGCCGGTATGGGATTCGCGGGAGCGCGGACCATCGCGGAACTCCAGGAGGCGTCGCTGGTGCGGATCACCTCGGCCGGCCTCAAGGAGAGCCACCCGCACGACATCACCATGACCGTGGAAGCCCCCAACTACACCGTCACCCGCTGACCACGTAGCGACTGTGGCCAGCACTTCAGGAAGGGACGCCGTGCGCGACCTTGTCGAGATCGGGATGGGTCGCACCGCGCGGCAGGCGTACGAACTGGACGACATCGAGATCGTGCCGTCCCGGCGGACTCGATCGTCGCAGGTGGTCTCGACCGCGTGGCAGATCGACGCCTACCGATTCGACATCCCGCTGATCACCCACCCGACCGACGCTCTCGTGTCGCCGGACACCGCCGTGGCCATCGGCGAGTTGGGCGGGCTCGGCGTGCTCAACGCGGAAGGGCTGTGGGCGCGGCACTCCAACGTGGCCGAGGCGCTGGAGCGGCTGGCGGCCACGGCGAACGACGAGGACGACCCGACGGCGCTGATCCGGATGCTGCAGGAACTGCACGCGGCCCCGATCCAGCCGGACCTGCTGGCCGAGTCGATCAAGCGGATCCGGGACTCCGGTGCGGTGACGGTGGCGGCTCGGGTCAGCCCGCAGCGGGCCGTCGAGCTGACCCCGGACCTGCTGGCCGCCGGGGTGGAGATCCTGGTCGTGCAGGGCACCATCGTGTCGGCAGAACACGTGGCCACCGATGACGAGGAACCGTTGAACCTCAAGCGGTTCATCGCCGACCTGGACGTGCCGGTGATCGCGGGCGGTGTGGCCGACTACCGGACCGCCATGCACCTGATGCGGACCGGTGCTGCCGGCGTGATCGTCGGCCACGGCCACAGCATCGGCGTGACCAGCACCGACGCCGTGCTCGGCATCGGGGTGCCGATGGCCACCGCGATCGTGGACGCGGCGGCGGCCCGGCGGGACTACCTCGACGAGACCGGCGGCCGGTATGTGCACGTGATCGCGGACGGCGGTGTGCACGTCAGCGGTGACCTGGCCAAGTCGATCGCGTGCGGCGCCGACGCCGTGATGCTCGGCGAGCCGCTGTCCCAGGCGGTCGAGATGCCGGGCCGGGGCCTGTACTGGACGGCCGCAGCGGCGCATCCTTCGCTGCCGCGCAGCCGAGTGCAGTTGGGGTTGGACCCGGATTCCCAGGTCGACCTGCGGACGCTGCTGTTCGGTCCGGCCAGTGACCCGGACGGCAGGGTGAACCTGTTCGGCGCGCTGCGCAGGGCGATGGCGAAGACCGGCTACTCCGATCTGAAGGAGTTCCAGAAGGTCGGCCTGACGGTTCGGGGCTAACTTACTACTGGTCAGAAACATAGGCCCGGCACTACCCTGCAAGCCATGAGCGAGTACGACGTGGTGGTGGTCGGCTCCGGTTTCGGCGGCAGTGTGGCCGCCCTCCGGCTGACCGAGAAGGGGTACCGCGTCGCGGTCGTCGAGGCGGGCCGCCGGTTCGCCGACGACGAGTTCGCGAAGACATCCTGGGACCTGCGCCGCTACCTGTGGGCACCCGCGATCGGATGTTTCGGCATTCAACGGATTCATTTGTTGAACAATGTGCTCGTCCTCGCGGGGGCCGGGGTCGGCGGCGGCTCGCTGAACTACGCCAACACGCTGTACCGGCCGCTGCCGCCGTTCTACGCCGACCGGCAGTGGGCCCACATCACCGACTGGGCCGCCGAACTGGCGCCCTACTACGACCAGGCCGGCGCGATGCTCGGTGTGGTCACCAATCCGACAGTCACACCGTCCGACGATGTGATGCGGCAGGTGGCCAAGGACATGGGCATCGAGGACAGCTACCACCCGACCCCGGTCGGCGTGTTCTTCGGTGAGCCGGGCAGGCGGGCGGCCGATCCGTTCTTCGGCGGGGCAGGCCCGGAGCGCACCGGCTGCACGGAGTGCGGCTCGTGCATGACCGGCTGCCGTGTCGGCGCGAAGAACACCCTGGTGAAGAACTATCTCTACCTGGCGGAGCGAGCGGGCGCGAAGGTCATCCCGCTGACCACCGTGACCGGGCTGCGCAAGCAGGACGACGGCAGGTTCGAGCTGCGGCTGCGCAGGACCGGCAAGCGGTTCGGTACCACGATCACCGCGGGCCAGGTGGTGCTCGCCGCAGGCACGTGGGGCACCCAGCACCTGTTGCACGCGATGCGGGACAGCGGCGCGCTGCCCGAGCTGTCACCGAGGCTCGGCGAACTCACCAGGACCAACTCGGAGGCGATCATCGGTGCCGGCCGGCTCAAGGTCGACCCGGAACGGGACTTCAGCAGGGGTGTCGCGATCACGTCGTCCATCCACCCTGACGCGACAACGCACATCGAGCCGGTCCGCTACGGCAAGGGCAGCAACGCGATGGGGTTACTGCAGACCGTGGCCACCGACGGCAGCCTGCCGGTGCCCCGTTGGCGGCAGGCGCTGCGGTTCATGGTGACCCACCCGCTGGCCACCGCGGGCCTGCTGTCCACCTACCGGTGGAGCGAGCGGACGGTGATCCTGCTGGTGATGCAGAGCCTGGACAACTCGATCACCACCTACACCCGGCCCGGCCCGTTCGGCAGACGGAAGTTCGCGTCGAAGCAGGGCCACGGCGAGCCCAACCCGGCGTTCATCCCGGCAGGCCACCGCGCCAACGAGTTGACCGCCGAACACATCGGCGGCGTCGCAGGCGGTACGTGGGGCGAGTTGGCCGACATCCCGCTGACGGCACACTTCATCGGCGGCTGTGCCATCGGCTCGGACGCCGAGCACGGCGTCATCGACGCCTACCACAGGGTGCACAATTATCCAGGTATTTCTGTCGTCGATGGTTCGGCCATTTCAGCGAACCTCGGAGTGAATCCGGCGTTGACGATTACGGCCCAGGCCGAGCGGGCGTTCGCGATGTGGCCGAACAAGGGCGACCAGGATCCCCGACCCGCCCAGGGTGCCGGCTACCAGCGGATTACTCCGGTTGCGCCGCAACGGCCCGCCGTGCCGTCCAGTGCTCGCGCGGCATTGCGCCTACCCATCGTGTCAACAACTGGTAACGGTTAATTCAGGTCAATTGTTAACGGATTGTTCCGCCTTTCTGAGCTAGGCGGGTGCGTGATTCCCGGTCAGTCTTGACACCGTCTTGATCAGACAGGGAGGGATAATGCGCATTCGAACAACCGCGCTCGCGCTGGTCGCGTGCAGCGGCCTGCTGGCCCTGAGTGCCGCCGCAGTGGTGCCCGAGGCCGCAGCAGCCACGACCGGGCCCCATCCTGCGGCGGTGACGCCGCATGCCACGGGCGTGCACAGGGTGCTCTTCGACGACACCAAGGCGGAGACCGCGGGCAACGCCGACTGGATCATCAGCACCAGCATGCCGGATCCGACGGCACAGAACGCTCACCCCGTGAACGAGACCGACTGGACCGGTGCCCTCTCCGCGTGGGGCGTCGCGCTGCAGAAGACCGGGCAGTACCAGTTGGACACCCTGGCGCCCGGCAACACCATCACGTTCGGCACCACCGCAGCGCTGGACCTGTCGAACTTCGACGTCCTGGTGCTGCCGGAGCCGAACGTGCTGCTGTCCGCCGCCGAGAAGACCGCGGTGATGAAGTTCGTGCAGGGCGGCGGTGGCCTGTTCTTCATCACCGACCACACCGGCAGCGACCGGAACAACGACGGCGCCGACGCCGTGGACATCGCGAACGACCTGATGACCAACAACAGCGTCGACAGCACCGATCCGTTCGGTCTCTCGGTGGACCTCAAGGACATCAGCAGTGACCACCCGGTGGCCATCAACTCGCCGACCAACCCGGTGCTCCACGGATCGTTCGGCGCGGTCACGCACAGCCTCATCGCGGACGGCACCACGTTCACGCTGAAGCCCGCCGACAACCCGAACGTCGCCGGTCTGCTGTACCTGAGCACCGCGACCCCGGGCAACACCAACGCGACGTTCGTGACCAGCACGTTCGGTGCCGGTCGGGTGGCCTTCTGGGACGACAGTTCCCCGATCGACGACGGCACCGGCGAACCGAGCAACACTCTGTTCGTCGGTTGGGCCGACCCGACCGCGGACAACGCGGCGCTGGGCCTGAACGCCACCGCATGGCTTGCGCAGGGCAGCACCGGCACGGCGGGCGGGGTCGCGGTGACCAACCCGGGCAACCAGACCTCGGCCAACGGCAAGGCGGTCAGTCTGCCGATCAGCGCGACCGACGGCGCTGGCGGCACCCTGACGTACACGGCCACCGGCCTGCCGGCCGGCCTGACCATCAACCGGACCACCGGCCTGATCTCCGGTACCCCGACCACGAACGGCACCAGCACGGTGACGGTCACAGCGACCGACACCGGTGGCACGGCGGGCAGCACGTCGTTCACCTGGACCGTGTCCACGGCGGGCGCGGGCTGCGCCGCGGCCCAACTGCTCGGCAACCCCGGCTTCGAGACCGGCACGGCAACCCCGTGGGTCACGACGCCGAGCGTGATCTTCAGCGGCGCCAAGGAACCGGCCCACACCGGTTCGTTCGTCGCGTGGCTGGACGGCTACGGCGTGACCCACACCGACACCCTGACCCAGACGGTGACGGTGCCTGCCGGGTGCACGACGGCCAACTTCAGCTTCTTCCTGCACATCGACACCGCGGAGACCGGAACCACAGCGTTCGACACTCTGAAGGTTCAAGTGTTGAACAATGTGGGAACCGTGTTGTCCACTCTTGGCACGTTCAGCAACGCGAATGCCGCTGCCGGCTTCACGCAGCGGTCGTTCAGCCTGGCCGGTTTCATCGGCCAGACGGTGACGTTGAAGTTCACCGGTACTGAGGGCACGAAGCTCCAGACGTCGTTCGTCGTCGACGACACGGCGGTCAATGTGTCCTGACCCACCCCGACGGACCAACCCCGGCCACCCCTCGCGCGTCTTCCAGCGTGCGAGGGGTGGCGCTTTGGGGGAGGGTCCGACCATGGGGATCAGTAGGAGATCGTTCCTGGTGGCGACAGGCCTGGGGGCCACGGCCGCCGCTGTGGCCGCGTGTTCGGCTACGACGACACCGGCACTGACACCGACGACCAGCACCGTGCCGACGACCCTGCCCAGGACGACCTTGCCCAGGACGACCACGCCCGCCACGACGGCGACATCGCCCACGGCGATCGACTACCCGGCGCTGGCCAGGAAACTGTCCGGCCAACTGCTCACCCCGAACTCGGCCGGCTACTCGCTGGCCAGCCGCTCCTACAACCCGCTGTTCGACGGGCGCCGCCCGGCCGCCGTCGCGTTGTGCGCCAAGGCCGAGGACGTGCAGGCCTGCGTGTCGGCCGCTGCCGCGTCGCACACGCCGATCGCGGCGCGGTCCGGCGGCCACAGCTACGCCGGATTCAGCAACCCGGCCAAGGCACTCGTGGTCGACCTCGCCGGCCTGTCCGGCGTGCGGCTGAGCGGAACCGACGCGGTCGTCGGCGCCGGCACCCGGCTGATCGACGTGTACGCCGCGCTGGCCGCCTCAGGTCGCGCCCTGCCGGCCGGGTCGTGCCCGTCGGTCGGTGTGGCAGGCCTGACGTTGGGCGGCGGTATCGGTGTGCTGGCGAGGAAATACGGCCTCACGTGCGACCGACTGGTCGGCGCCACCGTGGTCACGTCCGACGGCCAGGCCCGCACGGTGTCGGCGAGTGCCCAGCCGGACCTGTTCTGGGCGCTGCGCGGCGGAGGCGGTGGCAACTTCGGCATCGTCACGTCGTTCACGTTCGCCACCGTGCCCGCGCCCTCGTTGACCTCGTTCCAACTCGCCTACCCGGCCGGTGCCGTCGCCGACGCGTTCGCCGCATGGCAGCCGTGGATCAGGTCGGCGCCGGACGAACTGTGGTCCAACTTCAACATCACGGGTGCCGCTGGCCGGTCAACGTGCACGATCGCCGGCTGCTTCGTCGGCACTGCCGGTGCGCTGGCCCCGATGGTCAACACGCTGGTCAGTCGCATCGGCAGCCGGCCGATCAGGCGGTCCGTGCTGCCGAAGAGCTACCTGGACACGATGCGCTACTTCGCTGGTTGTTCCAGCAAGTCGATGTCCACCTGTCAGGCGGAAACCCATGGGGCGCAATGGAACCGCGAGGCTTTCGTGGCGTCCTCCCGGATGGTGACGGCGACGGCCGACCCGGCCAAGCTGGCGACTCTGGCCGACGGCCGCCCTGACCTGCACCTGATCATCGACGGTCTCGGCGGTGCCGTCGCCAGGGTCGGCGCCACGGCCACCGCCTTCCCGCACCGGTCGGCGGAGGCGAGCGTGCAGATCTACCTGAAGACCACGGTCGCCGGCCGAGCGGGCGCCGCGAAGCAGGTGAGCGCCGTGCGGGACGCGCTGGCGCCGATCGTCGGCAGCAGCGCCTACGTGAACTACATCGACGCCACCATGCCGGACTGGGCGCACGCCTACTACGGCGCCAACCTGACCAAGCTGCGCGAGGTGGCGCAGCGCTACGACCCGGACCGCGTCTTCACGTTCGCCCAGGCGGTCAACCGATCCTGAGCGCCACCAACTGTTCTGTGGTGAGCTCCTGCATGGTGGCGCGGACGTGCTCCCGACCGGTGCCCGACGGGATGTCGCCGATCACCAGTGCGGCAGCGTCGACGTGTGCCGCCGCGTCGAACGCTGTTGCCAGGTCATGGGTGAACACCCCGACCCGGTTGGCACGAACGGAGTTCACACTGTCCTCTACGGACACTGTGATCGTCGGTCCGCCAACGTCGGCCTGCGTGTCCACCAGCACGGTGGGCGCCACGGCGACATCGACATCCGGGTCGTGCGGATCACCGGTCCGCAACGCGGCGACGGCGTCGACCAGCCGTGGCACGAACTTGTCGGCAACCGCCGAGTGCACCCGCACCCGGCAGACGCCACCGTCGGTCGCGATGCGGGCGGCCGCTGTGTCCAGGTCGGCGTCGGACGCCCAGTCCTCGCACACCACGACCGTGCTGCCGCCGTCCAGTGCCGGCACGACGTGCTTGCGGGGTGCGGCATCCACGACCGACCAGCCGACCGAGGCCGAACCGGCGAACGTGACCACGGGCAGTCGGGCGTCCGCGATCAGCGGCCCCATCGCCGACCCGGCCACCGGCAGCACCGAGAAGGCACCGGCCGGCAGGACGGTTTCGGACAGGATCTCGCCGAGCAGCAGCGCGGTCATCGGCGTTGCCGACGACGGCTTGACCACCACCGGCGCGCCCACCGCGATCGCGGCGGCCACCTGGTGCGCGACCAGGCGCAGCGGGAAGGTGCTCGGTGTGATGGCCAACACCGGGCCACGCGACCGGCGCCGCACCATGGTCAGCCCCTGCCGCGCGCCGGATGGCCGAAGTTCGCTGGTCAGCCGGTCGACCTCGGCCGCTGCGAACCGGAACGTGGCCACCGCGTCCCGCACCTCGGCGTGTGCCCGGGCCAGCGGTTTGCCGTTCTCCGCCGTGATGGTCTCGGCGACCTCCTCGGCCCGGTCCGCGAGCAACTCGGCGGCGTCGGTCAGTGCGGCCGCCCGCGCCGTGGCGGGCATCGCGGCGAACTCCCGTGCGACGTCGTGCGCCGCCGCGATCGCGCGTTCGATCTGCGCGGCACTCGGCACGGCGACGTCGGCGACCTCGGTACCGTCGTAGGGGTGGCGGACGGTCAGAATTCGTTCGCCCTGTTCAGCTCGGCCGGCGATCCAACATGGTCGAGGTCTTACTTCGATGGCATCCAGATCGCTCACCGCGCCACGTTAGCGGGCACGGTGGCCACACGCAGTGCCGGCCGCCGCTGACCTGCCGGTATGATTTTTGACAGTAATCCCAGGGGAGGATCAGCCGGCCCATGACCGATCAGCACGCCACCGACCCGAGGCCAGGACCGGTGCTGGTGGTCGACTTCGGCGCCCAGTACGCACAGTTGATCGCACGACGGATCCGAGAGGCCCAGGTCTACTCGGAAGTCGTGCCGCACACCGCGAGTGTCGCCGACCTGGTGGCCAGGCAGCCTGCCGCCATCGTGCTGTCCGGTGGACCGTCCAGTGTGTACGCCGATGGCGCGCCGGGAATCGACCCTGCCCTTTTCGACACCGGTGTGCCGATTTTCGGTATCTGCTATGGCTTCCAGGCGATGGCGCAGGCGCTCGGCGGTACCGTGGCGCACACCGGGGACCGGGAGTTCGGCCGGACCGAACTGGGCCTGAGCGAGCCTGGCGGCGTCCTGCACACCGAACTGCCCACGCGGCACCCGGTGTGGATGAGCCACGGCGACAGCGTGACCGAGGCACCTGCCGGATTCACCGTCACCGCGCACAGCAGCGGTGCCCCGGTGGCCGCGTTCGAGAACGTCGACCGGCGGCTGGCCGGTGTGCAGTACCACCCCGAGGTCGGCCATTCGCCGCACGGCCAGGAGGTGCTGCGGCGCTTCCTGCGGGACATCGCCGGTATCCGTCCGAAGTGGACAACCGCGTCTATTGTGGATGAACAGGTCGCGGCGGCGCGGGAACTGGTCGGCAGCGGCAGGGCGATCTGCGGGCTGTCCGGCGGTGTCGACTCCGCCGTGGCGGCGGCGCTCGTCCAGCGTGCCATCGGCGACCGGCTGACCTGCGTGTTCGTCGACCACGGCCTGTTGCGGGCAGGCGAGCGGGCCCAGGTGGAACGGGACTTCGTCGCCGCGACGGGCGTCCGGCTGGTCACGGTGGACGCCCAGCGCACGTTCCTGGACGCGCTGGGCGGTGTGACCGACCCGGAGGCCAAGCGCAAGATCATCGGCAGGGAGTTCATCCGGTCCTTCGAGCAGGCCGCCCGTGACCTGCAGGCCGAGGCCGGCGCGCACGGTGAGCACTACGAGTTCCTGGTGCAGGGCACGCTCTACCCGGACGTGGTGGAGAGCGGTGGCGGTACCGGCGCCGCGAACATCAAGAGCCACCACAACGTCGGCGGCCTGCCGGAGGACCTGAAGTTCCTGCTGGTCGAGCCGCTGCGGTCGCTGTTCAAGGACGAGGTCCGGAGGGTCGGCACCGAACTGGGCCTGCCGGAGACGATCGTGCACCGGCAGCCGTTCCCCGGTCCCGGCCTCGGTATCCGGATCATCGGTGAGGTGACCGCCGAGCGGCTGGCCATCCTGCGCGCCGCGGACGGCATCGCCCGCGAGGAGCTGACCGCCGCCGGGCTGGACCGGGACATCTGGCAGTGCCCCGTCGTGCTGCTGGCCGACGTGCGCAGTGTCGGTGTGCAGGGCGACGGCCGAACGTACGGCCACCCCGTGGTGCTCCGGCCGGTGTCCAGCGAGGACGCGATGACGGCCGACTGGACGCGGCTGCCCTACGACGTGCTGGAACGGATATCGACGCGGATCACCAACGAGGTGGCCGATGTCAATCGGGTCGTACTGGACGTGACGAGCAAACCGCCGGGCACCATCGAGTGGGAGTGACCCACCCTCGGTTACTGCCGCCTGCGCGGTCGTAGTGACGCACCGAGCAGCAGAACCCCGATCAGCAGTGCGCCTGCCGCGATGATCCACTTCGGGTCGACGCCGTGCAGGGCCACCCGGCCATCGGTCAGTGCGTAGACCGCAACGCCCAGCGTGATCAGTCCCGCGATCAGGTTCAGCGGATCCGGCCAGCGGCGGCGCGGCTCGTCGTCGGTCGCCACCTGTTCGGTCATCTCGTCCCACTCAGCCATTGCTGCTCACCTCCACGTCACCGAGACTGCCGTGCACGTCCAGCACGATCGTCAGCTTGTCGCCCTGCGTCGCCGTCTGGGTGGCATGCAGGGTCTGGCCGTTCGGTCCGGAGTCCTGCTGACCGAGGCAGTCCACGTCACCGAGACTGGCCGAACAGGTCGCCCGTACCTCTGCGTTCGCCGGCACCTCGACGGTGATGTCGCCCCCGGACACCTGCACCGCCGTGTTCACCGTGCCGCTGGCCGGCAGCCCGGTCAGGTCCAGCTCCAGATCGCCGAGTGACTGCTGGTAGAGCGGCTGCACGTCGGCGACCGATGTCGGCCGGAAGTGACTGTCGCCGGCACCGTGCCAGGTCGTGTAGTGCGCCGACGTCAGGCCGAACCCCGCGACGCACAGCAGCGCCGCCAGCCAGATCAGGCCACGCCCGGAGTGGGCGAAGGCCGCGGCGACCAGCCCGACACCCGCGATGGCCGCCAGGATGCCGACGATATGGCCCGCGGTAAGCCAACCGCCGGACGGGCCGGCCACGGCCAGTACGGCCGCCGTCACGAAGATCAGGCCGACGGTGCCCCGGCCGAGCCGCGACCTGCGGCGCCTGCCGGGTGCCGGCGGCGGAGGCGTCGGTGCCACCGGAGCGGGCTCGGGCAGGTCCCAGGCGAACGGGGCCGCGCCGAGCGGGTCCCACGCAGGCGGCGCGTTCGGTGGCACGGCGTCGGTGGGTATGGCGTCGGTCGGTGTCGCGTCCGCCGGTACGGCGTCGGTCGGCCCGGTGTTGGTTGTGTCGTCGGTCATGGCGGTGGTCCCCCCTGTGGTACCTCCCGATGCCGTGTCGACCTGGCCGAGGTCCCCCCGGTACCTGTGCAGCAGATACAGGGCGGCGAGCAGCACGATGCCCCCCGCCACCGTGCTGTAGTGGCCGCCGAACACGAAGTTGGCCGCCGGGAACAGGGCGACGCACAGCACGATCGTCAGCCCCCTCGACATGCTGCTGCGCCCCCTCCCCAGCAGCGCCTCGAACGCCGACACCTCGTCCTCCTCCGCGGCCAGCAACAGCCAGCCGAGCAGGTAGGCGATGATGCCCGCGCCGCCGTAGATGGCGCTGACCACGAACGCGACCCGCACGATCACCGGGTCGATCCCGTAGCGCCTGCCGATTCCCGCGGCGACCCCCGCGACCACACGGCCCGACCGAGGGCGGCGGGGCCTGGTCGCCACGAAGTCCTTCATCATCTCCTCGACGCTCTCGGTCGAGGATCGCTGGTTCGCACTCACGGGATGAAGCATCGCCCAGCGGGCGGTCACCGGACATCCGGGACGCCCCGGAGAGATGCCCTGGTTCGTTCCGGGCGATCCCGGATGAATCCGGGGTCCTGCCGTGTGACCCTGTAAGGGTGAGTGACGGGAAGGCGGCATCGGGCCGTCGGTGGCGCGCGGCCACGCTGGGCGGGCGGCCGGACGGCACGCCGGTGATGCGCCGGCACCGGGACGGCAGGGTCGTCGGTGGGGTGGCCAGCGGGCTGGCCGACCACCTGGGCCTCAACGTGCTGTGGGTGCGGGCCGCGTTCGCCCTGCTCGCGGCGTGTGCCGGGGCCGGGCTGGCCGCCTACGCCATGTTGTGGGTGTTCGTGCCGCAGGAGTCGACCTCCGCCGCCGAGGCCCGGCCGTCGCAGAAGGAGCGCCAGCAGGCGTTCGGCCTGATCGCGCTGGGCATCAGCCTCGCGGTGGCGGTCGGCTCGCTGTCCGGCGCCGTGAGCACCTGGGTCGCTGTGCCGGCGGGTGTCGCCCTGGTCGGCGCTGCCGTGGTGTGGCGCGAGGCCGACGCGGCCCAGCGGCGACGCTGGGTGGTCGGTGCCAGGTCCGGGGTGTCCGGAGCGCTGTACGGCGGCGGTGGCTGGACGGCCGTCACGCGGGTGCTCACCGGGGCAGTGCTCGTGCTGGTCGGCATCGGTGTCGTGCTGCTGCGGAGCACCAGCTTCGGCCAGGTGCAGTTCGCGCTGGCCGCCGTGCTGGCCACGCTGGTCGGGGTCGCCGTGCTGACCGTGCCGTGGTGGATCCGGCTGGTCAGGGACCTCGGTGACGAGCGGCGGGCCAGGATCCGCACCGAGGAGCGCGCCGAGATCGCGGCCCACCTGCACGACTCCGTGTTGCAGACGCTTGCGCTGATCCAGAAGCAGCCGGAGGCCTCCCGTGAGGTGCTGCGGCTGGCCCGTGGCCAGGAGCGCCAGTTGCGCAGCTGGCTGTACGGCCCGGACGGCTACGGCGCCGAGCGGAACGGCGTGCCGGGTCCGACGACGCTGTCCCAGGCCATCGCGGAGGCGTGCGGCGAGGTGGAGGACACGTTCGCCATCGCGGTCCGGCCCGTGGTGGTCGGCGACTGCCCGATGGACAAGGACGTGGCGGCGCTGGCCCAGGCGACGAGGGAGGCCACCGTGAATGCGGCCAAGCACTCCGGGGCCGACGAGATCAGCGTGTACGCGGAGGTCGAGCCGGACAGTGTCACCGTGTTCGTGCGCGACCGGGGCAAGGGCTTCGACCCGGACGATGTTCCGGACGACCGGCATGGGCTGGCCGACTCGATCCGGGGGAGGATGGACCGGCACGGCGGTTCGGTGAAGCTGCGCAGCACGATCGGCGAAGGTACCGAGGTCCAGCTGAACATGCCGAGGACAACGGTGAGCACGAGGAGCGGAAACTGATGGCGGACGACGAGCCTGCCGGCAAGCGGCCGGTGCGGGTGTACCTGGTCGACGACCACGCGCTGTTCCGGGCCGGTGTGCGGGCTGAACTCGCGTCACTGACCGAGGACGTCGAACTGGTCGGCGAGGCGGGCTCGGTCGGCGAGGCCGTCGTCGGCATCGCACACGTCAAGCCGGACGTCGTGCTGCTGGACGTGCACATGCCCGACGGCGGCGGTGCCGAGGTCCTGCGGCGCATCCGACCCGAACTGCCGGACGTGGTGTTCCTGGCACTGTCGGTGTCCGACGCCGCCGAGGACGTCATCGCGGTGATCCGGGCGGGCGCCAGGGGATATGTCACCAAGACGATCTCCAGCCGGGAACTGGTCACCGCGATCGCGCGGGTCGCGGTCGGCGATCCGGTGTTCTCGCCACGGCTGGCCGGTTTCGTGCTGGACGCGTTCGCCGACCGGCCGGGTGCCGCGCCGATCAGCGACCCGGAACTGGACCTGTTGACGCCACGGGAACGCGATGTGCTGCGTTTACTGGCCCGTGGCTATGCGTACAAGGAAATCGCCGCAGAGCTGTTCATCTCGGTGAAGACGGTGGAGACCCACGTGTCCAGCGTGCTGCGGAAGACCCAGTTGTCCAACCGCTACGAGCTGTCCCGCTGGGCCACCGACCGCCGCCTGGTGTGATCAGATCCGGCTCAGGTGGTCGATGTGGGTCCTGGAGCGGCGCAGGATGTAGCGCCAGCCGTTGACCATGGTGACGACGGCGCCGGCCAGGGTCAGCGCCACGGCGAGTAACGCCGGGCCGCTGGGGTGCACCGTTGTCAGCACCACCATGAACGCCCAGATCTGCACCATGGTGAACACCATGATCAACGCGGTGAGGTAGAACTCCCGGCGGTACCCGGCCGGTGCGGGCTTGGGGTCGACGGTCAGTTCGGTGGTGAACATGTCGTCCGCTCCTTCTGGTGGGATACACCAGGTTTAGCGGCGCGTGGGCTGTGTGGTTGCGTCAGATGACACAGAGCCGCTGATTGCTCGGGGCGCTCTAGCTGGCCAGTCTGCGCAGGCGGGCCACATCGTGGATCGTGACGTGTCCACGCCGGGTGCTGACCAGGCCCTGTTCGCGCAGCGTGCGCAGGGCCCTGGCCACCGACTCGCGGGACGTGGCTGCGGCGGCCGCCAGTTCTCGTTGGCCGGCCCATAGCGTGATCTCCACCGCGTCCCCGGTCGGTTTTCCTTGTCGTACGGCCAGTTCCAGCAGCAGAGCCGCGACCCGCTGGGCGGTGTGACCGCCGCCGAACTCGGTCCACTGCCTGCCGGACTCGCGCAGCCGGTCGGCCACCACTCCGAGCAGCACCCACGCGATCCTTGGTTGGGTCTGGCACAGCGCGGCGAACCGCTTGCCGGGGATGGTCAGGGTCTGCACGTCGACCAAGGCGCTGACCGTGGCCGACCGGGGCTGCGCGTCCACGGCGGCCAACTCGCCGAGCACGTCGCCCGGTCCTCGGACGCCGGCCACGGTCTCCCTGCCGTCCATGGCCACCCTGGTCACCCTGACGTGCCCGGACAGCAGCACCAGCACGTGGTGTGTCTGGTCGCCCTGCTGGCAGAGCACGGCACCGGCCGAGTAGCTCCTGCGCACGCCCGCGCCCACCAGTGCCACCCGTTCCTCCGGCCCCAACCGGCCCCAGAAGCTGTGCTGGTGCGGTGTGGCTCGGTCCCCTTCCGCCATGGCCCTCCCTTGCCACTTCCAGGCTGCGCCCGATCGGCGTTGGGGGACAACAGATCCGGGCCACATGCACCCAGGTGGCGGCAGGTAATGCCAATCTCAGGGCTCAACCAGCCGCGTGTCGACCGTTCGGGTCGCAGGGTCGGCGGTCGCCGCCCGCTTGCGGGACAGCGCCACACCGGCCAGCACGACGACCATGCCGATCAGAATCCGTGCGTTCAACTGCTCGTCCAGGAACAGCGCGCCCAGTAGCACGGACACCACGGGCAGCAGGTAGCCCACCGACGTCGCCGTGGTGACGCCCTCGTCGGCGAGCAGACGATTGTTCAACACCAGGGCAATCCCAGTTCCGGCAATTCCAAGAATTGACACCGCGACCAGTGGTGCGACGCCGAAGTGGACCGGCTCCAGACCGCCGGTGAACGGCAGCGCGACGGCCACGAGCACCACGCCGCCACCGAGTTGCGACCCGGACAGCGCGATCGAGGACATCGTGCCGGCGAGGTGGCGGCCGATGTAGGCGTAACTGACGGCGTAGCTGATCGCGGCCAGCAGGCACGCCAGCGCACCCCAACTGGCCAGCCCGGCGGCGTGCCACGGCGCGAAGATCAACAGTGTGCCGGCGAACCCGAGCAGCAGGCCGATCGTCCGGACCGCGCCGAGATCGCGTTCCGTCCCGATCAGCAGGGTGATCAACAGTGCCCACAGCGGAGTCGTCGCGTTCAGCACGCCGGCCACCCCGGAGTCCACGCTGCGCTCGCCGACCGCGAACAGGGTGAACGGCAGCGCGGTACCGAACAGTGCGGGCACCAGCATCTTGGCCCACGTACCCCGGTCCTTCGGCAGCCTGGTGTGGGTCACGAGGGCCAGCCCGATGATCACCGCGGCCCCGAGGGCCAGCCTGACCAGCGTGATCTGGATCGGTGACAGGCCGCCGAGCGCCATCTTGATCCACAGGAAACTGGAGCCCCACACCAACGCCAAGGTGACGAACCGCACCACACTGCCCCATGACCGCACGTACTCACTGTGCGGCCGGCAAAGCGTAAGGACAAGCGAAATCTACTTCGGGAAGCTTAAGCAGCGCTGTAGGTTCGCGGCATGTTGGACGTGCGTCGGCTCAGGGTGCTCAGATCGGTCGTGACCAGCGGTTCCATCAGTGCGGCGGCGGCCAATCTCGGGTATACGGCGTCCGCGGTGAGCCAGCAGATCGGCGTACTGGAACGGGAGGCCGGCATCCGGCTGCTGGAGAAGGCAGGCCGGGGTGTCCGGCCCACCGTCGCAGGCCGACTGCTGGCCAGGCACGCCGACGAGATCATGAGCCTGTTGACCGTGGCCGAGAACGAACTGGCCGATCTGCGTGCCGGACGCACCGGCAGGCTGCGGGTGCACTACTTCGCCACCGCAGGGGCCGCTCTGGTGCCGCCCGCCGTCGCCGCGTTCACCGCCCGCTACCCCGGTGTCCGGCTGGACCTGCGGCTGCACGAGCCCGCCCACAGCGCCGACCACGTGACGGCAGGTGACGCCGACATCCAACTCGTCGTGCTGCGGCCGGACGCTGTGGAAAGTCAATCGTCCCAGGTGTCACTTGTTCATTTGTTGAACGATCCTTACCATCTGGTGCTGCCGCGTGGGCATCGGTTGGCCGATCAGCGGACCGTCGAGTTGACCGATCTCGCCGAGGATCCCTGGGTGGACAACGAGTTCCCGCCGGGCGTGTGTCGGGAGATCATGCTCGACGCGTTCGCGGCAGCGGGCTTCGCGCCGAACTTCGTCGTCGAGTCGGACGACTACCCGACGGCACAGGGGTTCGTCGCAG
The DNA here is from genome assembly GCA_036502345.1 of Pseudonocardiaceae bacterium. Lineage (GTDB taxonomy): Bacteria > Actinomycetota > Actinomycetes > Mycobacteriales > Pseudonocardiaceae > DATEPR01. Next base: position 2,191 of record DASXYT010000380.1, on the reverse strand, counting down.
CCGGTCTCGGCGTGGCGATGGTGCCGGGCCTGGGCCTCGGCTCGGTGCATCCGGGGGTGGTCGTGCGGCCGATGGGCAATCCCCGGCCGGTGCGGGCCATCTACGCGGCGGTGGCCGACGGTGTCGCCGACCAGCCTGCCGTGCGTGGCATGGTCGACGCACTGCGCGCCGCGGCCGCCGCTGTCTGACCGGTCAGCCGCGCTGGTTCTTGCCGGCGACCGTCACGTTGTCGATCAGCACGGTGCCGTTCTGCTCGACGAACTGGAAGTTGTACGCGTCGTCGGTGGACTTGCCCTTGTTCGGGCTGATCCTGATCCTGGCCAGGATCGAGCCGCTCCCGTGCGGCACCGCGCCACCCAGCCGGATGTCCTTCACGCCGCTCCAGGTCTGCTGGAAGCCGGCAAGGCCACCGCTGCGGGCCTGCTCGTTCGCGGTGAGCAAGCCGAACGCCTGGCCGGTCTGCTGCGGGAGCAATGAGCAGTACGTGTGCAGCACCGCGAGCATCGCCGGCACGGTCGGTGTGCCGTTCAGCGGAGCGGGTGGCGCGTCCGTCGTGGTCACCGAGGCCTGGGCCTCGGTGGTGAACGTCGGCTGGGCGGTCGGTAGCGGCGCGTTGACCACGGACGGATCCGGTGTCGACGTGTCTCCCAGCGGGACCGCGGCACTGTCGTTGTTGCCGGACGTGTCCACGAACGTGTTGGCCACCAGGATGCCGACCAGCGCTGCCACGATGATCGCCACTGCGGTGAGCAAGCGTTTGCGCCACACCGGGGCGGTACGCGGCGAACCGGGATAGCCGCCCGGCCTGCCCTGCGGCCCGACCTGGTAGGCCCTGGGCGGGGTGGGCGGCGGCGCGTGCATCTGCTGCTGCGGCTGCCAGGTACGCACCGTGGTCGTCTCGGCCATGATGTCCGGCCGGGGCGGGGTCGGCGGCCCGTGCTCGATCAGCAGTCCGTTGGGCCCGGTGCTCGGCCCGAGAGCCGGCGTGAGCGCGGACTGGCCCGCGGCGACCGCGGAGAACGCCTTGGTGACCTCGCTCATCGTCGGCCGGTCGTTCGGGTTCGGCCGCAGCATCTGCATCAGCAGCGCGGTGAGCGGGCCGGCCTGGCGCGGCGGGATGGTCCGGCAGGCGGCCACCAGGTGCAGCAGCGCCAGCGTGTTCTCGCCCGTGCCGAACGGCGGGTGGCCCTCGACGGCCGCGTAGACCGTGGAGGCCAGCGAGAAGACGTCCGACGGCGGACCGGGGTTCTCGCCCTTGGCCACCTCGGGAGCGAGGTACGCGGGCGTGCCGGCCAGCATGCCGGTCGCGGTCACCGTGACGTCGCCGGTGGCCCGCGAGATGCCGAAGTCGGTGATCTTTACGATGCCGTCGTCGGTGAGCAGCACGTTGCCCGGCTTGATGTCCCGGTGCACGATGCCGGCCAGGTGGGCGGCGGTCAGCGCGGTGGCCACCTGCGCGCCGATCATGGCGACCTCCTGCGGCGGCAGCGGACCACGCTGGTCCAGCACGGCCGACAGGCTCTTGGACGGCACGTACTCCATGATCAGCACGGGCTGGCCGGCGTCCTCGACCACGTCGTACACGGCGACCGCGTTGGGATGCTGCAGCCGGGCCGCGATCCGGCCCTCCCGCATGGCCCGTTCCCTGGCCTCGTGCGCCTCGGCGGCGGACAGTCCGGGCTGCAGGAGGAGTTGCTTGAGCGCGACCGTGCGGTGCAGACGCTCGTCATGCGCCTGCCAGACCACGCCCATCGCCCCGCTACCGATGTGTTCGGTCAACCGGTAGCGGTCGGCGATCAGCCGACCTACCTCACTCACCAGGGCTCCCGACTTTGGAGGACGTAGCAAGGTTGCACCCTAACGGGTGAGCTACGAGTGACGGTCGGTAGCTCGGCGTTCACGGCTTGGTGTTCCCTGCGGCACCCGGGCCGCCTGACGGCGGCGTCGGTGGGTCTTGCGTTGTCGTGGTCTGCGGCGGTGCTGCCGTCGTCGTCGGCGGCGGTGGTGCCGTCGTGGTCGTGGGCGGTAGTGCCGTCGTGGTCGTCTGCTTCGTGGTGGTCGCGGGTGCCGTCGTGGTCACCCGGGTGTGCACCACGGTCGGTAGTGGCGTGTTGAACGAGTTCGACTGCGGGGGCGGCACCTGCTGGAAGCTGGGCTGCGTCGGGTTGGTGTCGTTCACGGTCCGCTGGGT
>DASXYT010000379.1:0-32166 GCA_036502345.1 Pseudonocardiaceae bacterium | reverse complement strand
GTGCCGCCCTTCCCCTGTCTCCACCGGCCGTCCGGCCCTGTCACACCGGCCATGACCGCTGTCTACCGTCTGATGTGCCCGGCACATTCGCTGGTGAAACCGCAGGCGGCTAGTAGAGTCGATCGGCGTGCATCTCAAGAGCCTCACGCTGCGCGGCTTCAAGTCCTTCGCCTCGGCTACCACGCTGCGCTTCGAACCCGGCATCACCTGCGTGGTCGGCCCCAACGGTTCCGGCAAGTCCAACGTGCTGGACGCGTTGTCCTGGGTGATGGGCGAGCAGGGTGCGAAGGCGCTGCGCGGCGGCAAGATGGAGGACGTCATCTTCGCCGGCACGTCCGGCCGCCAGCCGCTGGGCCGCGCCGAGGTGACGCTGACCATCGACAACTCCGACGGTGTGCTGCCCATCGACTACAGCGAGGTGTCCATCACCCGCCGGATGTTCCGGGACGGGGCCAGCGAGTACGAGATCAACGGCAGTGCGTGCCGGCTGATGGACGTGCAGGAACTGCTGTCCGACTCGGGTATCGGCCGCGAGATGCACGTCATCGTCGGGCAGGGCCAGTTGGGCGCGATCCTGGAGTCCAAGCCGGAGGGCAGGCGGGCCTTCATCGAGGAGGCCGCAGGCGTACTGAAGCACCGCAAGCGCAAGGAAAAGGCGCTGCGGAAGCTGGATGCCATGCAGGCCAACCTGACCCGGTTGACCGACCTGACCGGCGAGCTGCGCCGGCAGCTCAAGCCGTTGGGCAAGCAGGCCGAGATCGCCCGTCGGGCGCAGGCCGTGCAGTCCGAACTGCGTGACGCCCGGCTCCGGTTGTACGCGTTCGACCTGGTCAACCAGCGTGGCGACCTGGCGCGGGACGAGGCCGACGAGTCAGCCGCCCGGGCCCGGCGGGCCGAGGTCGAACAGGCACTGCAACTCGCGCAGGCAGAACAGAACGAGCTGGAAGAAATGCTCGCCGCCGACGAGCCGAAGCTGGCGGCGGCCGCCGACACCTGGTACCGGCTGTCCGCCCTCGAGGAGCGGCTGCGCGGCACAGTGCGGCTGGCCGTCGAGCGTGCGCGGCATCTGTCCGCCGAGGTCAGCACCCCGCAGGGCGGCCGTGACCCGGAGGTGTTGGAGGCCGAGGCGGAGACGGCCGCGATCCGTGAGGCGGAACTGCTCGCCGAGGTGGACGAGGCCCGCTACCTGCTGGCCGAGGCCACCGAGCGGCGCTCGATGCTGGAACAGACCGTGGCCACCGCCGAGCGCGCGCACATGGCGGCCGTGCGGGCCGTCGCCGACCGCCGGGAGGGCCTGGCCAGGTTGGCTGGCCAGGTGGAGGCGTTGCGCAGCAAGACGAACGCCACCGGCGAGGAGATCGAGCGGCTGTCCTACGTGCTGTCCGAGGCCGGTGAGCGGGCCGAACAGGCCGGCTACGAACTGGCCGAGGCGCAGGAGGTCGCAGGCGGCGAGGAGTCCGACGACGCCGATCTGGTGGAGCGCCACCAGCAGGCCGTCCAGGCGGGCGAGGTCGCCACGGCCAGGGTGGACGAACTGGCCAAGGCGGAACGCCAGGCGGAGAAGGACATCGCGGCCTGGAAGGCCAGGGTGGACGCGCTGTCCCTCGGCCTGACCAGGAAGGACGGTGCGGGTGCGCTGATCGCGGCGAGCGACCGGCTGCCGGGTCTGCTCGGCTCGGTGGCGGCGCTGCTCACCGTGCAGCCGGGCGCTGAGGTCGCGCTCGCGGCGGCGCTGGGGCAGGTGGCCGACGCGGTAGCCGTGGCCAGTGGCGCGGATGCGGTGGCCGCGCTGGAACTGTTGCGTGGCAACGATTCCGGCCGTGCGGGCCTGCTGGTCGGCAGCAGTGCGGAGGCGGACTCGCGGATCGACTGGCCGGCGTTGCCGACTGGTGCGCGCTGGGCGGCGGATCTGGTGCAGGCGCCCGAACTGCTGCGACCGGCGTTGGCGAAGGCGTTGCACCGGATGGCCGTGGTGGACGACCTGGCCACCGCGCGGGAACTGGTGGCCGCACAGCCGTCGGTGCGTGCGGTGACGACCGACGGCGATCTACTCGGTGCCGACTGGGCGTTCGGCGGTTCCGGTCGCAGCCAGAGCGTCATCGAGGTGCAGGCAGCCGTCGACGAGGCGAACGACAAGCTCACGGCGGCCGAGCAGGCGTTGGCGCAGGCCACCGGCTCGTTGGCAGGTGCGAAGGCGGAACAGCAGGCCCGGCGGGACGAAGCGGGCCACGCGAAGGAACTGCTCACCGACGCCAAGGTGCGCAACGCGCGGTCGACGGAGCGGCTGAGCAGGCTGCGCCAGGCGGCCACCTCGGCCACTGCGGAGGTGGACCGGGCGCGGGCGCAGCGCGAGAAGGTCGAGCAGGCCCGCGAGGAAGCGGCGAACAAGCTCGCCGAGTTGGAGGAGCGGCTGGTCGTCGCTCAGGCCGAGTCGGTGGACACCGAGCCGGACACCAGCGAACGCGACTACGCGGCCGCCGAGTTGGGCACCGCGCGGCAGCACGAGGTGGAGGCGCGGTTGGCGCTGCGCACCTCGGAGGAGCGCGCCAGGTCGTTGCAGGGCAAGGCGGAGTCGCTGCGCAGGGCGGCGCGGGCCGAGCGCGAGGCGCGGGACCGGGCGGCGCGGGCCAGGATCGCCAGGACCAGGGGTGCCGCCGTCGCCAACGCCGTGGTGCGTGGCGGCGAGACGGCCCTGGAACGGATCGCCTTGTCGCTGCGGTTGGCGGCGCAGCAGCGGGATGTGGCGCAGGCGGCCAAGACCAGCAGGGAAGCCGGCCTGGCGCAGGTGCGCAACCGGGTGCGTGAGATGGCGGGCGAGCTGGAGAAGCTGGTCGACGCCGTGCACCGGGACGAGGTGCTGCGGGCTGAGCAGCGGCTGCGGCTGGAGCAGTTGGAAGCCAAGATCGCCGACGACTTCGGTATCGGGCTGGCGGATCTGGTGGCCGAGTACGGCCCGGACTGCCCCGTGCCACCCAGTTCGCTGGAGATGGCCGAGTACGAGTCGGCGAAGGAACGCGGCGAGCTGGTCACGGCGCCGCAGCCGTCGCCGTTCGACCGGGATTCACAACAGCGACGGGCCAAGCGCGCCGAGCGGGATCTGGCCACGCTGGGCAAGGTGAACCCGTTGGCGTTGGAGGAGTTCGCGGCCCTGGAGGAGCGCTACAAGTTCCTGTCGACGCAGTTGGAAGACTTGAAGGAGACGAGGCGCGGGCTGCTCACGGTGGTGAAGGAGGTGGACGAGAAGATCCTGGAGGTCTTCGCGGCCGCGTACCACGATGTGGCCCGAGAGTTCGAGATCGTGTTCAGCACGTTGTTCCCGGGCGGCGAGGGCAGGATGGTGCTCACCGAGCCCGACGACATGCTGACCACCGGTGTGGACGTGGAGGCACGGCCGCCGGGCAAGAAGGTCAAGCGGCTGTCGCTGCTGTCCGGTGGCGAGAAGTCGCTGGTAGCGGTGGCGATGCTGGTCGCGATCTTCCGTGCCCGCCCGTCACCGTTCTACGTGATGGACGAGGTCGAAGCGGCCCTGGACGACACGAACCTGCACAGGCTCATTGGTTTGCTGGACCAGCTGCGCATGACGTCGCAGCTGATCATCATCACGCACCAGAAGCCGACCATGGAGATCGCGGACGCGCTGTACGGCGTCAGCATGCGAGGCGACGGCATCAGCCAGGTGATCTCGCAGCGCCTACGAGGCAGGGACGAACCAAGAGCGGCCATCCCGCAGATGGACGACCTGCTGGACCCGGTCAAGTCAGCAGCGGTAGCCGAAGCCGCCGACGCGACCGCCCTCGCAATCGAGTTGGCAGCCGCAGATGTCGAGTCGACGACCGCCGCAGCCGACTCGCTCGCCCTGGCGGCCGACCCGACCGCCCCGGCGGCCGACTCGGTCGCGCCGGCAGGCGACTCGGCCGCGCCGGCAGGCGACCCGACCGCTCTGGTGGCCGACCCGACCGTCCCGGCAGGCGATCCGACTGCCCCGGTGGCCGAGTCGACCGCGCCGGCAGGCGACTCGGCCGTCCTGGCGGCCGATCCGACCGCTCTGGTGGACGATCCGACTGCTCCGGCGGGCGACTCGGCCGCTCTAGCCATCGATCCGACCGCCCCGGTGGACGACCCGACTGCCCCGGTGGCCGACCCGACCGCTCTGGTGGATGATCCGACCGCGCCGGCAGCCGAGTCGACCACTGCCGCCGCCGAGTCGACGGTTCCGGATGTCGAGTTGGCCGTCGCCGGTCCGACCGCTCTTGTGGCCGAGTCGCCCACTGCCGCTGCTGACTCGGCTATTCCCGCTGCTGAGCTGACCGCTCCCGGTGGGGAGTAGACCGCTCGCGTAGCCGAGCTGGCCGCCCTCGCGGCTGAATCGATCGCTGCGGTTGCTGAGATGGCTGCTCCCGCTGGCGAGTCGACCGCTCCTATCGTCGAGCCGGCGGCTGGCGCTGTCGATCCGTCCGCTCTCGACGGCGATTCGCCCCCTGGTGCGTCGAGTCGCCCGCTCCGGTGGTCGAGTCGGCCGCGTCTGCGGGCGAGTCGTTCGCTCTCGTGGTCGAGTCGACCCCTTGCTGAGTCGACCCTTCCCGCTACGGGTCGGCCTCCCCAGCCGCCGAGTCGACCGCAGGGGAGGCCGAGTCGCCCGCAGGCGCCGACGACTCGACCGCCGCGTAGCCGGACACACCGATGGGTGCCGCGACGAGCTGATTGCTCCGCCGCGGCACCCTGTCGCCGGTTGGCTCTAGTGGTGGTGGCCTCGGGCAGCCGGGAAGATCGCGTCGGTCACCACGCCGTTGTCGTCGGTGACCAGCTTGACCGGCTGCTTCGGCACGTTGACGATCTTGGCGCAGTTCAGATTCGTCAACGAGGCGTCCCAGCGCTGCGCCATGAACGTGTACAGGTTGTTCGCCGCACCCGTGTCCGGCGACGGCGCCGCGACGAAGAAGCTCTTGTCCTGCTGGATCCGCTTGGCACCGAGAATCAGTGTGTCCTCGCAGTACGTGGCCGCCGACTCGGTCCGCCGGTTGAACGGACCCATGTTGACGCCCGCCCGGTACATGTTGGTCTTCGCCGCGCTGACCCGACCATCCGCCAGCAGCGTCATCGGGTCGATCTGCGGCACCAGCGCGATCGGCGTGGCCTGCCGCGCCGCCGCGAACAGTTCGTTCAGCGCCAGCGACGACACCTGCTGCCCACCGGGGTTCGTCAGGTCCGGCGCGGTGAACGTCGAACAACCCAGCGCCGGGTCCACGAAGCCGTCCAGCAGCAGGTTGTCACTGCCGTTGACCAGCGTCGTCGAGTCCGACAGCGCCGCCTCGTTCGCCGCGTTGTCCTGTGCCACCGAACCGTCCTGCCGCACCAGGTACGCCGAGATCACGTTGTCGCTCTGGTCCTGGTCGATCAGCCCATAGTCCCTCGTCGTCATGCAGGGCAGACCGTCCTTACCGCTGGTCAACGCCGGAATCTTGATCTTGCCGGCCCGGATCGCGGAATTGGCTGCCGTGAAGAACGCGCTCGCATTGCAGAAGGCGAACTGACCGAAAATGGAACCCGGTGTGCCGTTGTCACAGTTTCCGGAGGTCAGGCTGTTGCCGCGCGAACGCAACGTCAGATTGTCGCCGTTGAATCCGAACCAGATACCGATAACAGCGTGCGGCGGCAGTTTCGGCACCACCTCGGCAGCGGCAGGCTGCGCACCCTTGTCCACCACGAGCGGGCGGTACACGGACAACGCGCCGGTCACCGTGTTGACGATGGTGGCCTCGACGAACGCGGACTGACTGTCGTCGGCCTCGTCGCACGGACCCTTGGCCGGATCGGTGGCTGTGAGCTGGTACGGAGTGGCAAGACCCTTGGCGCTCAACGGGTTCGTGGGCACGATGATGCTGCAGTCCGAGTTGGGATCGGCCGGCGCTGCTGCCATCGGCGGCGTGTCGGCAGCCGGTGCGACCGTGCTGAAGAGGAAGACCGCGGCGGCTGTCGCGACCGCGATCGCCGGGACCACAACAGACAGTCGCCTTGCGATGGGTGAACGTTTTCCGTCGGGTCTGTGTAACCCGCGATGGGTCTCCTGGCGCAACTGACGCTCCTTCCGGCAGGCGAAAACCGCGCCGCACTGAAACAGTTCAGAGGCAATATGCAGGCAGATATCAGCCTTATATCTGCGATGTCTCCGTTGGATCACGGGAAAGCTAGCGCAACCCGAACGGAGTAGCGACCCGAAAGGTCCGCTATGCCTGAATGGCTACGTTCACAGTGTGTCGAGGATCTGCTGCCCGTACTTGGCCAGCTTGTTCTCGCCGACACCGCTGACCGTGCCGAGTTCGGCCAGCGTGGCAGGGGCCTTGCCGGCGATCTGGCGCAACGTCGCGTCGTGGAAGATCACGTACGCCGGTACGCCCTGCTCGCGCGCTGTCGCCGCCCGCCACGCACGCAGCCGCTCGAACACCGGCTCCGCCTCGGGCGACAACTCGATCACCGCTGCGGCCGCCTTGCGCGACGACGACCGCGCGGCAGGCGCGGCAACCCGCTCCGGCTCGCGGCGCATCTGCACATCGCGTCGCCGACCCAACACCTCGGCGCTGCCGTCGGTGAGCACCAACGTGCCATGGTCACCCTCGACCGCGAGCAGACCCTGCGCGAGCAACTGCCGCACAACGCCCCGCCAGTCCGATTCCCGCAGGTCCGAACCGACACCGAAGACCGTCAGCGTGTCGTGGTCGTGCTGGATGACCTTTGCCGTCTTCTTGCCCAACAGGATGTCGATCACGTGCCCGGCACCGAAGGACTGACGGCGCTCGTTGCGCAGCCGGAACACCGCGGACAGCAGTTTCTGCGCCGGCACCGTGCCGTCCCACGACTCCGGTGGCGTCAGGCAGGTGTCACAGTTGCCGCACTTCTCCGCCTCCTGGCCGAAGTAGTCCAACAGCCGTGCCCTGCGGCACTCCACCGTCTCGCACAGCGCCAGCATCGCGTCCAGATGCGCGGCCAACTTGCGGCGGTGCGCGCCGTCGCCCTCGGAGGTGTCGATCATCTTCCGTTGCTGCACCACGTCCTGCAGCCCGTAGGCCAGCCACGCCGTCGACGGCAGACCGTCGCGGCCGGCCCGCCCGGTCTCCTGGTAGTAGCCCTCCACCGACTTGGGCAGATCGAGGTGTGCGACGAACCGCACGTCCGGTTTGTCGATGCCCATGCCGAACGCGATCGTCGCCACCATGACCAGCCCGTCGGTGCGCAGGAACCGCGACTGGTGATCGGCACGGGTCCGCGCGTCCAACCCGGCGTGATAGGGCAGCGCGGCGATCCCGTTGGCGGACAGGAACTCGGCGGTCTTCTCCACCGACGCCCTGGACAGGCAGTACACGATACCGGAGTCACCGGCGTGCTCCGCGCGCAGCAGGTTCAGCAACTGCCGCTTCGGCTCGTCCTTGGACACGATGCGGTACTGGATGTTGGGCCGGTCGAAACTGGCCACCACCTGCCGCGCGTCGGTCAGGTTCAGCCGGGTCGCGATCTCGGCGCGGGTGGCCTCGGTGGCCGTCGCGGTCAACGCGATACGCGGCACGTCCGGCCAGCGCTCGTGCAGTGCGGACAACGCGAGGTAGTCGGGCCGGAAGTCGTGGCCCCACTGGGCGACACAGTGCGCCTCGTCGATGGCGAACAGCGAGATCTTGCCCCGGTCCAGCAACCGCAGCGCCGACTCGGCCCGCAGGCGTTCCGGTGCCAGGTAGAGCAGGTCCAGTTCACCGGCGACGAACTCGGCCTCGACCATCCGCTGCTCGTCGAAATCCTGTGTGGAGTTCAGAAATCCGGCCCGCATACCCAGTGCGCGCAGCGCGTCCACCTGGTCCTGCATCAGCGCGATCAGCGGCGACACGACCACACCGACACCGCCCCGGACCAGCGCCGGGATCTGGTAGCACAGCGACTTGCCGCCACCGGTGGGCATCAGGACCAACGCGTCGCCGCCTGCGATCACGTGGTCGATGACCTCGCGTTGCGGGCCGCGGAACGAGTCGTAGCCGAAGACGCGACTCAACACGTCCAGTGCGGGGTCGTGGGTCGTCACCGGGCCATCCTACGAGCGGGCGGTGACAGCGATCCGCGTGCAAGGATGGCCGGGTGTCCACCACGACCGTGATCGTCATCGTTGTCGCTGTTGTCGTCGTCCTGTTGATCGTGCTCGGCGTGGGTCTCGCGCTGCGCAGGAGCAGGCGGATCAGCCTGCAGAACAAGACCGACCAGCCGACCGATCAGGCCAAGGGCGGCTACCAGACCGGCGGCGGCATCGCGTTCGCCCCAGGTGGGGAACGCACGGCGACCGAAGAGCCACCAGCGCCGGTCACCGCACCGGAACCGGTCACCGAACCCGTGCCGGTGCAACAGGAACCGGTCACCGAACAGTTGCCGGTGCAGACGTTCCCAGTTCAGACACCGCAGCAGACCGACGAGATCGAGCCGGTCAACGGTCGGATGGAACGGCTGCGCGGCAGGCTGGCCCGTTCGCAGTCGACGCTGGGCAGCGGCCTGCTGGGTCTGCTCGGCGCCGGCAACCTGGACGAGGACTCCTGGACCGACATCGAGGACACCCTGCTCATCGCCGATCTCGGCCAGGCCACCACCACCGAGATCGTGGACCGGCTGCGCTCCGAACTGGTCTCCCGTGGTGTCCGCACTCCCGAGCAGGTCAGGGCGCTGCTGCGCGAGGTGCTGATCGGCGCGTTGCATCCCGAGATGGACCGGTCGGTGCGCGCACTGCCGCACGAGAACGGCCCCGCCGTGCTGCTGGTGGCCGGCGTGAACGGCACCGGCAAGACCACCACCACCGGCAAGCTGGCCAGGGTGCTGGTCGCGGACGGCCGCAAGGTGCTGCTCGGCGCCGCTGACACGTTCCGCGCGGCGGCCGCCGACCAGCTGGAGACCTGGGCGAACCGGGTCGGCGCCGAGGTGGTCCGTGGCCGCGAGGGGGCCGACCCGGCCGCTGTCGCGTTCGACGCCGTCAAGCGCGGCATCGAGGCGAAGGTGGACACCGTGGTGATCGACACGGCGGGCCGCCTGCACACCAAGACCGGCCTGATGGACGAGTTGGGCAAGGTCAAGCGGGTGGTGGAGAAGCAGGCCAAGGTGGACGAGGTGCTGCTGGTACTGGACGCCACCACCGGCCAGAACGGCCTCACCCAGGCAAGGGTGTTCGCCGAGATCGTCGACGTCACCGGCATCGCGCTGACCAAGCTGGACGGCACGGCCAAGGGTGGCATCGTGTTCCAGGTGCAGCGCGAACTGGGCGTGCCGGTCAAGCTGGTCGGTCTCGGTGAGGGGCCGGACGATCTCGCCCCGTTCGAGCCGGGCGCGTTTGTGGACGCCCTGCTGGGATAACCACCAGTAGAGGCACAGGTCGACGAGGGAGACGCATGATCATGCACAGGCTGGCACGGCCGCTGCTCGCCGCCGTCTTCGTGTCCAGCGGGGTCGACATCCTGCGACACCCGGAGAACCGGGTGAAGGTGGCGACGCCGTTCATCCAGGCGACGGTCGACAAGTTCGGCGACTCGCTGCCCGAGCAGGTGCCGACCGACCCGGCCACGCTGGTCCGGCTGTCCGCCGTGGTCAAGCTCGCGGCAGGGCTCGGGCTCGCGCTCGGCAGGTTCCCCCGGCTGTCCGCGCTGGTCCTGGCCGCAGACCTGGTGCCGACCACGATGGCGGCGCACGCCTACTGGGAGCACGAGGACCCGGCCGTCCGCTCCGCTCAGCAGGTCCACTTCATGAAGAACCTCGGCCTGCTCGGTGGCCTGCTCATCGCCGTGTCGGCCGGTAAGCGGACACCAAGAACGACGCAGTGACCTGACGCGATTCATCGGATCGCGCGTTGTCCGGCCGGTCGTGATGACCGGCCGGACCCATGCCGACCACCCGCCGCACGTCGTCCGCGCCCAACGTCATCAGGTAGCGCAGGTCCTTCGTGGCCACCTGCTCGAACCCGGACAGCGTGTCGGCCAACCGCTCCGCCTTGCGCGGGTCGATGCCCAGCAGCCCGGCCGCCTTGCCCAACTCGGCGAGGTGGCCATCGCCAGGGGTGACCACCACCAACAGCCCGTCCGGGCGCAACGCCCGGCGGAACTGAGGCCCGTTGCGGGGCGCGAACACGTTCAACAGCACCGAGGCGGCACCGTCGTGCACCGGCCACGGCCGCCACACGTCCCACACGGCGGCGCCCATCCGCTCGTGCCCGCGTGCCGCCCTGCGCAGCGCGGCGGGCGACACGTCCAGCGCGAGCCCGACGGCCCTCGGCAGCCGGTCCAGGACCGCCGCCAGGTAGTAGCCGGTGCCTGCCCCCGCGTCGGCCACCAGGCCGTCATCGCCCAATTCGGCGACGTGGTCGGCGACCAGTTCGGCCAGCGGCGCGTAGTGGCCGGCGCCGAGGAACGCCAGCCGGTCGGCGACCATCTCCGTCGTGTCGGCCGTGCCGGCTCGTGCCGCGCCGGTGCCGGCCAGCAGGTTCACGTAACCCTGTCTCGCGATGTCGAAGGTGTGTCCGGTCGGGCAGCGCAGCGACCCGCCCGAGTGCGCCAGCCCGCGTCCGCACACCGGGCATGTGAGGGCCTGAATCACCCGATCCGGGGGTGCCGGACGCGCCGTCCTGCCGTCGGTCGTGGTCACGCTGATAATCCTCACTGATCGGACGTTCCGGCGTCATTCTGGTCGCGCAACGTGGCAGACCGATCACTGAAACCTGCTCGTAACACGGGCAGGTGCACAGTTCACCGGCCGGAAACCTTTGACGCGTTCGAGTGAAACAGCTCCTCCCGATGCTTGCCGCCAACCCGGTCTGGACAGGAGGACGAAGTGAACCCTGGAGATACCGCCTGGGTGCTGGCCAGCGCCGCGCTGGTCATGCTGATGACCCCTGGGCTCGCCTTCTTCTACGGCGGCATGGTGAGTTCCAAGAGCGTGCTGAACATGCTCATGATGAACTTCATCACGCTGGGCGTGGTGGGCATTCTGTGGCTGCTCTACGGCTACAGCATCTCGTTCGGCAGCGAGGGCGGCGGTGGATTCATCGCCGGCTTCCACAACGCATTGTTGAGCAACACCGTTGGCACGCTGGCCGGACCGAAGGGTGACCAGATACCGACTCTGGCCTTCGTGATGTTCCAGCTGATGTTCGCAGTCATCACCCCGGCGCTGATCTCCGGCTCGATCGCCGACCGGACCAAGTTCTGGTCCTGGGTGCTGTTCGTCGCCGTCTGGGTGACCGTCATCTACTTCCCGGTCGCCCACTGGGTGTTCGACTTCAGCGGCTTCACCGGCCCGAACTCGGTCGGTGGCTGGATTGCCAACCAGCTCAAGGCATTCGACTTCGCAGGTGGTACAGCGGTCCATATCAACGCCGGTGCTGCAGGGTTGGCACTGGCGATAGTGCTGGGCAGGCGCAAGGGCTGGCCGAGGAAGGTCTCCCGGCCGCACAACGTCCCGCACGTGCTGCTCGGCGCCTCCCTGCTGTGGTTCGGCTGGTACGGCTTCAACGCCGGTTCCGCGCTGGCAGCCGGCGACCTGGCCTCGGTGGCGTTCACCACGACCACCGTCGCCACGGCGGCCGCACTGCTCGGCTGGATCGTCGTCGAACAGTTCAGGGACGGGAAGCCGACGACACTCGGTGCCGCGTCCGGTGCCATCGCCGGTCTGGTCGCCATCACCCCGGCGTGTGGTTACGTCGACCCGATGGGTGCCCTGGTGATCGGCATCGTGGCTGGTGCTGTCTGCGCACTGGCCACCGGCCTGAAGTTCCGGCTCGGCTTCGACGACTCCCTCGACGTGGTCGGTGTGCACCTCGTCGGCGGGATCATCGGCACCCTGCTGATCGGCTTCTTCGCGACCTCCGGGGTGAACTCGGCGGGCGGGAACGGCTTGTTCCACGGCGGCGGCTGGACACAACTGTGGCGACAAGCCGCCGCGGCGGGCGCCGTGCTGGGATATTCGTTCGTCGGAGCGTTGATCATCGGTTGGGTGATCAACAAGACGATCGGCTTCCGGGTCAGCGAGGAAGCCGAGATCGCCGGGATCGACGAGGCCGAGCACGCCGAGACCGCGTACGAGTTCACCGCGGCGACGGGCGGCCAGAGCGTCCTGGACAGCGCGACACATCCGGTCGCAACGAGTGGAGCGGGAGTGAAGGAGGGAAGCGCGTCATGAGGCTGCTCACCGCAATCGTCAAGCCGTTCACGTTGGACGACGTCAAGGCCGCCCTGGAACAGCTCGGGCTGCTCGGCATGACGGTGAGCGAGGTCCGCGGCTACGGCAGGCAGAAGGGCCACACCGAGGTCTACCGGGGTGCTGAGTACCAGGTGGACTTCGTGGCCAAGCTCAAGGTCGAGGTGCTGGTCGAGGACGACGTCGCAGAGCGGGCCGTGGACGCCGTGGTCAAGGCGGCCAGGACGGGCCGGATCGGCGACGGCAAGGTCTGGGTCACACCTGTCGACATCGTGGTGCGCGTGCGCACCGGCGAGCGGGGCGTCGACGCACTGTGACCTCCGCCCAGCAGCAACCGCCCGGGCAGTCCGCCGAGGATCTGTTGTGGGCGCGTGACCTGCTGATCAACCCTCGCGCGGGTCGACGCCGTCTGGTTGGCGCCGACCTGCGCGAGGCGCTGGTCGACCTACACGACTTCTGGCTGGCCGGGCACGCCGCCCGCGCCGGCCTGACCGGTTCCGTTGGCTGCGCGCTGGTCGCCGTCGGCGCCCTCGGCCGCCGTGAACTGGTGCCGTACTCCGACCTGGACCTCGTGCTCGTGCACGAGGGCACGGACGGTGTCGGCGACATGGCCGAACGGCTCTGGTACCCGCTGTGGAACGCCGGCATCGGGCTGGACCACTCGGTGCGCACGGTCCGCGAGTCGCTGCGGGTGGCCGCCGACGACCTGCGGGCCGCGCTGGGTCTGCTCGAGGTGCGGTTCATCGCCGGTGACGCCGAGGTGGCCGAACGGCTGGCCAGCACGGCGAAGCAGGCCTGGCGGGCGTCCGCGCGCGGCAGAATCGACGAACTGGCCACTGCTGCCGAGGAACGCTGGGCCCGTGGCGGCGAGGTCGCCCAGCGCGCCGAACCCGACATCAAGCACGGCAGGGGCGGCCTGCGCGACGTGCAACTGCTGGACGCGCTCGCCACGGCGCAACTGGTCGACCGGCCGGGCCCGGACGTGGCCGAGGCGCGGACGCTCCTGCTGGACGTGCGGACCGAACTGCGCAGGGTGGTCGGCAGGGCGCGGGACATCGTGCGTGCCCAGGACGGCGACGAGGTCGCCGTGTCGCTCGGCATGGGCGACCGGTTCGAACTCGCGGGCGCGCTGTCCTCGGCGGGCCGCTCCATCACCTACGCACTGGACGTGGCGATCCGGACCGTGCGGGCCAGCGTCCCGAGGCGGGCGCTCGGCCTGCGCAGGGGACCGGTCCGCAAGCCGCTGGCGGAGGGCGTCGTGCTGCACGGCACCGAGGTCGCGCTGGCCAGGGACGCCGACCCGGCCCGGGATCCGGCCCTGCTGCTCCGGCTGGCCGCTGCCGCCGCGCGGGCCAACGCCCCGGTGGCCGCAGGCACCATGGCCCGCCTCGCCGAGCGGGCACCCGAACTACGCAAGCCGTGGCCCCGGCCGGCGCTGGATGCCCTGTTCAGCCTGCTCGCCGCGGGTCCCGGCCTGGTCGACGTCGTCGAGGCGTTCGACCGCACCGGCCTGTGGGGCAGGCTGTTCCCGGAGTGGGGCGCGGTGCGTGACCTGCCGCCGCGCGACTCCATCCACCTGTGGACCGTGGACAGGCACCTCGTGCAGACCACCGTGCAGGCCGCGTCGCTGGCCACCACCGTGCAGCGGCCCGACCTGCTGCTGCTCGGCGCGCTGCTGCACGACATCGGCAAGGGCAGGGACACCGACCACTCCGTCGTCGGCGCGGCGCTGGCCGCCCAGATCGGCGCGCGGGTCGGCCTGCCCGAGGAGGACGTGGCCACGCTGTCCGCCCTGGTCCGCCACCACCTGCTGCTGCCACACACCGCCACCCGGCGGGACGTCAACGACCCGGCCACCGTGCTGCGCGTCACCGAGACACTGGGCGGCGAGCGGGTGCTGCTCGACCTGCTCTACGCGCTGACCGAGTCGGACAGCAAGGCCACCGGTCCCGGCGTATGGACGCCGTGGCGGGCCTCGCTGGTGGCCGAACTGGTCGAGTCGTGTCGCGCGGTGCTGGCCGGTGAGCCACCGCACGCCCCGGACCCGCTGGACGACGACCAACTGGCGCTGGCCGACACGGTCGCCAAGTCCGGCAGGCCCGGCGTGCTGATCGCCGGGGTCGCCCAGGCGGCCACCATCACCATGGCCGCCGCCGACCGGTCCGGGCTGCTGGCCAGGGCCGCAGGTGTCCTGGCGCTGAACTCGCTGGACGTGCACGCGGCCACCATGGGCAGCCATGGCGGGGTCGCCGTCGACGTGTTCCGGGTGTCGCCTCGGTTCGGCGACCTGCCCGACCCCGCGCTGTTGCGGGAACAGCTGGCCAGGGCCGTGGACGGCTCGCTGCCGCTGGCCGCGAAGCTGGATGCCAAGGAGCGGGACTACGCGGGTTCCGCCGGTGAGCCCGCCCGGCCCAGGGTGCTGTGGTTCGACGACGAGGCCACCGGTGCCGTGGTGTTGGAGCTACGGGCCAGTGACCGGATCGGGTTGCTCTACCGAGTGGCTTCGGCCCTGGAGGCCAGCCAGGCGGACGTCCGCTGGGCGCGGCTCGCCACACCGGGAGCGACTGTGGTGGCGTCGTTCTGCCTGACCTCCGGCGGACTGCCCGACCTGCCGGCTGACCTGCGCAGACGCATCGAGTCCTCGGTGCTCGCGGCAGCCGGCTGAAGTTCTTTCAACTTTTTTCGCCGGACCGCGTCATGGCCTGTCTGAGTGGTCGTCCTCACTGTGAGTTCCCCCGGTTGCACCACACGATTTCAGTAGCACTACGCAGTTCTGACCAGGGGCGTTCACGCTGCCCTGACACGCGTCCGGGCGGCAGGATTTGCCCTGCGACACGAAGAGGGAAGGTCCGGCGGAACCGGAGGGGCGCCCGTGCTGGGGGTCGGGCAACGGTTTCATCGGGTGGGGGTCCCTTGTCGCGGCGGAAGCTGTCCGGGGCGGCCTGTACGAGGGGTTGGGCCGCCCCCGGGCGGCAAACGCGGGGGATCTGGGCGCACATCCGGTCCAGGTCGACAGCCAGGGGATATGTCGACGACGACCGGCCCGGCGGGATGCCTATGCCAGGGGGACAGGCATCCCGCCGGTGGCGTGCGGCCCCACCAGGGGTGTGCAGCGACTAACCTGGTATTCGGATCACCGAATCGACCCGCTGGAGTCCGCCCCCGTGTTCGACACCCTTTCTGATCGGCTCACGTCCGTTCTGCAGAACCTGCGCGGCAAGGGCAGGCTGACCGAGGCGGACATCGACGCGACCGCGCGTGAGATCCGCATCGCCCTGCTCGAGGCCGACGTAGCGCTGCCCGTGGTCCGTACGTTCATCGCTGGCATCAAGGAGCGGGCCAAGGGCGCCGAGGTGTCCCAGGCGCTCAATCCCGCGCAGCAGGTCGTCAAGATCGTCAACGAGGAACTCGTCACCATCCTCGGCGGCGAGACGCGCAGGCTGAGCCTGGCCAAGAACCCGCCGACCGTGATCATGCTGGCCGGTCTGCAGGGCTCCGGTAAGACCACGCTGGCCGGCAAGCTGGCCAAGTGGCTGCGCGGCCAGGGCCACACCCCGCTGCTGGTGGCCGCCGACCTCCAGCGGCCCAACGCCGTGACCCAGTTGCAGGTGGTCGGTGAGCGTGCCGGCGTGCCGGTGTTCGCGCCCGAGCCGGGCAACGGCGTCGGCGACCCGGTCAAGGTGTCCCGCGACGGTGTGGCCGAGGCCCACAAGCTGCAGCACGACATCGTGATCGTCGACACAGCAGGCCGACTGGGCATCGACGAGGAGCTGATGCGGCAGGCCGCCGACATCCGCGAGGCCGTCAGCCCGGACGAGGTCCTGTTCGTGGTCGACGCCATGATCGGCCAGGACGCGGTGAACACCGCCCAGGCGTTCCAGGACGGCGTCGGCTTCACCGGCGTGGTGCTCACCAAGCTGGACGGCGACGCCCGAGGTGGTGCCGCGCTGTCCGTCCGGGAGATCACCGGCCAGCCGATCATGTTCGCCTCCAACGGGGAGAAGTTGGAGGACTTCGACGTCTTCCACCCCGACCGGATGGCCAGCCGCATCCTCGGCATGGGTGACGTGCTCACCCTGATCGAGGCCGCCGAGCAGGCGATGGACGCCAAGCAGGCCGAGGCCACCGCGGCCAAGATCGGCTCCGGCGACCTCACGCTGGAGGACTTCCTGCAGCAGATGCTCGCGGTCCGCAAGATGGGCCCGATCGCGAACATTCTCGGCATGCTGCCCGGTGCCGGTCAGCTCAAGGACCAACTGGACCAGTTCGACGAGAAGAGCCTGGACCGGGTGCAGGCCATCATCCGTGGCATGACCCCGGCCGAGCGGGCCGATCCCAAGATCATCAACGGTTCGCGGCGACTGCGCATCGCCAAGGGCTCCGGCGTCGAGATCCGGGAGATCAACGATCTCGTCAACCGGTTCTTCGACGCCCGCAAGATGATGCAGCAGATGGCCGGCCAGTTCGGCCTGCCCGGTCGCGGCGGCAATCGGTCGGCCACGCGGAAGGGCAAGAAAGGCAAGAAGGGCAAGGGTCGCGGCCCGACGCCGGCCAAGGTCCGTGGTGGCCTGCCGGCCGGCTTCCCCGATCTGTCTTCGATGCCGCCGGGGCTCAACGAGCTGCCGCCGGGCCTCTCCGGGCTGGACCAGCTGCCAGCCGGCTTCGATCCGTCGAAGCTGAAGTTCGGCAACAACAAGAAGAAGTGACCGCCCTGCACCTGCGCGGCGTCGTCCTGCCGGACGACGAGCCGCGCGATCTGTGGGTGGTCAACGGCAGGGTGCGCACCGCGCCGGTGCCCAACGCCGAGACCGTGTTCGACGGCGGTTTCCTGGTGCCCGGCCTGGTGGACGCGCACTGCCACATCGGCATCGGCCCGGACGGCCCCGTCGAGTTGGCGGAGGCGGCGGGCCAGGCGGAGACCGAGCGGGACGCCGGTGCTTTGTTGTTGCGTGACTGTGGTTCGCCGATCGACACCCGGCCACTGCAGGAGCGGCTGGACCTGCCCAGGATCGTCAGGGCGGGTCGCCACCTGACGCGGCCCAAGCGGTACCTGCCGCACCTCGGCATCGACATCGAGGACCCGGCGCTGCTGCCGGCGGCCGTGGTCGAGCAAGCAGAGTACGGCGACGGCTGGGTCAAGCTGGTCGGCGACTGGATCGACAGGTCGGTAGGCGACATCGCCCCGCTGTGGCCGGACGACGTGCTGGTCTCGGCGATCGAAGCGGCCCACCGGGTTGGTGCTCGCGTCACGGCGCACGTGTTCGGCGAGGACGCGCTGCCCGGTCTGGTCAACGCCGGGATCGACTGCATCGAGCACGGCACGGGCCTTTCCTCTGAGGTGATCGAAGAAATGGCGCGACGCGGCACGGCACTGGTGCCCACGTTGATCAACACCGCGAACTTCCCCGACATCGCAGACTCCGCGACGAAATATCCGTTGTACGCCAAGCACATGCAAGCCCTGCACGCGCGAGCACGGGACACGGTCGGGGCGGCCATCGAGGCGGGCGTGCCGGTGTACGCGGGCACCGACGCGGGTGGCGGCGTAGAGCACGGCAGGATCGCGGCCGAGGTGATCGCACTGGCTGGTGTCGGACTGGCGCCGGTGGCGGCCATCGGGGCGGCGTCCTGGCAGGCCAGGGCGTGGCTCGGCTGGCAGTCGGTCGCTGAGGGCGCCCCGGCCGACCTGGTCGGCTACCCGACCGATCCCCGGTTGGATTTGGCGGCACTGCACACGCCGAGCCGGATCCTGTTGCGCGGCAGGGTAGTGCGATAGGCACTCAGGAGACTCCCCAGCCACCCGAGGCCACCACGGAGCCCGGGACCCCCGCCGACCACCCGACGCAGCCAACCACCCCGGCGATCAACTCGTCCGCTCTGGCGGCCGAGTCGCCCACGGCAGCGGTCGAGTCGCCCGCTCCGACGGTCGAGTCGTCCGCGCGGCCCGTCGAGTCGTCTACTCCAGCGGTCGAGTCATCCACTCCAGCCGCCGAGTCGTCTACTCCAGCGGTCGAGTCGCCCGCCCCAGCGGTCGAGTCGCCCACTCCAGCCGTCGAGTCGCCCACTCCAGCCGTCGAGTCGCCCGCGCCAGGCGCCGAGTCGCCCACCCCAGTTGTTGAGTCGTCCGCTCCTGCGGTCGAGTCGTCCACGCCAGTAGTCGGGTCGGCTGTCCCGGCTGCCGAGTCGTCCGCTGCGGTTGTCGAGTCGTCCGCGCTGGAGGCCGAATCGTCCGCCCGGCACGCCGAGTCGCGCCCGTCGGCGGGCGACTCGCCCCCGCTGGCCGCCGAGTCGTCCGTGCCGGGAGTCGAGTCGCCCTTGCCAGCCGCCGACTCGTCCGCGCTGGGAGCCGGACCGTCCGCCACAGCCGCCGAGTCGCCCGCTCCCGCGGTTGAGTCGACCCCTCCCGCGGTCGAGCCGCGCACGCGAGTGGTCGGCTCGCCCGCCCCGGCCGTCGAGTCGATCACCCCCGCCGTCGAGTCGACCACTCCCGCCGTCGAGTCGACCACTCCCGCCGTCGACTCGCCCGATCTCGCCGCGCCGAACAATCCCGCCGCCCCGGTCCATCAGACGGCACCAGCCACCCCGATCGGCCCGCCGCCCGGCCTGCCGTGGGGCTTCATCGCCTTCTTCGCCGGTTTCGGCGGCTACTACCTGATCTCCCTGGTGATCACCGGCACCGTCGCCGCCGTGGCCGTCTCACCGGACTCCGTCAGTTCCAGCCTGCGCGGTCCCATCGTGTTCCTCGCTCTGCTGCCCAACCTGTTCCTCGGCCTGGGGCCCGCCGTGCTGTCCTGGTGGCGCGGCTTCGGTCCGCGCATCGACTTCGGCATCCGCTTCACCCGCGAGGACCTGTCCGTCGGGTTCTCCTGCGGGATCGCCGCCCTCGCCATCGGTCTCGTGATCAACTACGTCCTGCAGACCTTCGTCTTCCGCACCAAGCAACCGAACGTGGCCCAGGAACTGGGTGACCTGTCCGGCGGCAGATCCGTGTGGCTCGCTGTGGCGCTGCTGTTCGTGGTCTTCGTCGCGCCGTTGACCGAAGAAATGCTGGTACGCGGTGCACTGTGGGGTGCACTGGAGCACTATCGGGTACCAAGGCTGATGATTCTCCCGTTGACAGCGTTGGTTTTCGCGTTCCTGCATCAGGAGCCGACCCTTACGCTGGCACTGTTCTGCCAAGGTCTCGCTCTGGGCACGGCCAGGATGCGCACCGGCCGGATCGGGGCCAGCATGATCGCGCACGCCACCAACAACGTCGTGCCGGCCGTGGTGCTCTGGGTTGCCAGTAAACCGTGACCGGCGTACGGAGAGTGGGCTGACCCCGGAGGCGCCTGTGACACCGCTCCAACAGCCGGACGACCCGACGGGGGCGACCGTCACTCCGCCCGACACGCAGCTGACGCCGGTCACCGGCAACCTGGATGACGACACCCTGCCGCACCGGTGGGGATTCGGCGCGTTTCTGCTGGTGGAGGCTGTGCTACTGCTGTCGGCGGTGTTCCTGGCCGCGATTCTGGACCCGCACCCGACGGGCGGCCAGATCACCGTGACCGACGAACTGGTCGGCACGATCGTGCCCACCGTGCTGGCCGCCGGGGTGGCCGTGCTGGTGACCGTGCTGCGCGGCAACGGCCCGGTGATCGACCTGCGGTTGACGTTCCGGTGGGCGGACATCAAGGTCGGCTTCAAGCTCGGCGCGGCCGGGATCGTGCTGACCATCGTCGCGGCACTGGTGTGGACGCGGATCGTCGGCGCCAACGATGCCAGCTCCGCCATCAACACGGTGGTGGACGGCAACCGGATGCCGATCACGGCCGCTGTCGTGATGTTCCTCTACGTGTGGCTGCTCGGGCCGATCTGCGAGGAGATCATCTTCCGCGGCCTGCTGTGGGGCGCGATCACCCGGCAGGACTGGGGCAGGTGGGCGGCTTTCGGGCTGAGCACCGCGATCTTCGCTGCCAGTCACCTCGAACCGATCAGGACCACGCTGCTGTTGGTGATCGCCGTGCCGATCGGGTTGGCCCGGCTGTTCACCGGACGACTGCCGGCGAGCATCATCGCCCATCAGATGAACAACTTCCTACCCTCGTTGGCGATGCTCCTGGTCGCATTGGGAGTGATGGCGAATTGAACGAACTGGACCTCAACAGTGACCTGGGTGAGGGTTTCGGCGCCTGGCGGCTCGGTGACGACGAGGCCTTGCTCGGCGTCGTGACCAGCGCGAACGTGGCGTGTGGCTTCCACGCCGGCGACCCGGTGACGATGCACAGGGTGTGCGAGGTGTCCGCGCAGCGCGGTGTGGTGATCGGCGCTCAGGTGTCCTATCGCGACCTGGCCGGGTTCGGCCGCAGGTTCATCGACGTGGCACCGGCCGAACTGGCCGACGACGTGCTGTACCAGATCGGCGCGCTGGACGCGTTCGCCCGCGCGGCCGGCAGCAGGGTCGCCTACGTGAAGCCGCACGGCGCCCTCTACAACACCGCGGTGCACCACGATGCCCAGGCCAGGGCGATCATCGCCGGGGTACGGGCGTTCGGCACGCTGCCGGTGCTCGGCCTGCCGGGGTCCCGACTGCTCGCGGAGGCGGAGTCGGCCGGACTGCCCTGCGTACAGGAGGCGTTCGCCGACCGCGGCTACACCCCGGAGGGCACGCTCGTGCCGAGGTCGGAGCCGAACGCCCTGATCACCGACACCAAGGCCGTCGTCGCGCGGGCCCTGCGGCTGGCCGAGCACGGCGAGATCGTCGCGGTGGACGGCACGGTGCTGCCCAGCTCGGCGAGGTCGCTGTGCCTGCACGGGGACACACCGGGCGCCGTCCAGCACGCGACCGAGGTGCGTGCCGCGCTGGCAGCCGCCGGTGTGCCGATCACGCCGTTCGCGTAGGCGTGTGAGCAGGGCTCGCGGCATCTGGCACAATGGGTGACTGTCCGCTGCGGCCGGTCCCTCTCACCCAGTCGCGGCACCTGAACTCCAGGATCTCGTCGGCCGGCCCCACTCGGCCTTCGGGCGCCTGAATCTCGCGTACCGACTGTTTGAGGAGTACCCCTACCCGTGGCCGTCAAGATCAAGCTGCAGCGCCTCGGCAAGATTCGCCAGCCGCACTACCGCGTCGTCATCTCCGACTCGCGGACCCGTCGGGCTGGCCGCGCCATCGAGACGATCGGCAAGTACCACCCGAGGCAGGAGCCGAGCCTCATCGAGATCGACTCCGAGCGGGCGCAGTACTGGCTGGGCGTGGGTGCCCAGCCCACCGACCCGGTGCAGCACCTGCTGGAGATCACCGGCGACTGGCAGAAGTTCAAGGGCCTGCCCGGTGCCGAGGGCACCCTGAAGGTCGCCGAGCCGAAGCCGGACAAGCAGGAACTGTTCAACGCCGCACTGGCCGCCGCCGGTGACGAGCCGACCGTCGAGGCCACCACGCCCAAGCGGCGGGGAGGTAAGAAGGCCGACTCGGCCGAGGCCAAGCCCGAGGCCGGCGCGGAGACCCCGGCGCCTGCTTCGGATGCGCAGTGAGCGTCTTGGCTGACGCTCTCGAACACCTGGTTCGCGGCATCGTGGACCATCCGGACGACGTCCGGGTCAGCCTGCTGACCACCCGCCGTGGGCGCACCCTCGAGGTGCACGTGAACCCGGAGGACCTCGGCAAGGTGATCGGCCGGGGTGGCCGGACCGCGACCGCACTGCGCACCGTGATGACCGGCATCGGTGGTCGCGGCGTGCGGGTGGACGTGGTGGACACCGACCGCTGACCACCATGGCAGAAGCAGGGACAGATCTGCGGATGGTCGGGCGGATCGTGAAGCCGCACGGCGTCCGGGGCGAGTTGGTGATCATGCCGAGCACCGACTCGGCCGATCTCCGCTTCGCCGTGGGCTCAGTGTTGTTCGTCACATCTCGCGATGGCTCGGTGGCCCGTTCGCTCACCGTGACAGCCGCCCGGCCACACACCGGGCGGCTGTTGGTGTGCTTCGAGGGCGTCGAAGGCCGGGATGCCGCCGACGAACTGCGTGGCGCCGTGCTGACCGCGGACGCGGTCGCGCTGCCGGCGATCGAGGACCCCGACGAGTTCTACGACCACCAGTTGGAAGGCCTCACCGTGGTCACCGTGGCGGGTGCCGCCGTGGGCACCGTGCGCGAGGTGCTGCACGGTGCGGGCGGCGAACTGCTGGTGATCGACCGCGAGGGCGGCGGCGAGGCGTTGGTGCCGTTCGTCTCGCAGATCGTGCCGGAGGTCGACGTGCCCGGTGGCCGGATCGTGCTCGACCCGCCGCCCGGCCTGCTCGACGACGCCGAAGCCGAGTGACCTGTGCACGTCGACGTCGTCACGATCTTCCCCGAGTACCTCGCCCCGCTGCGGTCCGCGCTGCTGGGCAAGGCCGTTGACCGCGGCCTGATCAGCGTGGCAGTGCACGACCTGCGGGACTGGACGCACGACGTGCACAAGGCCGTGGACGACAGCCCGTACGGCGGCGGTCCCGGCATGGTGATGAAGCCGCAGGTGTGGGGCGACGCGCTGGACGCGGTGTGCCCGGACGACGCGCTGCTCGTGGTGCCAACCCCGGCCGGCAGGCCGTTCACCCAGGCCGTGGCACGCGAGTACGCGGCCGAGCAGCGACTGGTGTTCGCCTGCGGCCGGTACGAGGGCATCGACCAGCGCGTGATGGCCGACGCGGCACGCAGGCTGCGGGTGGACGAGGTGTCCATCGGTGACTACGTGCTGGTCGGCGGTGAGGTCGCCGTGCTGGTCATGGTCGAGGCCGTGGCCAGGCTGCTGCCCGGCGTGCTGGGCAATCCCGAGTCGGCCGAGCAGGACTCGTTCTCCGACGGCCTGCTGGAAGGCCCCAGCTACACCCGGCCCGAGGTGTGGCGCGAGCTGGCCGTGCCGGATGTACTGCGCTCGGGCAACCACGCGGTGATCGCGCGCTGGCGCCGGGACCAGGCGCTGGAGCGTACCTACCATCGGCGCCCTGACCTGCTGGAACAGCTACCGGAGACGGCACTCGACCGGCATGATCGGGCAGTGCTGGACCGGCTGACCGGACAGTCCGGCACCGGCTGACTCGGGGGCGATTTCCGCTTCCGTGGTCGCGTCTGGCACACTGAATTGGTTGCTGTCGCCGGGCAGGTCTCCGGCGCGCGCCACGAACCATCCCCCGGTTGGTCAGTGCTGAGCCGCGCTGTGCGGTGGTCATCGGCCTGCGGGAGTACACGAAACACAGTCGAAGGACGGACGGACCAACGATGAACACCCTGGACGCTCTGGACGCCGAATCGTTGCGTTCTGACATCCCGGAATTCCGGCCGGGCGACACGTTGAAGGTTCACGTCCGCGTCATCGAGGGCTCGCGTGAGCGCGTCCAGGTGTTCCAGGGCGTCGCCATCCGTCGCCAGGGCGCCGGCGTTCGCGAGACCTTCACCGTGCGGAAGATCTCCTTCGGTGTCGGTGTGGAGCGCACCTTCCCGGTGCACTCGCCGAACATCGCCAAGATCGAACGCGTCAGCCGCGGCGACGTGCGCAGGGCGAAGCTGTACTACCTGCGTGAGCTGCGCGGCAAGGCCGCGAAGATCAAGGAGAAGCGGGACACCCCCACCGCGTCCTGACAGCCGGCCAACTTGCTCTCCCGTAACCTGGCCAGGGGCCTCGGCACCGGTCGGGGGAGGGCGTCCAGCCACCCGGCTATCAGACGAGGACGGCGATGACGGCGTCGGAAGACGAGCGTGCGGATGTCACGGATGTGCAATCGCCCAGGCAGCAACAATCTCCTGAGCAAGTGAGCGCCGCCGACGACACGCCGGACGAGCTTGGACAGGCTGCCGGCGACGGTCCGACCGATCCGCCGGAAGCCGACAAGGCCGCCGGCAAGTCGGCGCCGAAGCCGGCCAAGAAGAGCTCGTTCTGGAAGGAACTGCCGATCCTGATCGGCATCGCCCTGGTGCTCACGTTCCTGATCCAGACGTTCGTGGCGAGGGTCTACGTGATCCCTTCCGGCTCGATGGAACAGACCCTGCACGGCTGCCCGGGCTGCACCGGCGACCGGATCCTGGTGGACAAGCTCACCTTCGACTTCACCAACCCGGAGCCGGGTGACGTGGTCGTGTTCAAGGGGCCGCCCGGTTGGGCGGAGAGCGAGTTCAACGTCCAGGAGTCCAGCAACGTCGTGGTCCGGTGGCTGCGTCAGTTCGGTTCGTCCATCGGCATCGGGTCGCCCCCGGAGTACGACCTGGTGAAGCGCGTCATAGCGGTCGGCGGCCAGACGATTTCCTGCTGCGACAAGCAGAATCGTGTCCTGGTGGACGGCAAGCCACTGAACGAGCCGTACATCTACTGGATGCCTGGCCTGACGCCGGTCCAGGAGAACTTCCCGCCGGTGACGATCCCCAAGGGCGACCTGTGGGTGATGGGCGACAACCGGAACAACTCGTATGACTCCCGTTACCAGGCGGGCGGTGGCATCAAGGGCGTCGTGCCCAGCAGTGACGTGATCGGCATCGCCCGCACCATCATCTGGCCGCCGGGACGCTGGCAGGGCATCGGTGAGACCGACCCGCACACGATCTCGCAGTCGCTCGGCGCGCCGAACTGGCCCTCCACCCTGCCGCCGCTGGGTGTCGGCACACTCGCCGCGTTCCCGACTCTGTGGCTGGGCAGGCGAACCAGGCAGCGGCTGTTGCGCCCTCGGCCGCCAGGCAGGGAACGGCGGTAGTTCGTGGCCGGGCAGACCCAGGCGCGGTGGACGGACGGAGTGTTACGGCCGCAACGCGCGATCGTGCGTGGTGACACTGGCAACTGGGCACTGCAGGGCGCCCTGGATCGGCGTGGTCTCGGCCCGGTGGCCGGTGTCGACGAGGCCGGCCGGGGTGCCTGCGCCGGTCCGCTGGTGGTCGCGTCGTGCGTGCTGCGCCCCGGTGATGCCCGCAAGCTGGACGGCCTGACCGACTCGAAGCTGCTCACCGAGAAGGCCAGAGACCGGATGTACGACATGGTCGTGGCGCGGGCGGTCGACTACGCAGTGGTGGTGATCCCGCCGGACGAGGTGGACGGGTTCGGCATCCACGTGGTGAACATCGAAGGCATGCGCAGGGCCATCGCCCAGCTGACCACCCACCCGGGATACGTGCTGGTGGACGGGTTCCGGGTGCCGGGACTGACCGTGCCGAGCATGCCGGTGATCAAGGGCGACCAGGCGGCGGCGTGCGTCGCGGCGGCGTCCGTGTTGGCCAAGGTGACGAGGGACCGGATCATGGTCGAGTTGCACGAGCGGTACCCGAAGTACGGGTTCGACGTGCACAAGGGCTACTGCACGCCTGAGCACACCGCTGCTCTGGACGTGCACGGACCGTGTATCGAGCACCGGTGGTCGTACGTGAACGTGGTCTCGGCAGCGGCTCGGCACGGTATGCCCCGGCCGAGGAGGGTGGCGCGCAGCGTGTCCGCCATCGGTGTGGTCCAGAATGGAAGGCCAACCGCAGGCGAGGCGAATTCGACGCCAGTGTCACGAGGAGGAGCGCGGATCCGATGAGCGCAGAGGATCTCGAGAAGTACGAGACCGAGATGGAGCTGCAGCTCTACCGGGAGTACCGCGACATCGTCAGCCAGTTCGCGTACGTGGTGGAGACGGAGCGGCGCTTCTACCTGGCCAATTCCGTCGACGTCCAGGTGCGCAACGCTGATGGCGAGGTGTACTTCGAGCTGCGGATGTCGGACGCGTGGGTGTGGGACATGTACCGTCCGGCGCGGTTCGTGAAGAACGTCCGGGTGATCACGTTCAAGGACATCAACGTGGAGGAACTGGACAAGCCGGACCTCAGGTTGCCCGAGTCAGGACCGTTCGGCACCTGAGTTGTCCACATGCTTCGAGTTGTCCACAGCTGAGCGCATGAGTCACACCGACTGATCGTTTTTTCGGCATCGTCGGTGCCATGACCACCGCACTGCGCAACAACCCGGGCCACGATCTCGGCCGCCGAGGCGAGGATCTGGCGGCTGACTATCTCACCGAGCGCGGCCTCGTCGTGCTGTCCAGAAACTGGCGATGTCGTGAGGGCGAGCTGGACATCGTCGCGACGGACGGCAGCACGCTGGTGGTGTGCGAGGTGAAAGCGCGCTCCTCGGACGAGTTCGGCGACCCTGCCGAGTTCGTCACGGCGGCCAAGATGCGCCGAATGAGACGCGCCACCCAGGCGTGGCTGCGCCGCTACCGCGTCGGTTGGTGCGAGATCCGGTTCGACATCGTGACGGTGCTCTGGCCGGCCGACGGCTCACCTCGCCTGCGGCATCTGCGGGGTGTGTGCTGATGGCTCTCGCAACCACATGGTCCGTCGCGCTGTTCGGCGTGGACGGTGTGCCAGTGGAGATCGAGGCGGACATTTCCGTTGGTGTGCCTGGCATCCGGCTGTTGGGCCTGCCCGACCCGTCGCTGCGCGAATCCAAGGACCGGGTCCGGGCGGCCGTGCGCAACAGCGGCGAGGAATGGCCCAACCGCCAGATCTCGCTGGCACTCTCGCCCGCCGCCCTGCCCAAGGGCGGTGCCGGCTACGACATCGCGTTGGCGTGCGGTGTGCTGGCAGCGGCCGGCACCGTGCCACCTGACCGGTTGGCCGGCACGGTGCTGCTCGGCGAGTTGGCTCTGGACGGCCGGCTGCGCTCGGTGCGCGGAGTCCTGCCTGCCCTGCTGGCCGCTCGGCGAGCCGGGTTGCGCACGGCGGTCGTGGCGGCCGACGCACTGGCCGAGGCCGTCCTCGTCACCGGCATCGACGTACTCGGCGCGACCACGCTCGCCGACATCCTGGCCTGGCTGCGCGGCCAGGACGACGCCCTGTCCCGCCCGGAGGCCGCGCCGCCCGTGGTGCCACCTGACACAGCCGACCTCAAGGACGTGGTCGGTCAGCCGGAAGCCAGGTGGGCGCTGGAGGTCGCGGCAGCCGGTGGTCACCACCTGCTGCTCACCGGCCCACCAGGCACCGGCAAGACGATGCTGGCGCAGCGGCTGGCAGGCCTGCTGCCGGCGCTGACGGTGGACGAGTCGCTGGAGGTCACCGCGGTGCACTCGGTGGCAGGGGCGCTGTCCCAGGAGGCGCCACTGGTGGCCATACCGCCGTTCGTCAACCCACACCACACGACGTCGGTAGCCGCGCTGGTCGGCGGCGGCAGCGGTCTGGCTCGGCCAGGAGCCGTCAGCAGAGCCCATCGCGGGGTGCTGTTCCTGGACGAAGCGTGCGAGTTCGGTCCTCAGCGACTGGACGCGCTGCGCACGGTGGTCGAGGAGGGCGAGGTGCGGCACGCCAGACGGGACGGGATCGTGCGCTACCCGGCCAGGTTCCAACTGGTGCTGGCCACCAACCCGTGTCCGTGCGCGCCGCCGAGGGAGATCGACTGTGCGTGCTCGCCGAGCGAGCGGCGGCGATACTTCGGCCGGTTGTCCGGACCGCTGTTGGACCGGGTGGACCTCAGGGTCCGAATGCGCCCGAGCACGGCCATCGCCGCGGCAGGCATCGATGAGCCGGAGTCCACGGCGGACGTCCGAGCGCGGGTCAAGACCGCCCGCGAACGGGCCGCGGAGCGCTGGCAGGCGCACGGCTGGCTGACCAACGCCGAGGTGCCGGGCCCGGTGCTGCGGAGGGACTTCCCGCTGCCCAGGAATGCCACCACTCTGCTCGACCGAGGCATGGCGGCAGGCGCGGTAACCGCCCGCGGGGCAGATCGGTGTCTACGCGTGGCGTGGACATTGAGCGACCTGGCAGGCCGGGACCAACCCAGCGCCGACGACGTGGGCGCAGCCCTGGAATTCCGCGACAGGAGGTCAGCAGCATGACAACCAGCAATACGACAGCTCGGAGCGTCAGCGCTGTGACCGCCAGCAGTACGGCAAGCCGGGACCTGCCACGGCGCCGACGACGTTCTGGCCGCATCGCCGGCGGTCTGCAGTGGGAGGCCAGGGCCACCCTCAGCACCGACATGGCTGTGGCCGCCCTGGGATCCGCCACCGGAGGCCCGCGATGTTGCGGGCCTGGACCGGCCAGCGACCGCGGTGGTCACCCGGGGTCGGCGATCAGGGGCCGGCGCTATGAGGGTCGGCGATCCAGTGGGCTGGGGCCGGCCAGCCGCAGCGGTGGCCGGGCAGGGTTGGCGATCGGTAGTCGGCGGCCTGAGGGTCCGCGACGTGGGGAGCCGGGACCGGCCAGCTGCCGCCGTGGTCGTCCTGGGATCCGTGAGCGGAGGTCGGCATGACGGTCAGCGATGATGTCCTGCTGGCCAGGGCGTACCTGCTGCGGGTGGCCGAGCCGCCCGCGCCGCACCTGTCCCGGTTCGTCGCCGAACACGGCCCGGTCGTGGCGGCGGACCTGATCCGGTCCGGCACCGTGCCGGGCCCGGTCGGCGAGGAGACCGCCGCCCGGCGCGATCTCCGGCTGGCCGAACAGGATCTGGCGGCGGCCGAGACGGTCGGGGCGAGGCTGCTGGTGCCGGAAGACCCTGGCTGGCCGGAGTGGCCGTTCGTGGCGCTGGACGTGGCGCGGGCGAGGGGCGTGGCGTGGGCCGGGCGGCCGCTGGCGCTGTGGGTGCGCGGCTCGGTGGAGCTCGCGGACTGCACCGACCGGGCGGTCGCAGTAGTAGGGGCCAGGTCGGCGACGGCCTACGGCGAGCACGTGGCCGCCGAGTTCGGCCACGGGCTGGCCATGGCGGGCGTGACGGTGGTGTCAGGAGCGGCATACGGGGTCGACGGCGCGGCGCATCGAGGTGCTTTGGCCGCCGGCGGGCCGACAGTCGCGGTGCTCGGCTGCGGCGTCGACAAGCCCTATCCGGCTGGGCACGCGTCGCTGCTCGACCGGATCGCGGAGGCCGGCCTGGTGGTCAGTGAGTACCCGCCGGGCACACCGCCCGCGAGGCACCGGTTCCTGGTCCGGAACAGGCTGATAGCGGCCCTGGCAGGCGGGGTCGTGGTGGTGGAGGCGGGCCGCCGGTCCGGCACTCGCAACACGGCGGCGACAGCGGCGGGGTTGGGCAGGCTGGTGATGGCTGTGCCGGGTCCGGTGGGCTCGGCGATGTCGGTCGGCTGTCACGAGCTGCTGCGCACCGGCGAGGCGAGCCTGGTGACGACAGCGGCCGAAGTGGCCGAGTCGGTGGGCCGGATCGGTGTCGACCTGGTGCCGCCCGCGGTTGACGACGAGGCTCGCGAGACCGACGGCCTGGACGAGCGGGCGCTTCGGGTGCACGAGGCCCTGGACCGCCGGGCAGGCATGTCGGCGGAGCAGGTAGCGGTGCGATCGGGCGTGCCGCAGGACCGCGTGCGGGCCGTCCTGCCAGCGCTGGAGCTCACCGGGCTGGCCGAGCGGTGCGAGTCCGGCTGGCGTCGCAAGGCGGCCGGGAGGGCGGTGGTGGGGCAGGCGTAGCGAGTAAGCATCGCCACGTGAAGCGTGGCGATGCTTGACCATGCAACGTAGTGGGCGCAGTGTGTTGATTCGTGGCGCACTCGCGGTCGGCGCGTTCCAGCCTGCTTCGCTCGCGGGCGCAGCTGTCTCCGGACGTGGCCGCAGTGGTGGCGGACTACGAGCGCCACCTGACGTTGGAACGTGGCCTGTCGGCCCACACGGTCCGCGCCTACACCGGCGACGTGGTCTCCCTGCTGACCCAACTCCAGGCCGACCCAGAACCGACCGGCCCGCCCACCCCTGCGCAGCCCTCGGACTCAGCCACGGGTGGTCAGCCCGCGGAGGCCAGCTCCTCGCGTGACGAGCCAGCTGGCGCTGAGGTGTCGAGCGGCCGGGCTGCGTGCGCCGGCCTGGTTGGGCTGGATCTGGCCGCCATGCGGGCCTGGCTGGCCGGGTTGCTCGCGGGTGGGGCGAGTCGTAACACGTTGGCTCGGCGGGCGGCTGCCGCCCGCACGTTCACCGCTTGGGCCAGCCGGCAGGGCCTGCTCGCGGTGGACCCCGGGCCGAGGTTGGCCGCGCCGCGACCTCGGCGAGTCCTGCCTGCCGTGTTGCGCCCAGATCAGGCCGCCGCGGCACTCGGCGCGGCCGAGAGCGGGGCGGCCGAGGGTGATCCGGTGGCGCTGCGTGATCAAGCCGTGTTGGAATTGCTGTATGCGAGCGGCGTGCGGGTGTCCGAATTGTGCGGTCTTGATATTGACGACGTCGACTACTCCCGCCGCGTGATCCGCGTGCTGGGCAAGGGGCGACGGGAGCGGACGGTGCCGTTCGGCGTGCCAGCTGAACGTGCGCTGTGGCGCTGGCAGTTCCAGGGCCGTCCACGGTTGCTCGCGCCCAGGTCAACGCCTGCGTTCTTCCTCGGTGCCCGGGGTGGTCGGCTTGATCCGAGGGCGGCTCGGCGCGTGGTGCACGACGCCGTCGGGAGCGTGCCTGGCGCGGCCGACATGGGGCCGCACGGCCTCCGCCACAGCGCGGCAACCCACCTGCTGGAGGGCGGTGCTGATCTACGGAGCGTCCAAGAACTGCTCGGTCACGCTACGCTCGCCACCACGCAGCTCTATACCCACGTCACTGTCGAGCGGCTGAGGGCGATCCATGACCGAACCCACCCACGGTCCCGATGACCTCGGGGAGGGTGCGACCACGAACTCGATGAACTCGGGACCGGCGATGCCACCGGACGGCACAGCGAGCGCCAACCTGGCGGCCGGTCAACCCGACACGAGCCAGTCCAGCACAGGCACACCCGGCACGAGCACATCCGGCGGCGGCAAGCCCAGCGCCGGCCCACCGGACGTGGCCGCACCCGGCACGTCCGAGCTCAGCCGCGACGGAACGGCTGTCAACGGCGCCACGAGTCGTGCCGCCCTCAGCGATGCCGCTGTCAGCCAATCCGTTGCCAGTGACGCCGTGGCCGGCAAGGCCGCTGACGCCGGCGGAGTTGGCGCCGCGGCTGGCGGATCGACCGCGGTCAGTACGGCGGGTAACGGTGGTGGTCGGCGTAACTCCTTCGGGGTCGGCCAGCCGGATGGCGTGCTGCCCGGCGATCGCCGGACTGCGGACGACGTCGAGGCCGGCATCGTCGCCCTCTGGCGGCAGTACGGCAGCTTCCACGACCAGCTGGTGCGCGACCGGCTGATGCTGCACTACGCCCCGCTGGTCAAGTACGTCGCAGGCCGGGTCGGCACCGGTCTGCCCGCCCACGTTGACGTGGCCGACCTCGTGCAGTCCGGCATCTTCGGGCTCGCCGACGCGATCGAGAAGTTCGAGCCGGAACGCGGCCTCAAGTTCGAGACCTACGCGATGCAGCGCATCCGGGGCGCCATCCTGGACGAGCTGCGGTCCCAGGACTGGGTGCCCAGGTCGGTCCGCGGCCGCGCCCGTGATGTCGAGCGGGCCCTGGAACGCCTCGGCAACCAGCTGCAGCGCACCCCGACCGACGCCGAGATCGCCTCCGAACTCCAGATCGGCGTGTCCGACCTGCGCGAGCTGTACGCCCAGTTCCAGCTGACCAGCGTGGTCGCGCTCGACGAGCTGATGGTCGCAGGCCGGGGCGACGCCTCGCTGGCCGAGACGCTGCCCGACGAGGACGCCGACGATCCCGTGGCCAGCCTCGTCGACCAGGACAACCGCCGGCAGCTCGCCGACGCCATTGCCCAACTGGTCGAACGCGACCGGATCGTGGTGACCCTGTACTACTTCGAGAACCTGACCCTCGCCGAGATCGGGCGGGTCCTCGGGGTGACCGAGTCCCGGGTGTGCCAGCTGCACACCCGTGCCGTCCTCCGGCTGCGCACCAAGCTGGCGGAGCCCGCCGACGCATGATCAAGAAGGCGTCATGGCACCCCGATCGGCCAGGGCAGCAGCCTGACGTGACCTGACCCGACCAGCTGCAACGGATCGAGGTACACGTCCTGCCGGTGCACACCCCAGTGCAGGCACACGCCGGGCGCGACCGCCGGGCAACCCGGATGGCCGCCCATCAGCACGCCGATCACCTGGCCACGCTGGACGTACTGGCCCACGCGCACGCTCGGCCGC
>DASXYT010000378.1:0-20356 GCA_036502345.1 Pseudonocardiaceae bacterium | reverse complement strand
ACGCGGGAACGGGCATCCGGCCCAAGTGGTCCGCTCGGCCTACACGTGATGCCCCGGTCGGCATGCTCGACCAGGGCATCGTTACGAGAATGGTGGACTTTTCACCGTTGGAGCGCGACGTTCACTCCTCGTTCGAGTACTTCTCCCATGCCGACTGCCTGGTTACGCCGACGGCGGCACCGATACGTGCCCACGCGACGCCCCGGCCGCGCAGCAGGTCGACCAGTGTTTGCATGTGGGCGTCCACCTGCGCGCTCATCACGGCCACCTTGGGCAGGCTTTCCAGGATCTCCTCGTCCGTCTTGTCCCGCCAGAAGGCGATTTCCGGCAGCCTGGCTCCCTCGTGCTCCTGGCGGAGGATGTCGTTGCACATCCACACGCAGGCGTCACAGATGTAGACACCCGGGCCGGCGATCAGCTTGTCGACCTCTTTGCTCGACTTGGAGCAGAACGAACAGTGCAACACGCGTGCGGCCGGGGTTTCGGGCTCGGTGGTCGTCGGTTCGCTGGTCGGCATTGTGGCCTCCGTGAGTAAGTGACTGTCAGGGGCATCCTGACACCGTCAGGGTCGACCTGACAAGAGCTCGGCGGGAATCGATCGGGCTGCGTACGTTGTTCGACAGTTGATCGACCCGCCCGTTCACGAGTCCGTATCCGAGGAGGACCACCCGGTGAAGGCCATGCAGATCGACACATTCGGCGGCACGGACACACTGCACGAGGTCACCGTCGCCGAACCGGAACCGGGCGCCGGACAGGTTCTCGTCCGGGTGAAGACGGTCGGGGTGAACCCGATCGATGCCAAGATCCGGTCCGGCGCCATGGAAGCCGCGTTCCCGACGCCGCTGCCCGCCGTTCTCGGTGTCGAGGTCGCCGGCACGGTGACCTCGATCGGCGACGGCGTGACCGAGTTCGCGGTCGGCGACGACGTGTTCGGTTGGGCGGACAGCGGCGGCTACGCCGAGTACGCGACGGCGAAGAGGGTGGTGGCGAAGCCGGCCGGCCTTGCCTGGGAGGCCGCGGTCGCGTTGCCGGTCGCGGGCCAGACGGCCGAGCGGATCCTGGACCTGCTCGACGTCAGGGCGGGCGAGACCCTGCTGATCCACGGTGCGGCCGGTGCTGTCGGCACGATGGCCGTGCAGTTGGCCGTGGCGCGCGGTGCGACGGTGATCGGTACTGCCAGCGCCGCTAACCACGACTACGTCGCCGCTCTCGGTGCTGTGCCGACGACCTACGGCGACGGCCTGGTCGCGCGGGTCCGCGAGTTGGCACCCGACGGCGTGGACGCCGTGTTCGACGTGGCGGGCAAGGGTGCGCTGCCCGATTCGATCGAGTTGCGTGGCGGCACCGACCGGATCGTCACCATCGCCGACCCGGACGCGCAGCGCTTCGGTGTGCCCTTCTCCTCCGGTGGCGGCGATGTCGACCTGCCGGACCTGGCACGGCGAGTGGTCGACGGCACGTTGGTGGTGACGATCGCCGAGACCTATCCGTTGGTCGAGGTCGCCACTGCCCACCAGGTGATCGAGGCCGGGCACGCCAGGGGCAAACTCGTGCTCACTGTCGGCTGAGGCCCTGGCGCCCCGGCGGCGCGGGAGGGCAGGAGCGAAGCGACTCATTAATTTGTCGCTTCGCTCCTGCCGTGACAGGAGCGAAGCGACATTGCGGCAATGGACTGGAACCGGTCACTCGTATGGTAACCTCCGTATGCTGGAAGATAGCGTCGTATCTTCTGGATACGCGAGCCTGCCGATCGGATTGCCAATGTCGAACACCACGGACGAGTCGGACGCGACGGAAGACGTTGACAAGGTCGGTCTGGACGTTGATTCGCCCAGGACATCAACGCTGAGCGATATCTTGACCGTGACTTCGAAGCTTTTTTCGACCATCGGCTACGGCGGCACGTCGATGCGTGATATCGCGAAGGAGGTCGGCATCAAGCCGGCCAGCCTGTACAGCCACTTCAGCTCCAAGGAGGACATCCTCTGGAGCATCGTCCGGCGCACCACTCTGGACCTTGAGCTGCTGCAGGACGACGCGATGGCCCAGCTCAAGCACCCGGTGGAGCGGCTGCGGACGTTCGTCCGGACCCATGTGATCTACCACGCCAACTTCACCCGTGAATCGCGGATCGCGAATATCCAGATCTACTCGCTGTCCACCAAACACTTCGAAGAGGTTGTCGCGTTCCGGCGTCGGTACGAGGTCCTGTTGCAGAAGATCCTGCAGGACGGTCAGCGGCAGGGCTACTTCGAGAATTATGACGTGAAACTAACCTCCTATGCCATTCTTCAGATGGGCATAGGAGTGTCGTACTGGTTCGGCGGTTCGGGCCGGACCACCGCTGAGGAACTCGCGGATCTGTACGAGACGTTCGCACTGAACCTGGTCGGCGGACGTACGCTGCTCCGCTGATTGTCCCGCGATTTTTTCATCGAATCGTAAGGCTGCTCCGTTCAGTGCAGAATGTGTTCGGCTCGTAGGTCGGCGATGTCCGGTGCGGTGAGGCCGAGCAGGTCGTGCAGCACCTGGTCGTTGTGCTCACCGAGGCCCGGCGCCGGCAGGCCGGTCCCGCCTCGGACCCCGTCCACCAGCCAGGCGGGTGCGTACATCGTGGTCGCGGCGTTCGGTCGGTCGGCGCCGAGGAACGAGCCTCGGACGGTCAGGTGTTCGTTGTCGATCAGGTCCCGCGCGGACAGCACCGGCACCGCACTCAGTCCGGCGCCCTGCAGTGCCGTGCACAACTCGGTCGGGTCCAGCCGCGCCAGCAGTTCCGGCAGCGGACCCGAGACGCCCGACAACTCGGCCGCCACCTGTTCGACGCAGGCCAGTGTCCGTGCGCGGTCCGGCTCGGCGAAGCTCACCGCGATCCACGTGTCCTCGCCCCGGCAGCGCAGTGGCAGGCAGCGCCGGCCGCCCGGTCCCTGGTTGGCGTAGCGCCAGTCCTCGGCCGACGAGTCGAACAGCTCGGGCAGGAAGGACAGCAGCGAGTCCATCTCGGCGATGTCCACCTGGGTGCCCTCGCCGGAGCGCCGCGCTTCCCGGACGGCGGCGACCGCCGACACGGCTCCGTACAGCGCGCCCGCGACATCGGGGAACCAGCCGTTGACCGACTGCGGCCGACCATCAGGATCCCTGGTCAACCAGGACAGACCGGTCACCGCGTCCATCATCGGGCCGTACGCCGGGAAGTCGTTCCGCTCGCCGTGCTGCCCGTAGCCGCTCAGCGACAACAGCACGATCCTCGGCTGCACGGCCCGCATCGCCGCCAGGTCCAGCCCGAGTCGGGCCAGCGTGCCCGGCCGGAAGTTCTCCAGCACGGCGTCGGCAGTGCCGATCAGCCGTAGCGCCAGGTCGCGACCCTGCTCGGACTTCAGGTCCAGTGTGACGCTGAGCTTGCCCCGGTTCTGCGCCCGGAACACGGTGCTGCCGTCCAGGTCGGTGACACCGTCGACGTACGGGCCCGCCCTGCGGTGCACGTCGAGGTAGCGCCTGCTCTCCACCTTGATCACCTCGGCACCGAGGTCGGCGAGGAACTGCCCGCACAGCGGCCCGGCCCAGACGTGGGTGAACTCGACAATGCGCCAGCCCCGCAACGGCAGGCGCGGCTCGGCGAGCGCTGGTCCGACAACAGGCCGGGCGGACGTCAGCACAGCGTCGTTGTCCCTGCCCGGCTCCGGCACGTCGGTGTCGATCTCGGTGGCGACGCCCTGGGCGAGCAGGTCGGCGGGGGAGAAGGCGGGACCGACCGGCACACCGCTGGCGCCGGTCAGTTCGAAGATCTCGGCACGGGTGTGCGACCGCAGCCAGCCGCCGATCAGCGCCTCGACGTCGTCGGGATGGTCGAACCGTGCCTGCGCCGAGTCCAGGTGGGCGGGCGGTTCACCCTGCACGCCGCACAGGGTGAGCAGCCGGCGCCACTGCGCGTCCTCGATGACGCTGACGTAGACCCAGCCGTCGGCGGCCGGGTAGAAGTCCGACGGCCCGACCTGCCACAGCCGCCCGCTGCGCGAGGCCACCCTGCCGTCGGCCAGCCACGCCCCGACCTCACGCCGGGTCAGCGGCAGCAGGCAGTCCTGCATGGACAGGTCGATCAACGCACCCGAGTCGAAGCCGGCCAACGCGAGCAGTGCCGCGTACATGCCGCAGAAGTACTCGGTCAGGTGACCGGCCGGTGCCTGCGGCGGGATCTCGCCCGCCGAGCCGGTCTGCGCCGAACGCGGGGTCACGTAGCCGACACCCCCGGCGTGGAACAACCCGAGCGCGTCGGCGGACCAGGACGCCCACGGCCCGGTCAACCCGAACGGCGTGACGACGATGGTGGCCCCTCGGGCGCGATAGGGCGTCTCGGCGGACGTGATGAACACGTCGGCAGACTCGACCAGGTCGCGCGGCACCGCGGCGGCGGACACCCAGCGCTTGTGCGGCGCCGTGTAGCGGAACGGCAGTGACACCCCGTCGGCCAGCGGCGGCCGCTGCCGCAGGCGGTCCGGGGTGGTCTCCACCTTGATCACGTCGGCACCGAGCGAGCCGAGCAGGGACGCCGCGAAGGACGCCGCGACGGAGTCGTCGGCGTACTCGACGACGCGCAGCCGCTCAGTCACGCAGCAGTCCGCTCGCCGTGCCGACCAGCACCTTCTGGCCACCGAGCCGCTCGACCCAGACCTCGCAGCGGACCCGACGAACGTCGTCGTGCTCCAGGCTGATGCCGATGACCCGGCCCTTCACGGTGGTCAGGTCGCCGACGTAGACCGGCTTGATCATCTTCACGTCGATGTCGCCGCCGGCCAGCCAGCCCATGCCGAAGCACGTCAGCATCTGCCGGTGCACCATCGAGATCAGCTGCGGCGCCGACGCGATCGGGCCGGACAGGCCTTCGCGGGCGGCTGCCTCCGGGTCGCTGTGCAGGTTGTGTTCCGGCCACGCCTCCGGCACGACCTTGCCGGGCCCGTAGACCAGTTCGTGCCGGTCGGTGAACTCCTGCTGGGTCCAGCGGCGGGCGAAGCTCGGCAGTTCGGTGCCGAGTTCCGGGGTGATGGTGGCTGTGAAGACGGACATGGGGCCTCCCGGTTTCAGTTACTCAGCAGGCCGCTGTCGACGCCCTTGCCGGAGCGCGGCTTGTCGCGGGTGATGTAGTCCAGCGCGTGCGTGCGCCAGGTCCGGAACACGACCTGGTCGTCGTCGTCGACGCCGGTGGCCTCGTAGGTGACGAACTCGCGGTTGCGCTTGATGTACTTGTCGCTCACCGCACCGGTGATCCGCAGCCGCTCGCCGTAGCGGATCGGGCGGACGAACTCGCTGCGGAACTGGTAGAACACGCCGCGCACGTTGAACCGCCGGGTGAACAGCATCCGTACCGGCGGGTACGTGGCCATCGGCGGCACCACGGGATAGCCGGCCGGGGAGTCGGCGTCGTACCACTCGTTGAAGTCCTGGTCGTTGACGATCAGGCCGTCGACGGCCTCTCTTGTCACCGTCCACTCCAGACTGCCCAGCGAGTCGCCGACGACGAACTCGTCGTAGGTCGTCCGTGGCCCCCGGTCGTCGAACTCGACCCTCGCCAATGAGTCGGTCATCTGTCCATCACCCATCCGTCTTCGCTCCGACCTCGGCCAGCCGGGGCGTGAGCTCGCCGAGCGCGTCCAGTTGGTCCAGGAGTTGCTCGCTGTCCAGGTGTGGCCACGCCACCCGCAGCATGACCAGCGCTTCCGCCGGGATGTGAGTGGCCAGTTCGACCAGTTGGTCGGCGCAGTCGTAGAAGTCGCCGGAGATCACCTCGTGCCCGACGAGGCTGGCCCAGTCGGCGCCCGACGCGGCCAGGTCGGCCCTGGCCACCCGGTCCTGGCTGGGCAGATCGCCCTGGTAGCCGGACTCGCCCTGGGCCTGGTAGCGCCGGGCCAGCGTGGCGTCCAGCCGTTCCCGGTCGGCGGCGTCGGTGGTCAGGAAGACGTCCCGCCGGATCGGCAGCTCAGCCGGCATGGCACGGCCCATCCTGGCCAACTCTTCCCGGTACACGCCGAGTTGCCGGTCCAGTGTGGCCACGTTCGTGCCCGGCCCGACGTACCACGCCTCGCCGACCCGCGCCGCCCTGCGCACGCCGGCGTCGGACGTGCCGGCCACCCAGATCGGCACGTCCGCCTGCTGCGGCGCCAGGCTGATCGGGTCGATCACCGTCGGCTTGACGTCGCCGTAGGTCGGCATGGACCACAGCGTGCGCACGTCGGTGAGGCACTGTTCGAGGCGCCGGCCACGCTCCGCCTTCGGACAGTCGAACGCGTTCAACTCCTCGGGGCGGTGGCCCGCGCCGACACCCAGCAGCGCGCGGCCGCCGGACATGACGTCGATGGTGGCGATGCCTTCGGCCACCTCGTAGGGGTTGAGCAGCCCGGCGAGCAGGATGCCGGTCCCGATCCGAATCGACGACGTCGCGCCACTGAGCCTGCCCAGCATGGGCAACGGCTGGAGCAGCCGCTGGCCGGTGTCCGCGAAGTGCTGCGGCACGACGACGGTGTCGAAGCCGTGCCGCTCGGCCCGCACGGCCATCTCCAGCGTCGTCTCGAAACGCAGCCGGGGATCCCAGGTCGGGGGAGTGTTCAGGAACAGCCCGAATCGCATGTCAGGACTCCATCAGTTCGGCGCCGAGGACTGCCTTGGCCATCTGCTCGTCGGACCGGATCGACGCTGCCGGTGTGCTGCGGTCGATGCGACCCCACGTCATCAGGTGCGCGGTGCCGCCGATCCGCTCGACGAGGCCGAGGTTCTGCTCGGCGAGGATGATCGACAGGCCCTCCTCGCGCAGCGTCCGGCAGGCGTCGCCGAGTTGCCGCACCAGCAGTGGTGCCAGGCCGAGGCTCGGTTCGTCCAGCAGCAGGAACTTCGGCCTGCCGATCAACCCTCTCGCGATGGCCAGCATGCGTTGCTCACCGCCGGACAGCGTGCCGGCCGCCTGCTTGCGCTTCACCTTGAGCACCGGGAACAACTCGAACACGTGGTCCAGGTCCTGCTGGCGGATGTCGTAGCCCAGGGCGATCGCGCCGAGGTCCAGGTTCTCCGCCACGTCGAGATTGCCGAAGACGCACTTGCCTTCCGGGACGTGCACGATGCCCTTGCGGGCGCGCCGGTTCGGGCCGCCCCTGCTGATGTCCTCGCCGTCCAGCCGCAGCGAGCCGGACCGTACCGACAGCAGACCACCGATCACCCGGAACAGCGTGGACTTGCCGGCGCCGTTCGGGCCGACCAGCGACACGGCCTCGCCGTAGCCGACGGTGAGCCCGCAGCCGCGCAGCACGTCGACCCGGTTGTACCCGGCGGTCAGCCTCTCGATGACCAGACCCTGTTCTGTCATGAGGTCACCTCGGTCACGATGCCGAGATACGCGGTGCGCACCTTGGGTACCGCCTGCACGACCTCCGGCCGGTCGTCCGCGATGAGGTGACCCTCCACCAGGGCGATCACCCGACCGGCCACCGCCGAGATGACGTTCATGTTGTGCTCCACCAGGATCACCAGCCGGTCCTTGCCGATCTCGGTCACCAGTTCGGAGAACGAGCGGGCCTCGGCCTCGGTGAGCCCGGCCGCGGGCTCGTCCATCAGCAGCACCTTCGGCTCCCGCAGCAGCGCGCGGGCCACCTCGATGCGACGGGTCTGCGACGCCGGCAGTTCGCCGGGCCACGCGTCCAGCACGTCGGTGATGCCGACGGCGTCGGCGACCGCGCGGACCGACGGGGCGTTGGCGTGTTCCCGTGCGCCGACGATCAGGTTTTCCCACACCTTCATCGCCAGGATCAGCTTGGGCTGCTGGAAAGTACGGGTGACCCCGGCCGACGCGAACGTCCGCGCGTCGTGTCCGGTGAGCTCGCGGCCGCCGATGGTGACCGTGCCCGAGTCGGGTTCCAGCAGCCCGCTGATGGTGGCCAGCAGCGTCGACTTGCCCGACCCGTTCGGCCCGATGATGCCGACGACCCCCCGTGCCGGGAGTTCGAAGGTGATGTCGTTCAGCGCGTGCACACCGCCGAAGCTCTTGGTCACACCGTGCACGGCCACCAGCGTGCCGGCCTGGTCGGTGCCGGACGGTGGCGCCGCGGTGCCCTTGCCGCGTAGGCCGCGAGCGCTGGTGCGCCATCGGGAGGTCAGCCGCCGCAGGCCGCCGCCGAGCCCTTCCGGTGAGAACACCAGCACCAGGACCATCAGCGCACCGGTCGCGATCGCGGTGTAGTTGGCGTAGTTCTGGCCCTCCGCGCTCAACACGGCCAGCACGCCACCGGCGATCAGCGGTGCCGCCCAGTGCGTCGCGCCGGCCACGATGGCGAACGCCGAGATCTGCACGGCGACGAAGAAGTTGAAGCTGTCCGGGGACACGAAGAAGAAGCTGTGCGCGTAGAGCGCGCCGACCAGCCCGGCGATGGTGTTGCTGGCCACCAGTACGGCGGCCTTGGTCAAGCCGACGTTGATGGACAGCGTCGAGGCAAGCGACGGGTCGAGGCGGATCGCGTCCAGCCTGCGGCCCAGTTCGCTGCGGTCCAGCCAGAACCACGCCGCCACCACGATCACCACGATGATCGCCAGCGCGACCCTGGTGTCACCGTGCGGCACACCGGCCAGGCCGAGCGACCCGCCGGTGAACGTGAAGCCGGACTCCAGGCCGGTCGCGATGACGACGACGGCCAGCGTTGCGATGGACGCGTAGAGCCCCCTGACCCGGCCC
Source organism: Pseudonocardiaceae bacterium (assembly GCA_036502345.1). Lineage (GTDB taxonomy): Bacteria > Actinomycetota > Actinomycetes > Mycobacteriales > Pseudonocardiaceae > DATEPR01. The sequence goes on along the minus strand of DASXYT010000378.1, from coordinate 11,649 downwards.
AGCGGGTAGCTCAGCAGTGCCGCGATCACCAGGCAGATCAGCGCCGCCAGCAGCACGGCCAGCGGGATGGACATCTTCGCTTTCAGCGTGAGCAGCGCGAACGCGTACGCACCGATCCCCTGGAAGGCCACCGGCGCGATGGACAGCAGACCGACCCGCAGGGTCAACGAGATCGTGTACGTGAGCAGGATGTCGATCAGGATCGTGATGACATCCGCCTGGGTCAGTGCGCCCATTGCGTGAGCACCCCTCCTAGTAGGCCCGTCGGCCGCTCTGTTTGCGCCCGCCCAGCCCGTCCGGCCGGATCGCGAGGACCAGGAACAGCACGGCGAACACCAGCACCTGTTGGAACGCGGCCGAACTGGTGACCAGCACCAGCAGGCTGCTGGCGATGCCGAAGAAGAACGACACGAGCACGGTCGCGCGGATGTTGCCCATGCCGCCCGCGATCACCGCGGCGAACGGGGTGAGCAGCACGTCGCTGCCGGCTGTCGCGCTGGAACTGCGGCTCTGCAACAGCAGCAGGATGGTCGCGATGCCGACGAACAGGCCACTGATGGCCCACGCCTTCAGCGCCACGTTGCCGGTGCGGATGCCGATGGTGGACGCGAGTTCGTGGTCGGCGGCCAGCGCCCGGTACTGCTTGCCCGACTTCGTGTGCCGCAACGCCCAGGCCCACACGATCGTGATCACCAGCGCGACGACCAGCACGATGATCGGCAGCAACTGGATGGTGACCCCGCCGATCCTGAAGTGCTGCTGCACCCGCAGGAAGTCGCTGGGCAGTTCGACCGGCTGGGACTGGGTGAGCAGCGCGGCGACGGCCGTGATGATGATCGAGAAGCCCAGCGTGGCGGCGAATCCGCCGATCTCGACGTCATCGGACCGTTTGCGCTGCCAGCGCAGGGCGACGAGCTCCATCACCATCAGCAGGACGATCGGCAACAGCAGGGCAGCCAGGAGGAATCCCGTGATCCCGAGGTCGGTGGCGGCGCGGATCGCGATGATCGCCGACAGCGCGTAGGCAGCGCCGACCGCGACGTTCAGCACCCTGGTCGCGGCCAACGCCGTGAGCAGGCTCATCGCCACCAGGAGGATCGGGCCGGTCAGCCCGAGTCCGTTCACCACCTGTTCGAGAAAGGTATCCATGACTGCCCCGCTGTGCCTCTCGTCGACGGGTTAGCTGGCGGCCGGTTCCGACTCGCCTGCCGCGTTGTACTTCACGACGACGCCGTTGACCTTGATGAAGTTGTCCGAGCCGAACTGCAGCGTCGGCGACTCGGCCGTGGTGAACTGGTCGGTCTTCAGGCCACTGACCAGGGCGGCCTTGTCGGCGCTCTTCGCCTTGCTGGCCGCCTGGGCCAGCATCAGGACCGCGTCGTACGCCGCGACGCCGAACTGGTCGGGTGCGCCGGCGCTCGGGTACTTGGCCTTGAACTCGTCCACAAAGGTCTTGCCCAGCCCGGTCGCGGTCGCCGAGTTCCAGCGGGTGGCGAGCACGAACTTGTCGGCCGACTTGCCGGCCACCTTGGTGAACGCGGTGGACGCGTCACCCTCGTGGCCGAACAGGACACCGGTGTAGCCCTGCGCGCGCAGCTGGGACACGATCGTGCCGGTCGCCGGCGGGATCGCGAAGATGCCGATGGCGTCCGGGTGCTTGCCAAGCACCGACGTGATCTGTGGGCTGAAGTCGGTCGTCGTCAGTGAGGTGCCCTGCTCGTCGGCGACGCTCATGCCGGCGCCCGACAGCGCGGTCTTCAGCGCGGTCCGGTCGGCGTTCAGCGTGGGCTGGTCCTGGTAGATGATGCCGACGCTCTTCACGTTGGCCGGCGTCAACCCGTCCGCGACCAGGGCCTTCTGCTCGCCGGCCGGGGGCGGGGACATGCTGAACACGCTGTTGCCGCCGCCGGTCAGGTCGGTGACCTGCAGCATGATGGCCGGTCTGCCGTCCTGCGCGAGCAGTGGGATGGTGGCCTGCGCGGTCTGCGTGAACGCGATGCCGACGATGGCGTTGACCGACGAGTCGGACAGCAGTCGCTGTACGGCCGAGACACCCGCGGTGGGCGAACTCTGCGTGTCCGCGGTCTTCAGGCTGACGTGCACGCCCGGGTACTTCTTGTTCGCGTCCGTGACAGCCAGTTGCGCTGCCTGCTGCTGCTCGACGCCCGCGAAGGCGTTGGCGCCGGTGAAGTCGTCCGGCATGCCGATGGTCAGGTTGACGGCACCGGACGCGCCGCCGCTGCTGTCGGAGCCGCCGCTGCTGCTACAGGCGGTCGCCACGCCGACGACAGCCACGAGGGTGAGGACGGCCCCGGTGCGCGACCAGGTGCCTCCTCGATGGGTGGACCTATGTTCGAACATACGGCGAACCTCCGAGACTGCCAACGAACGGTCGTTAGGCAGTGTTGATCCTAGGCCGGTCGTTTGTCCAGCATTTCATTACGGCGGGATGTCTGCACGGTGACCGATCGATCTTGGTATCCACCGTGGACGGCACGTCATCAGCAGCTCACGTGATGCAGGGGCACCGAGCGTGTGTCCATTACAGATTGGCAACGCGCCGATCACGTGGTTGCCAACTCTGGACTCCAGGCGAACGATCGTTAGGATGGGGATGCCAGCTGTGCCCGGGTCTAGGGAGGCGACGCTTGAAGGCCGAGGACCGATCGTCGTTCGTCCGCGTCGTGCGCGACTTCATCGAACGCGAGGTGAAGGACCAGACGGCTGCGATGGAGGAGCGGTCCGAGTTCCCGCGCCGGGCACTGAAGGGACTGGCCGCCATCGGTGCGACGGCGTTGACCGTCCCCGAGGAGCACGGCGGCATCGGCGCGGACACCAGGACGTACGTCGAGGTGCTGGAGGAGGTCGCGGCAGGCTCGATCTCGCTGGCCGGGACGTACATGGTGCACATGACCGTGACCGGGCTGATCGCCAGGCACGGCAGCGCCGACCAGACCGCCCGCTACCTGCCCAGGCTGCTGGACTCCTCGGTCGGCGCGATGGCGATGACCGAGGCCGACGCGGGCTCCGACCTGCGCGGCATCCGGGGCACCGCGGTCGAGACGGCGGACGGGTTCCGGCTGAACGCGGCCAAGATGTTCATCACTTCAGGTGGTGAGGCCGACGTCTACGTCGTGCTGCTGCGGCACGGATCGGGCACGTCGCTGTTCGTGGTCGAGCGCGGCACGCCCGGCCTGTCCTTCGGCACCCCGCTGCGCAAGATGGGCTACAACGGGTCACCGACCACCGCCGTCACGTTCGACGACGTGCTGGTCGGCCCCGACCAGTTGCTCGGCCCACCCGGCCGTGGCCTGCGGTCCATGTTGGAGACCCTGGACCACGGCCGGATCGGCGTCGGCGCGATGGCCGTCGGCCTGGCCCGCAGCGCACTCGACTTCGCCTACGGCTACGTCTGCCAGCGCCGCCAGTTCGGCCAGCAGCTGATCGAGTTCCAGGCGCTCCAGTTCATGGCCGCCGACATGCGGATCTCGGTGGAGGCGGCCCGGCAGCTGGTCTGGCTGGCCGCCGGCACCCGGGACGACGGCCGCGGCTACACCGAGCAGGCCGCGATGGCCAAGCTGTTCGCCACCGACGCGGCCATGCGCGTGACCACGGATGCCGTGCAGATGCTCGGCGGCTACGGGTACACCCGCGAGTATCCCGTCGAGCGGTACATGCGGGAAGCGAAGATGCTGCAGATCGTGGAAGGCACCAACCAGATCCAACGGGTGGTCATCTCCAAGCAGATGCGCGACAGCTACGCACAGCGGGGCTGAGTCGACGGAGCTGACAGGGGCTGGCAAGGAGGACCGATGGCTTACCGAGACCACAGCGACGCCGAGGGCAACGACGAGACGGTCACCCGGGACGGCATCGTCATCAAACCCGTGTACGACGCCGACGACGTGGCCGACGCCGAGATCGGCGCACCGGGCGAGTTCCCGTTCACCAGGGGCATCTTCGCGCCCGCCGACCGGCCACGGTCCTGGCGGGCCGAGCACTACGCGGGATTCGGCAGTGCGAGCGAGTCCAAGGAGCGGTTCGCCTACCTGAAGCGGATGGGCACGTCCGGCGGCATGTCGATCGCGCTGGACATGCCCACCCAGGTCGGCCTGGACTCCGACCACCCGCTGGCGGCGGGCGAGGTCGGCCACGTCGGCGTCGCCATCGACACCCTGGCCGACGTCGAGGAGCTGTTCAGCGGTAGCAGGCTGGACGAGGTCAAGCACGTGTTCTGCACCGCGAACTCGATCGCCCCGATCATCCTGGCGATGATCCTGGCCGCGGCGCAGCAGCAGGGCGTCTCGCCGGACAGTTTCACCGTGCAGTTGCAGAACGACTCGCTCAAGGAGTACTTCGCGCGCGGCACCCAGATCTACCCGGTGCAGGACGCGCTGCGGCTCTCCGCTGACACGATCGAGTACTGCACGCGTCACCTACCCGAGTGGTCCCCGCTGTCCATCAGCGGCGCCCACATGCGCGGTGCCGGCGCGACGGCACTGCAGGAGCTCACCTACACGATCTGCGACGGCCTGGCCTACGTCGAGGAAGTGACCAAGCGCGGGGTCGACATCGACACGCTGGCACCCAACCTCGAACTGCACTTCACCGTGCAGATGGACCTGTTCGAGGAGGTCGCCAAGCTGCGCGCCGCCCGCCGGATCTGGGCAAAGCTGATGCGCGAGCGGTTCGGCGCCACCAGCAACGTGGCCATGGCCGCGTGGATCACCACGGCCACCAGCGGTGTCACGCTGACAGCGCAGGAGCCGCTGAACAACATCATCCGTACGACGACCGAGACGATCGCGGCCATCCTCGGCGGCGCCAACAACCACCGGGTGGCCTCCTACGACGAGGCACTGAGCATCCCGACGAAGGACTCGGCCAGGATCGCCACCCGGATCCCGCAGATCCTCACCCTGGAAGCCGAGCTCACGTCGACGGCCGACCCGTTGGGGGGCAGCTACTTCGTGGAGAGCCTGACCTCGGAGATGGAGAGCCGGTTCTGGCAGGAGTTCGCCGCCATCGAGGAACGCGGCGGCGCTGTCGCTGCCATCGAGGACGGCTACTTCTTCCGCAACATCGTGCAGAGTGCGTTGCGCTGGCAGGAGGACTTCGACAGCGGCGCGCTCACGGTCGTCGCGGTGAACCGGTACCACGAGAATGCCGACGACGTGCCGCCGGAGATCTTCGAGGGTGACCCGGACGCCGAGCGCCGGCAGATCGAACGGCTGCACGCCGTGAAGGCGTCCCGTGATCAGGTCGCTGTGGACGCGAGCCTGGTGGCGCTGGCCGAGGCGACGGCGCGCGGCGACAACGTGGTGCCGACAGTGCTCGACGCGGTGCGCGCGTACGCCACCGTCGGCGAGATCTGTGAGGTGTGGAGCAAGCAGTTCGGCAGTTGGGATGCGGCAGCCAATGCGCTCTGAGACCGGAACGATCCGTGTGCTGTTGGCCAAACCCGGCCTGGACGGGCACTTCCGCGGTGTGGCCACGGTGGGTGCCGCACTGCGCAACGCCGGCATGGAGGTCGTCTACACCGGCCCGCGGCAGACGCCCGAGCAGATCGTGGCCGCCGCGTTCGCCGAGGACGTCCGGGTGATCGGGCTGAACATCATGACGATGTCCGCCGCCCGGGTCGTGCAGCGGCTGTTCGACCTGCTGGCCGAAAAGGACGCGAAGGACGACTTCCTCGTCGTGGTCGGGGGAATCATCAAGCCCTCCGACGTCAGCTGGCTGCGGGAGCACGGCGTGGACGGGGTGTTCGGCCCCGGCAGCGCGATGGCCGACATCGTCGACTTCATCCGCCAGCGGGTGGGAGAGGACTGAGGTGGAGCCCGAGGAGTACATCCGCCGCTATCGGGAGAAGCGCGGCTACGTCAGGACATTCCCGATGATCATGGCCTACGCGGACGTCGAGTTCCAGAGCCGCGTCGGCCAACTCGCCGACTACGCCTACGCCCAGCAGCGCAGGCTGTCCGCGCGGGAGAAGGAGATCACGCTGATCGCGGTGTTGGCCGCCAGCGGCGCGGAGATCGAACACATCGACGTGCACATGAAGAAGGCCATCGGCATGGGGATCGACGCGCACGACATCCTCGAAGCGCTGGAGCTGATCGTCGTCCCGGCAGGTGTGGACAAGTTCGAACGGGCGGTCCGGCGGCTGAACAGCTTCGCCGACTTCTGCCCACCCGAACTGCTGGAAGAGGGTGACCCGGCATGACGGCGGCGGTGTCTCGGCAGCTCACGGACGCGGTGGCCGCCGGGCGGACCACGCTCACCGAGGTCGCGGCCAAGCAGTTGCTGCACGACTTCGGCATCCCGGTGTCCCGGCCCGAGGTGGCCCACGACGCCGACGAGGCAGCCGAGGCGGCCGAGCGGATCGGCTTCCCGGTGGTGCTGAAGGTGGTGTCCGAGGCGATCACCCACAAGTCCGACCACGGCGGTGTCGTGCTGGACGTGCGCGACCAGCGGCAGGCACGACGGGCGTTCGAGCGGATCTCCGGCAACGCGTTGACCGCCTACCCGGACGCGGTGATCGAGGGTGTGGCGGTCGAGGCGATGGCTCGTAGCGGACTTGAGGTGATCATCGGCCTGCAGCGGGACCCGACGTTCGGTCCGACCGTGGTGTTCGGCCTCGGCGGCACGCTGGTCGAGTTGTTGGCGGACGTCTCGATGCGCGTGGCGCCGTTCGGCCGGACCGACGCGGCGCGGATGATCGGGGAGATCCGCGCCGCGCCGCTACTGCGTGGTTTCCGGGAGAACCCACCTCGGGACGTGGCCGCGATCGAGGAGATCATCGTGAGCCTCGGGAAGTTGGCCGTGCTGGACGAGATCGAGTCGGTGGACCTCAACCCGGTGATCGTGTTCGAGCAGGGCGCGGGCGCCATCGTGGTGGACGCGTCGATCACGCTGCGGGGTGGTCACCGTGACTGACCTGCGGCCGCTGTTCGATCCCACGTCGATCGCCATCGTCGGTGCGTCCAACAACCTGGCCAAGCCGGGTGGCAGGCTGACGAAGTACCTGCTGGACCACGGCTACACCGGCGACGTGGTGTTGGTGAACAGCCGGGAGACCGAGATCGCAGGCCTGCCGGTCTACGCGAAGCTGTCCGAGTATCCCGGCGATGTCGAACTCGTCGTGCTGTCGGTGCCGGTGGCAGCGCTGGACGGTGTCATCGCGGACATGGCGGGCAAGCACGTGCGGTGCGTGCTGGTGAACGCGTCCGGGTTCGCCGAGGTCGGGCCGGAGGGCCAGGCACTCCAGGACCACCTGCTGGCCAGCCTCGCCGAGCAGGGCATCCGGATGTGCGGCCCGAACACCATCGGCGTGTTCAACCCGGCCGAGTCGTTCTTCGCGGCGTTCTCGCCCGCGCTGGAGGCACCGAACGTGCCGGTCGGCGGGATCGGGTTCATCACCCAGAGCGGTGCGCTGGGCGGCTCGATCCTGACCCGAGCGTGGCGCGAGGGCATCGGGTTCAGCACGTGTGTCTCGTCCGGCAACGAGGCTGACCTGACCACAGCCGACTACATCGACTACCTGGTGGCCGACGAGCACACCAGGGTGATCAGCGTGTTCTGCGAAGGCGTCGTGGACGGCCCGCGGTTCCGGGCCGCGCTGTCCGGGGCATCGTCGGCCGGGGTGCCGGTGCTGGTCTACAAGAACGGGCGCAGCGATGTCGGCGCCAAGGCCGTCCAGTCGCACACCGGGTCGCTGGCCGGCGCCGACCGGGTCTACGACGCCGTGTTCGCCCAGACCGGGGCGCTGCGGCTGCACCGGGTGAGCCACCTGTACGAGATCGCGCTCGCCTTCGACTGGCAGCCGCTGCCGGCCGGCGACCGGGTGGCCATCGTGTCCACGTCCGGCGGGGCGTGCACCGTGCTCGCCGACGAGTGTGCCGACGAGGGCCTGCGGGTGCCGGAACTGTCGGCCGACGCGTACGCCGAACTGAGCGCGGTGATCCCGGCGTTCGGGTCGGCGCAGAACCCGATCGACGTGACGGCGCAGATCGGCAGCGACCCGAAGATGATGGCCGACGCGATCTCGTCGGTGCTGCGGGATCCCGGTATCGACAGCGTGATCATCATGCTGACGACGCTGGTCGGCCCGATGGCGGCGGAGATCGCACAAGGGGTGGCGGACGCGGTGCGGGGGAGCGAGAAGACGGTGCTGGCGGTGTGGACGATCGCGCCGGAACTGGCCGCCGACGGGTTCCGGATCCTGCGCGACGCGCGGGTGCCGGTGTACCAGGACCCCGAGACGGCCGTTGCCGCGTTGGCCGCGATGGCCCGCTACCAGAGGCACATCGCAGAGCAGGAGAGTCAATGATGGACTTTTCCCTTACCCCGGAACAGGAAGCGCTGGTCCAGTCGGTCGGCGACTTCGCGCGGAAGCGGGTCGCGCCGCTGGTCCGCGAGTACGACCGGGAGGAGTACGTGCCCGCCGAGTTGATGGCCGAACTGGCCGCGCTCGGTGTGCTGGGCGGTGTGGTGCCGGTCGAGTACGGCGGCAGCGGGATGGACCACCTGACCGCCGCGCTGGTGATCGAGGAGGTCTCCAAGGTCGACCACGCGCTGGCCGCGTTCCTCAGCGCGCCGAGCGGGTTGGTCGGCGCGGGCCTGCTCACCTACGGCTCCGAGGAACAGAAGCAGAAGTACCTGGCGCCGCTGGCCCGTGGTGAGTGTGTGGCGAGCGCGGCGGTCACCGAGCCGGGCTCGGGCACCGACGTGGCCGGGATGCGCACGAGTGTCCGCCGGGACGGCGACTACTACGTCATCAACGGCGAGAAGACGTGGATCTCCAACCTGGTGGACGCCAGGTGGTTCCTCACGTTTGCCCAGTCCGACCCGGCCAAGGGCAGGGCGGGCATCTCGGCGTTCGTCATCGACAGGGACACGCCGGGACTGACCGCGCGGGCGGTGAAGAACAAGACCGGCTTCCGGCCGATCCCCAGCGGCCAGGTCATTCTGGACAACGTGCGGGTGCCGGCGGAGAACCTGGTGGGCAAGGAGGGCGAGGGCTTCCGCGTCTCCATGTGCTCAGTGGAGAACGGCAGGCTCTTCGTCGCCGCTCGGGCCGTCGGGCTGATGCAGGCGTGTCTTGACGAGTCGCTGGACTACGCGCGGACCCGCGAGACGTTCGGCACCCAGATCGGCCACCACCAGCTGATCCAGGCGAAGATCGCGGACATGGCCGTGGCGCTGGAGAGCGCGCGACTGCTGACGTACCGGCTGGCCTGGCTCAAGGACCAGGGCAGGCGGGTGCGGGTCGAGTCGTCGATGGCGAAGCTGGCGGCGTCGGACAGCCTGATGCGCTCGGCCACCGAGGCGGCGCAGATCTTCGGCGCCTACGTGGCGTCCGACGAGTACCCGATCAGCAGGCACTTCCGGGACGCCAAGATCTTCCAGATCGTGGAGGGCACCAACGAGATCCACCGGGTACTGATCGCCGAGACACTGCTCGGCTACCGCAAGTCATGACCGTCGCCATCGTCACGGGGGCGTCCAGCGGGTTGGGTACGCGGTTCGCCACGGTGCTCGCCGAACAGGGCACGACCGTGGTCGCGGCAGGACGGCGGCGCGACCGGCTGGACGCGTTGGCCGCTCGGGTCACGGGGATCGTGCCGGTGACGTGCGACGTCACGGTGGCCGCCGACCGGGAACGGCTGATCGAAACCAGCCTCGCACTCACCGGTCGACTCGACGTGCTGGTCAACAACGCCGGCGCGGGTGAGGCCAAACCGGCGATCGAGGAGACCGTGTCCGGCTTCGAGCACGCCCTGTCGGTGAACCTGACCGCGACGTTCTCGCTGTGCACGCTGGCCGCCGTGCCGATGCTGGCCCAGGGGTCCGGCAGCATCGTCAACGTCGCTTCCATCCTCGGGCAGGTCGCGTCGGCACCGGTGCCGCAGGCCGCCTACGGCGCCGCGAAGGGCGGGGTGATCTCGCTGACCAGGCATCTGGCGGCCGAGTGGGCGGCCGGCAACGTGCGGGTCAACGCGATCGCGCCCGGCTGGTTCCCGAGTGAGCTGACCGAGGAGATGTTCGCCGACGAGTCGAGCATGCGGTGGATCCAGCGCAACACCCCGATGCGCAGGCCGGGCCGGGAGCACGAACTGGACGGCGTGCTGCTCCTGCTGGCCGGCGACGGCGGCAGCTTCATCACCGGGCAGACCATCGCGGTCGACGGCGGTTGGACGGCCCGATGACGGTGCACGTCGAGCGGCAGGCCGGCATCGTGACCGTCACGATGGACCGGCCGGACAAGCTGAACGCGATGACCGACCCGATGTGGCGGGCGCTGGACGCGGCGCTGGGCACCATCGGGGACGCGCGGGTCCTCGTGCTGACCGGTGCCGGTGGTGCGTTCTGTGCGGGTTCCGACGTCGGTGGGCTGCTGGGCACCGACGAGCCGATGGGGGACCGCATCCGGCTGATGAACCGGGTGCTGAACCAGTTGCACGAGCTGCCGATCCCGACGGTGGCCAAAGTGGACGGTGTGGCCGCCGGCGCCGGCGCGAACCTGGCCCTGGTGTGTGACTTCGTGCTGGCCAGCGACCGGTCCCGGTTCATGGAGCTGTTCATCCGGCGGGCGCTGTCGTTGGACAGCGGAGCGAGTTGGCTGTTGCCCCGCCTGGTCGGCGATCGGCGAGCGCGTGAGCTGGCGATGCTGGGTGACACGGTCGGTGCGGTCGATGCCGAGCGCTACGGCCTGATCAACCGCGTGGTGCCGGTGGCCGAGTTGGACACCGAGGTCGCAGCGCTGGCCGAGCGGTTGGCTCAGTTGCCGGCCCCGGCGTTGCGTGGCACGAAGCAACTGCTGCTGGATTCGTGGGGCTCGACGTTCGCCGAGGCGATGGAGGCCGAGACGGTCAACCAGTTGACCGTGCTCGACACACCGGAAACTCGCACGACGATCAGTCGGTACAACCGGGAAACAGCAGGGCCAACTGGCGCGGATAGCCCGCGATGAGGCGGAGTTCGTCGTCGGTCAGCGAGTAGCCCGTCATCGCGTTCACGAGTTGCACCAACTGGAACACCAGCTCCTCGTCGGCCTGCGCGACCTCGATGCCGAGGCCGTCCATCACATGCCGGAACCCGGCTTTGCCGCCGTACTCACCGGTGAGCACGACCCGACCGGTGTGCGCGTGCCAGTCGACGGGCCACGGGCCGAGACTCCGCTCGTCGTACAGCTCGCGCCCACCTGGTTGTCGGGCAGCGGCTGGTGCAGCGCGTAGCTCGCCCACAGGGCGAACCGGCGGGCCCAGGACAGGTCGATCGGGTCGCCGATCGTGGTCACCTCGGACAGGCCGAAGCCGTGCTCGAACGCGAGGATGGTGGACAGCAGGTCGGCGTTGCCTGCCCGCTCGCCGATGCCGTTGACGCACGTGTTGACCCACGCGTCCTGGCCGGCCTCCAGAGCGCCGAGCGCGCCGGACACCGAGTTGGCCACGGCGAGGCCGAGATCGTTGTGGCAGTGGGTTTCCACCGGCATCCCGACCACCGACGCCGTCTACCGGTCCGGTGACGGGCGTGGCCGGTACCTGTTCGACCTGGTCAGGCAGGCGGCACCGGACGACGAACGGCTCGTCGTCGCCGAGGCCGTGCTCGCCGAGTTGCGGGCCAGGGGTCTGCCCGAGATGAACATCG
>DASXYT010000377.1:0-21651 GCA_036502345.1 Pseudonocardiaceae bacterium | reverse complement strand
AGGTGAGTAGCCGCCGTGCCGTGCCGGCCGGTGTGCCGAGCCTGCGGTGCCAGCACCTGACGAAGCGGTTCGGCGGCGTGACCGCGGTCGACGACGTGTCACTGTCGCTGCCGCAGACCGGGCTGTACGGGCTGTGCGGCCCCAACGGTGCCGGCAAGTCCACGTTGTTCAACCTGCTGGCCGGCGCGGACCAGGCCGACAAGGGCCGGGTCGAGCTCATCGGTGTCGACATGACCGGGGTCGGCGCGACCACCAGGGCCCGTGCCGGTGTCACCCGGACCTGGCAGGGCGTGCGGCTGCTGGAGGACCGGTCCGTGTTGGACAACGTCGCCGTCGGCTACGCCGAACACATCGGCCAGTCGATGGTGTCGGCGATCTTCCGTGGCTCGCTGCGCACGGCACGGGAGAAGGCCCGCGCCGCGCTGGACGACCTCGATCTCGGTCACCTGGTGGGCCGCCAGGTCGGCACGCTCACGTTGGAGAACCAGCGGATGGTCGAACTGGCCAGGGCGGTGGTCACCGAGCCGTTCGTGATCCTCGCCGACGAGCCGGCGTCCGGGCTGAGCCGGGGCCAACGGCTCGCGCTGGCCGACTTCCTCACCGAACTCGCGAAAACCCGCGCGATGCTCGTCGTCGAACACGACATCGACATGCTCGAACGGATCAGTACCAGGCTCTACGCGATGATCGACGGCAGGCTGGCGTTCGAAGGCGACATCACCGGTTTCCTCGTGTCCACGGTCAGATCATCGCTGCGCGGCACCAGCGACCAGTTGGCACGAACAAGGGATGAACCATGAGCAGCAGGACCTTACGCCGCGGCAACATGCTCGCCCTGACAGCGACAACCGGTGCCGCCGTGCTGGCGCTGGCCGCGTGTGGTTCCGGGGGTGGCTCCGGGTCCAGTGCGAACAGCGCGCTGGTGATCTGCGAGGTGGCCGCGACCTCCGGTCCGTTCACCCAACTCGGCACCACGGACGAACAGGGCGCGGACGCCTTCGTCAAGATGGTCAATAAACAGGGCGGTGTGCTGGGACACCAGTTGACCCTGGTGAAGGAGAACGACCAGTCCAATCCGGCCACAGCGGCCAGCCTGGTCCGCAAGTGTGTCACCCAGGACAAGGCCAACTTCATCTTCGGCCCCGAGGAGACGTCCACAGCGACCGCCGCGATGCCGGTGGCCGACTCACTGCACACCATCCTGCTCGGCTGGCAGTCCGGCTGGTCGGACATCGGCCTCTCCGACGCGATGCTGCACTCGCAGTACGTGTTCCCGGCCATCGGTGACGTGTTCCACGCCGACGACCAGGCCGCCGTGCGGAAGCTGATCGAACCACGCCACTACACCAGGGTCGCGGTCATCCAGGACAACGCGCCCGGCGGTCTGGGCAACGACACCTACACGGCGAGCCTGGCCAAGAACAACGAGTTCCAGGTGGTGGCCAAGCAGGTCACCACACCGGGTTCGACCAACGACACCCCACAGGCACTGGCCCTGTTGCAGGCCAACCCGCAGATCATCGTGCTCGGCGAGATCCCCGGCGCGGACACCATCACGGCGATCAAGGCCATCCGCGCGCAGAACCCGTCGATCCCGATCGCGGAGTGCTCGGGCTGCACGATCCCCAGCTTCATACAGGCGGCCGGTGGCGCGACGACGATGAAGAACGTCTACCTGCTCGGCTCGCCGCAGTCGCTGGTGGACGACATCGCGAAGAACGCGGCCGACCAGCCGGCCATCGACGACACGAAGCAGTACATCGCCGCGATGCAGGCCGCCGGGTTCAACGATCCCGAGGCGATCAACGGGTCCAGCGAGGGCTGGGACGCCGGGCGGGAACTGGTTGCCGCGATCAAGGCGGCCAACTCGGTGTCGCCGAGCGCCGTGTCGCAGGCCCTGCAGCACCAGAAGATCGTGGTCGGCGGCTTGCAGGGCTACTACTTCAACCGCACGCCGGACAACCACGGCCAGATCGACAACACGGTGTCGGCCATGCAGATCGTCGGTCCGGACGGCTCGCTGCAGGCGGCTCCCGTGACCCAGTGAGCACGCACAGTCGAACAGGAGGTCAAGGTGCTTTCTCAGCAGGACAACGAAATTCTGACCCGAGTCGGCCCGGGCACACCGATGGGCGATCTGCTGCGCCGGTACTGGACGCCGGCCCTGCTGTCGGCCGAACTGCCCGGCCGGGACTCGGTGCCGGCGCGGGTGCGACTGCTGGGTGAGAACCTGGTCGCGTTCCGGGACACCGAGGGCAAGATCGGTCTCGTCGCGGAGAACTGCCCGCACCGAGGGGCTTCCATGTTCTTCGGGCGCAACGAGGAGTGCGGCCTGCGCTGTCCATACCACGGCTGGAAGTTCGACACCGAGGGCACCTGCGTCGACATGCCGAGCGAACCGCCGGACAGCACGTTCAAGAACCGGGTGCGGATCAAGTCCTACCCGGTGCACGAGTCGGGCGGCATCATCTGGGCGTACCTGGGCCCCGCCGACACGATGACGCCGTTCCGCGACTTCGGCACCGATTCGCTGCCCGAGGAGAACGTGTACGCGCGCAAGCTGCACACGACGTGCAACTGGGTGCAGGCCATGGAGGGCAACCTGGACAGCGCGCACATCTCGTGGCTGCACCAGTTCAACGGCATCGACGACATCCCGGACGACGGCTCGGACAAGCCCGGTTACCCGTCCAACGCGATGTCGTGGAAGTTCTGGCGGTTCGACCGGGCGCCCAGGCTGGAACTGAAGGACACCTGGTACGGCTACCGCTACGCCGGCATCCGGACCACGCCCAACGGCAACACCCACGTGCGCATCACCGACTACTGCGTGCCGTACACGACCGTGGTGGCGAGCAACCCGTTCACGGCCCGGCAGGGCATGTTCGTGCCGATCGACGACGAGAACTGCTGGCGGTACAACTTCACCACGCAGGTCGACGCCAACCCGAACAACTACGGCGGCGAGAACCTGTTCGCGGTCGCGCCGTTCTCCACCACGTTCTCCGACCGGAGCAACGGCATCACGCCGAGGATCTACACGGCGGAGAACGACTACCTGATCGACAGGGACGTGCAGCGGACGTCGACGTTCAGCGGGGTGGACGACTTCGTCAGCCAGGACCTGATGGTGACCGAGTCGATGGGCGGGATCTACGACCGCACCCAGGAGCACCTCGGCACGACGGACCGGGCTGTGATCCGGATGCGGCAGATCCTGCTCAAGGCGGCGAAGGGCCTGGCCAAGGGTGCAGAGCCGCCCGCGCTGGCCGGGCCGGACGAGCACGACTTCCGGAGTATCCGGTCAGCTGAGAAGATCCTGGATGCCGGTGAGGACTGGGGGGTGCTGGGCACCGACGACGACCCCGCGGTCCAGGAGTCGCTGGCCAGCACCCGCCAGGCGGAACACCGGGCATCCTGACCTCGACCTCTGGAGGATTTCGTTGGCCGCACTGTTGGTGATCAGCGCCCATGCCGGTGACTTCGTGTGGCGGGCCAGTGGTGCCATCGCGCTGGCCACCGCTCGCGGGGACCGGGCGAAGGTGCTGTGCCTGAGCTTCGGCGAGCGCGGCGAGTCCGCCTCCGCCTGGCGGGAGGGCAAGCAACTGGCGGAGATCAAGAAGCTGCGGCAGGCCGAGGCGGAGAGCGCAGCGACCGTGCTGGGCGCGGAGATCGAGTTCCTGGACGCCGGTGACTACCCGCTGCGCGAGACCGACGAACTGGTCGACCGGATCGTGCGGGTGTACCGGGAGGTCGTGCCGGACGTGGTGCTCACCCACCCGTTGGCCGACCCGTACAACGGCGACCACCCGGCGGCAGGCCGGATGGCGGTGCAGGCCCGCATTCTCGCCCAGGCCATCGGCTATCCGGCACCCGGCGATCCGTTGGGCGCGCCGCCGGTGTTCTTCTTCGAGCCGCACCAGCCCGAGCAGTGCGGCTTCGTGCCGCAGGTGCTGCTGGACATCACGTCGGTGTTCGAGACGAAACGGCGGGCGATGGAATGCCTGCCGGCCCAGCAGCACATGTGGGACTACTACACCGACCTGGCGAAACGGCGTGGCGTGCAGTTGCGGCGCAACGCCGGTCCGAACCTGGGGCTGCCGCACTCCACCATGGGCGAGGCGTACATGCGGCTGTACCCGCAGGTCACGGGCGTGCTGTCGTGAGGCCGGTCGTGGTCACCGATCCGGAGCGGGCGCCGATCGAGCAGGTGGACAAACTGGCCGAGTACGGCGTGGCGACCGTGCACGAGGCGTTGGACAGGACCGGCCTGCTCGGCACCGCCCTGCGCCCGATCCAGGACGGCGCGCGGATCGGCGGCACGGCGGTCACGGTGCTGTGCTGGCCGGGGGACAACCTGATGTTCCACGTCGCCGTCGAGCAGTGCCGGCCGGGTGACCTGCTGGTGGTGGCCACGACGTCGCCGAGCACGGACGGCATGTTCGGCGAACTGCTGGCCACCTCACTGCGGTCGCGCGGGGTGCGTGGGCTGGTCACCGAGACCGGCGTGCGGGACGTGGCGGACCTGCGGCGGATGGGTTTCCCGGTGTGGTCGGCCGCGGTCAGCGCACAGGGCACGGTGAAGGCGACGGCGGGTGCGGTGAACGTGCCGGTCGCGCTGGGCGGGCAGATCGTCCGGCCCGGTGACGCGATCCTGGCCGATGACGACGGTGTGCTGTGTGTGCCGCGCGCGGATGTGCGGCGGGGTCTGGTGGCCGCCCAGCGGCGGGTGGACAAGGAGACCGAGGCAAGGGCTGCGTTCGAGGCGGGGGAGTTGGGGCTGGACCGCTACGGTCTGCGTGCCAAGTTGGCCGAGTTGGGCGTGCGCTACGTGACGGCGGCGGAGTACGAGAGCGATCAGACCGGTTCTGGTGGCGCGTAATAGGTGGGATGGAACGCGAGCGACCGGGCGCCGAGGCCGAACTGAGGTCTGTCAAGGTCAGCGAGCCGGTTTTCGCGGGCTGACCGGGCCGTTCAGTCCCAGGGGTTGCTGGCCGGGTCGGCCGTGGTGGCGGTGACGACGGTCGCGGTGTGCAGCGTGGCGGCGTGGGCAGTGGCGGCGTGGGCGGTCTGGGCGCCGATGGCGAGGACTGCTGCGGCGGCGACGGTGGCGGCGATGCGGGCGATGGTCTTCATTTCGATCTCCTTGGTTTTTGAGTTTTTCCGGTGTTCCCGGTGCTGACTCAAAAGTTAGAAGGCCCGCCAATCTCGCCATTATCATCGCCCTTATCGCCTCGCTATCACGGCCGGTATACGTGCCATCGTGGCGATAGGCGGACGCATCGTCGCAGCTCACGGCGCTATCACAGATGACATTTGGCTATTGTTGATGTTGGGTGTCAGCGTGGCGGGTCCCGTGATGCAGTGCTGACAGCAGCCAATCCCGAAGATGAGAGAAAAGAATTCCCGGCTCACCGGAAGGTCTGCCTCACCCGGCGCGAGTCGGCCGATCTGTCCACCATCGGCGTGCGGGCCCTGTCGTACGGCGGCGACGGCACACCACGACACCGTGATCCCGGCACCCGCGGATCCGGTCGCGGCAGAGGTCTGATCACACATCACAGAAAACGGTTGATCCGGCCGGGCATGCTCGCCCGGCCGGATCAGCCGTCTTACCAGAGCATTTACGAATGGACAGATTAGGGGGGCGTGGACACCTAATTCGAGGGGTGTGCGCGACCCGGCCCGAGGAAGCGGCGCACGTCACGACTCTCGCTGTCCCCCAGATGGACCAGGCCATCCTGAGTTTTCCAAGATTTTTCAGAGGTCCGTGGTTCACGCTGCGGGTTGGGTTCGGCCTTCGAAAGAAGGCAACGGCGTGAAATCGGAGAGGCGACAAGCCCATGGCGGTGTCATTACGCGCGAGTCGAAGTCGGCTACGGCGGCGACTGCGTGTCCTGCTGGCAACCATCGCGGCGTGCGGCCTCATGGTCACGGTGCTCGCCGTGACCGCGTCGGCGGCACCGGGCACTACCACGGTTTCCGGTGTGTTGACTCCGCTGAACGGTGTATGGCTGGATTCCGCTGACGGTGGGCACTACTGGGATGTCAACGGCAACGGCATCTGCCGGGTGGACACCACGGCGAGCGGCCCGGTCGAGAATCTGTCCACATGCGACCTCCAGTCGACGAAGCCGACCCAGGTGGCCGTGGGCGCCCAGCGTTCCGACGGCACCTATTACATCTATGTCTCCGACATGTCCAGCAAGAGCATCGGCCCGCTGCGAATGGTCTACGACCCGAACGCGGACGGCGGCCTCGGTGACATAGTTCCCAACAGCGCGAACATCCTCGGTGGGTTGGGCACGGTCGGGTTCTTCGGTGACAGCACCGGCAGTTTCCGTAGTTCGTCGGTGGCTGTCGGGCCGTGTGCCGCGACCATCACGACGCCGTGCACCGCGTTGTACGTGGCGTTCGAGAAGTCCAAGCGGATCGAACGCATCAACTTCGCCGACCAGCCGCTGGCCGACCAGTCGATCGAGACGATCTCGCTGACCAACGACATTCGCAAGGGCGTGCGGTACGGCATCGCGACCTTCCTCAATGCCAACGGCACGACCGACCTCTACATCGACGAACTCGGCAGCGAGGGCGTGTCCGTCGTCAAGGACGTCGCCACCTGCACGCCGTCCGAGGGATCACCGGTGCCCGGCACGATCAACCCGCCGGTGAACCAGTTCGGCGGGTGCAGCGCGACGATCGTGCAGGGCATCACGACGAACTTCGCGCAGGGCATCGTCGTGCAGAACAACCCCGACGGCACCGGCCGCTACCTCTACGTCGGCGACTCACCGGAGAACACGACGGCGCACGTGCTGCGCTACCACCCGCAGACCGGGTTCCAGGACGTGGTGTCCAGCACCGTCACCCCGTACGACTCGCTGCTCAACCCCGGCCAGACGGTGTCCACGTACACCGCGATCGGCGGGCTCGCGGTGAACCAGCAGAACGGCGACGTGTACGTCGCCGACGACCCGACCCTGCTCAACGAACTGTTCGGCGAGACGGCGGTCGGCCACATCTTCCGGATCGCGGGCGACGGCACGGGGACCGCGCCCGCCGACTGCACCGGCACGGCGACCGTGAAGTGCACGCCGCCGACACCGCCTGCCACGGTCACGGCCAGCCTCTACGCCTACGGGATCACCTCACCGGCCGGCGGCCTGACGTTCCTGCCCAGTGACGACGGCGGGCACGTGTGGCTGGCCGACGAGTTCGCGGGCCTGTGCCGGTTCGACGTGGTGCCCGCGGCGCCGGTGCTGCACGCGTCCAACCCGTCAGCGTGTGACGACGGCACGGTGCTCGGCTCCGGTGGCCAGGCCGTCTACGACGACTCGATCGTGTCCGGCACCACGAACCAGCACTACGTCTACGTGGCGCAGAACGACCACCTCAGCCCCGGTGTCGTCCGGTTCACCTTCGACCCGAGCGCGGACGGCGGTGCCGGCGACCTGGTGCCTGCTTCGGCCGTCATCATGGCGCCCAACGCGGGCCTGAACGGCGACAAGGCCAACGGCCTCGCCCTCGGCCCGTGCAAGCCGGGTGCGCCGACCACCTGCCAGCACTCGCTCTACGTGGCGGGCCTGCTGGACGGGTTCATCCGCCGGATCAACAACCCGGAGGACGACCCGCGCAACCAGACCGTGGACGTGGTGGCCGAGACGACGGACCAGAAGAACGGCGCCGCGGGCCGGGGCATCAACGGTGAGATGGCGATGCTCGGCGACAGCCTGTACCTGCCGGAGGACAGCGGGTTCACGGTGGTCAACAACATCAGCACGTGCGGGGTGAACGGCTCGCTCTGCGGCACGATCCCGCTGAACATCGGCATCTTCGGATCCATCACCGGCACCGCGGTCGCTGTGGACCCCAACCCGCAGCACAGCACGGCGGGCCTGGTGTACGCGTCGGAGTCGCCGGACTCGGCGGCCGCCACGATCTACCAGTACGACGTCGCGTCCGGCACGTCCCGGCTCTACCTGTCGCAGGGCCAGATGCCGCCTGCCGGATCGGCCGCCACGACCGTGTACTGCTCGCTCACCTGCACCCGGCCCGCCGACCCGAACTACCCGCCGGGTGCCCTGACGACGTTCCGGTTCGCGCAGGGCCTGTTCGTCAACCCGTACACCGACGACGGCACGGTGTACATCACCGACGATCCCCTTGGCGGCACCCGGACCCAGCGTGGCCACGTCTGGACGGCACCGTTCATGCCGTACGACTCGGCCGGCACCACCCAGTCGGCGGCTCGCAGCAAGGTCGCCGTCGATCCTGCCGCGCACACCTGTGCCAGCACGGCGACGATCACCTACAACACCGATGCCGGATCTGCCTGTCCGGCGTCGCCATTGGTCGGCCACACGAGCTGACGGCGGTTCCGCCAGCCAACCGCCAGTCAGCAGCCGACCGGCCCGCGCCGCGTCATGAGCCACACATGACGCGGCGCGGCCTTGCGGTGACCGATCGCGGAACGACGATGGGGCGGCACCGACGGGCGCGGGTGGCCTTCGCCAGCGCGGTAGTCCGCTTCAGGGTGACCCGTGGAGCTATGGGGGAGCGCCCGTCGGTGTGCCGTATACCGATGATTGCGGGCGACTGGTCCGTTTTGCCATTGGACATTGGTACTAGACCCATCGGATATGTCCCGATTGTCCTATCCCCGGTCCCCGAAAATCTCCGGGTGCCTGGACAACTCGACGCGCGTTCGTCTGATGTGGCCTTCGAGGTATCGGCCCGCGTCGACGGCGTCGCGTCGCTGGACGGCGTCGATCAGCAGGTTGTGCTCGGCGTGCACGATCCAGCGCTGCGCCGACCCGATGACGCCCATGAACACCCGGCGGTAGTGCTGCGTCGAGTTCCACAGCCGGATCACCGTCCCGGCCAGCGGTTCCGTGCGGCAGTGCGTGTAGGTGAGGAGGTGGAACTCGCGATCCAGCCGCAGGAAGTCCTCGACGTCGGCACTGGCCTCGATCCGCTGCTCGATCTCGGCCAGCCGGGTGATCTCGCTGTCGGTCAGTGCCGGCATGCTCTCACCGAGCGCGAGCGGTTCGAGCCGTTCCCGCATCTGGTAGACAATGTCGAGCTCCCGGGCGCCGAGCCGAATGACTCGCGCGCCCTTGTTCGGTTCGAGTTCGGTCAGCCCCTCGGACTCCAGCATCCGCAGTGCCTCGCGCACGGGCAGCCTGCTGGCGCCAAGTTGCTCGGCGACCTCTTCCTGGCGGATGCGCTGACCCGGTGCCAGCAGGCCGTCGAGGATGGACCGGCGCAGGTGGGTGGCCACCCGTTGGCTGGCCGCGCCCGTGTCGGCATCTGTCGGCTGCACCGGTTCCCCCACTGGTTCACTGTGCCCGGTCGAACGCCTTGCCGTCCGGATAGGACACCAGCTCGAACTGCATGCCCCACGGGGCAAGAAAGTACACCCAGCGCTGGCCTTTGCTCGGTCCGCTGCTGGCCGTCGGCTCGCCGAGCATGGTGACCCCACGCGAGCGCAGGAACTCCACGGCGACGTCCAGGTCGTCCACGTAGAGCGCGACGTGGTGGCCGCCGATGTCGCTGTTGCGCGGCTGCCTGGTGACCTGGTCGGGTGCCTCGTACTGGAACACCTCGAAGATCGCCTGGCCGCCGAGCCGGAAGAAGTGCAGTTCGCGCATGACCGCCCGGTCGTCCACATTGAGGTGCCGGGACATCCAGTCGTCGTCGTGCACGAACGGGCCGAGCGTGTACATGTACTCGCAGCCGAGCACGTCGACCAGGAACTCGCGGGCCTGCTCCAGGTCGGGCACGGTGAAGCCGATGTGGTCGACCCCGGTCACCCCGGGCAGCGTGCTGGACATCGAGCCCTCCTTTGGATCCAAGTCAAGCGTCGCGACCAGAGATTAGCAGCATATGACGGCCAAAGTCTTGAGCATTGGATCCATTTGATGTCAGACTCGGGGCATGTCCACACGCAGCCCGCTGGACCCGACCGTCGGCTGGGTCGACTTCGAGGTCAGCGACACCGACTGGGACGAAGCCGATCCGCAGCTGCTCACCGCCATGTACGGGCAGCTGGTGCTGATCAGGACGTTCGAGGAGTACGTGCTGGAACTGGCCGCCGACGGGCTGGTGCACGGCCCCGCGCACTCCAGCATCGGCCAGGAGGGCGGCGCCGTCGGCTCGATCCTGGCGTTGACCAGCCAGGACACCGTCAACGGCTCGCACCGCGGCCACCACCAGTTCCTGGCCAAGGCGTTGGCCCACGTCGAACCCAAGGGCATCGACCCGACGGCCGACCTCTCGGCCGAGGTGCGTGACGTGGTGCTGCGCACCCTGGCCGAGATCTGCGGGCTGGACCGGGGCTGGAGCCACGGGCGCGGTGGATCCATGCACCTCCAGTGGCGGGCTGCCGGTGCGATCGGCACCAACGCGATCGTCGGCGGCGGTGTGCCGCTCGCGGCCGGTTCGGCGTGGGCCCACCGGCACGCCGGCACCGACGCGGTCGCCGTGACCTACTTCGGTGACGGAGCCAGCAACATCGGCTCGACGCTGGAGTCGTTCAACCTGGCCGCCGCCTGGCGGTTGCCGCTGTGCTTCTTCATCGAGAACAACCAGTACGCGGTGTCCACCGGTGTGGCCGAGGCGACCGGCGAACCCCGACTGTCCGCGCGTGGTCCCGGCTTCGGCATCCGCAGCTACCGCGTCGACGGCATGAACGTGCTCGCCGTCCACCTCGCGATGCGGGACGCACTGGAGCACATGCGGGCCGGCGAAGGTCCCACGCTGATGGAGGCCGACGTCTACCGCTACTTCCACCAGAACGGCCCGTTCCCCGGCAGCGCGTTCCGCTACCGGACGAAGGAGGAGGAGCAGCTCTGGCGGGACCGGGACCCGATCCTGCAGCTGTCCGGGCACCTCGAACGCCGGGGCATCCTGACCGGTGACCAGCTCACCGACGCCGTCACGCGGGCCAAGGAACTGCTGCGTGAGGTCGGGGGAGTGCTGCTGGAACCGGTGGCGGGCGGCAAGCCAGGCGAACGCCGGATCAAGCCGGCCGAGTGGCCCGACCCGACGTTCGTGGACGTCGGTGTGCGTGGCGACCTGAGCGAGTTCGAGGGTGCGCCGCTGGCCTCCGCCGGTTCGACGACGGAAATGAAGTTCATCGACGCCGTGGCGGGCGTGATGGACCGGCGGATGGCTGCCGACGACCGGATCGTGGTCATGGGCGAGGACGTGCACCGGCTCAACGGCGGCACGAACGGCGCGACGCGCGGCTTGAAGGACAAGTATCCGGACCGGGTGCTCGGCACGCCGATCAGCGAGAACGCGTTCAGCGGCCTCGGTGGCGGGGTCGCGTTGGACGGGCGGTACCGGCCGGTCGTCGAGCTCATGTACGCCGACTTCATGTGGGTGGCCGCCGACCAGTTGTTCAACCAGATCGGCAAGGCACGGCACATGTTCGGCGGCGACGACCCGGTGCCGTTCGTGCTGCGCAGCAAGGTCGCGATGGGCACCGGCTACGGCTCGCAGCACTCGATGGACCCGGCAGGCGTGTTCGCCACAGCGCCCGGCTGGCGGATCGTGGCGCCGTCGACGCCGTACGACTACGTGGGCCTGATGAACAGCGCGCTGCGGTGCGAGGACCCGGTGGTGGTCCTCGAACACGTCGACCTCTACGCGTCCAGCGGTCCTGGGCCTGGCGAGGACTGGGACTACTGCCTGCCCGTGGGCAAGGCCGCGGTCCGCAGGACGGGCTCGGACGTGACGGTGCTGTCCTACCTGGCGATGACCGGCTTCGCGCTGGCTGCGGTGGAAGAGACCGGGGTGGACGCCGAGGTCATCGACCTGCGCTGGCTGGACCGGGCCAGCATCGACTGGGACACCATCGGCGCGAGCATCCGTAAGACGAATCGGATCCTGATCGCCGAGCAGGGACCGCTGGGCACGTCGTACGGCGGTTGGCTGGCCGACGAGATCCAGCGGAGGTACTTCGACTGGCTGGACGCTCCCATCGAGCGGGTCACCGGTGGCATCGCGTCGCCGAGCATCAGCAAGAAGCTGGAGGACGCGGCCATCGCCAGGACCGGCGATGTGGCGAGGGCGCTGCGGGCGATCGTGGAGGGTACCGGTGCCTGAACTGCTGAGGATGCCTGAGATCGCGGCCAACACCGAGGAGGCGACGCTCGCCAGTTGGCCGGTGCCGGAACGGCAGCCGTTCCGTGCGACCGACGTGATCGCGACGGTGGAGACGGCGAAGGCAGCC
Source organism: Pseudonocardiaceae bacterium (assembly GCA_036502345.1). Taxonomy (GTDB): domain Bacteria; phylum Actinomycetota; class Actinomycetes; order Mycobacteriales; family Pseudonocardiaceae; genus DATEPR01. Next base: position 9,413 of record DASXYT010000377.1, on the reverse strand, counting down.
GTTGACGTGGCTGCCGAAGCGGACGGCGTGATCGTGCGGATGCTGGTCGAGCCGGGCACGGACGTCCGGGTCGGGGACCCGATCGCATTGTTGGCAGCGCCCGGCGAGCAGGTGGACGATGTGGATGCGGTGCTGGCCAGGTTGGGGGTCAACGGTGCCGCGCCTGCTGTTCCTCCGCTTGTCGCGCCTGTTGCTCCTGAACCGAACGGCAACCGGGTGTTCGCCAGCCCACTGGCCCGGCGGACCGCGCGTGAGCACGGGTTGGTGTACGAGACGCTGTCCGGTTCGGGTCCGAATGGGCGGATCACCAGGCGAGATGTGGAAGCGGCGCTGGCGAGCAAGCCGGCTGCTGCTGTGCCGGAGCCTGTTGTGGCAGCCGCTCCCGACTCGCATGACGTGTCGTCGCATTCGAGGATGCGGCGGGCGATCGCTCAGCGGCTGACCGAGAGCAAGCAGACGATCCCGCACTTCTACCTGCGCGGTACGGCCACAGTGGACGATCTGCTGGCGCTGCGCGCCGACCTGAATGCCGTGTCGCCCACGAAGATCTCGGTGAACGACCTGTTGCTCAAGGCGGTCGCCATCGCTCACTCCGAAGTGGATGGTGTGAATGCTGTTTGGACCGACGACGGTATGCGCCGGTTCGATTCGGTCGACCTGGGTGTCGCGGTGGCCACCGACGACGGCCTGCTGACGCCGGTGGTGCGAGGTGTGGACCGGCTGAGTGTCGGGGCGATCGCGGCGGCGACTCGTGAACTGGCCGAGCGGGCGAGGACGGGTGGCCTGCGACAGGCTGAGTTGGAGGGCGGCGCGACCACCATCACGAATCTGGGCATGTACGGCACCGAGGAGTTCGCGGCGATCATCAACCCGCCGCAGTCCTCGATCCTGGCCGTCGGGGCTGCCCGGAAGGAGCCGGTGGCGACCGAGGACGGTGAGCTGGCGGTGGCGACGGTCCTGCGCGTGACGTTGTCGGTCGACCACAGGGCGATCGACGGAGCCCTTGCAGCACAGTGGATGCGGGCATTCCTGGCAGTCCTGGAGCGACCGCTGCGCATCCTGGCCTAGGCACGTCAGGATCGTGAGCGCATCGGGCTCGCGACAGTCAGCGGGCGGTAGATCCGGGCGCCCAGCCCGCTCGGCAACCGGGGGCGGCGAATCGACCTCCCAGGTGGACGATTCGACCTCCCAGGTGGACGACTCGCCCCCCGGTGTGGTCGCATCCTCCGATGTGAGCGGGTCGGCTTCTCGGGTGGGCGAGTCGACCCTGGGAGAGAGCGAGTCGCCCGCAGGTGCGGACGGCTCGACGGCCCGTGTGCGCGAGTCGACCCCTCAGGTGGGCGAGTCGACTGCAGGGGAGGGCGGATCGACTCCTCGGGTGGTCGAGTCGGCTGCGGGCGTCGTCGACTCGACTCCTCAGGTGGTCGAATCGGCTGCGGGTGTGGTCGAGCCGACCGCCTGCGTAGGCGAGCCGACATTCCGGCGAGTTGACCTCTTGGGTGGGCGAGTCGACCTCGGGCGGGGGCGGGTCGCCTGTCGGTGTGGGCGCTTCGACACCCTCGGGTGAATTCCTAGAGTGAGCGCATCAGGTTCTCTGCCGTCAGTGGCAGGTCGTGGATCTGGGCGCCCAGCGCGTCCCGGACCGCGTTGCCGATTGCCGCCGCCGTCGGGCCCAGCGATGCCTCGCCCGCGCCTAGCGAAGGAAGGTCCGGGCGGTCCACGATGACCGTCTCGATCGGCGGCACGTCCGGGAACGCGACGATCGGGTAGCCCTCCCACGTCCGGCTCGTCACATCGTGCGCGTCGAACCTCACCTGCTCGGTCGTCGTCCAGCTCAGCGCCTGGATCGCGCCGCCCTCGATCTGGTTGCGCACCCCGTCCGGGTTGACCGTGAGCCCCACATCGACCGCGAGGGTCAACCTGGTGACCACCACGCGCGACGTCACCTCGACATCGGCCACCACGGCGCAGTAGGCACTGGAGTTCTTGTACCGCGCATAGCCGAAGCCACGACCGGCCTCCTCCGAGGACGACGAACGAGAACCCCAGTTCGCCGCCGACGCCGCCGCCTCGATCACCGCTCGCCCACGCGGATCGTCCAGCAGATCCAACCGATAAGCGACCGGGTCGACACCAGCATCGGCCGCCAGTTGGTCCATCACCGCCTCGATCGCGTACACGTTCAGGTGCGCGCCGAGAGACCGCAGCGCCGACGTCCGCAGCGGCATCGTGGCCAGCCGATTCGACACGACCTGCAGGTTCGGCACCCGATAACCAGGCACCGCGTTGCGCGCCGAGCCACCACCCCGGTTCAGCGGTGGCTCCGTCGACGGGATCGAATCCGCATCGCCGGCCTGGTGGATCGCAGCCAACAACGGCGGATTGCCGGCCGACGACGGACGCCCGGAATGCCCGTTGCTCCAGATCTCCTGCGCCCAGTGCACAGGCAGGCCCGCGTCATCCACCGTCACCCGCACGGTGACCGCCATCGCAGGTCCGAACGGCGCCCAGCCCAGTTCGTCCTGCCGCGACCACACCAGGTGCACCGGCCGCCCCGGCACGGCCGCCGCCAGCAGCGCCGCGTCGCCTGCCGCGTCGTCGGCGCCGTTGTGGCCGTAGCACCCAGCACCCTCCACGTGCGTGACCGTCACCCGCGAAGGCTCCACGTCGAACCACCGGGCCAACTCGGCCCGCAGCTGGTAGACGCCCTGACTGTGCGACCACACCCGCAGCCGCCCCGCCTGCCACTCGGCGATCGCGCACGCCGTCCCGATGGACGCGTGCGCCAGGTACGGGCGGCTGAACGACGCGACCACCGAGGGCCGCACATCGGCCGAGCGGCCCTGGTCCACCAGCACGGTTCGCTCGGCAGGTGCCGTGCGCAGGTAGTCGGCCAGCTCGTGCTGGTCGGGCAGGCTGGGCTCCTGCTTCCACGTGCAGCCGGCGGCCAGCAGGTCGACCGCCTGCATCGCGACATCCTCACGTTCGGCGACCAGGCCGATGAAGTCGCCGTCCCGCACCACCTCGACAACACCGGGCACCGCCCGCACCCGGGTCTCGTCCACGTTGAGCAGCCGCGCGCCTCGGCTCGGCGGGCGCACCACCCTGCCGAACAGCTGGCCGGGCAGCCGCAGGTCCTGGATGTACCGGCGGGTGCCGAAGACGCGTCCCGGGATGTCCAACCGCCCGACGCTGGTGCCGACCACACCCGACGCTGCCGGCAACGCCGTCCCGACCGTAGGAACCGCGGCAGGCGGGAGGTCCCAGTACGTCATCGTGCGTCCGTCCGGCGCGGTCACCGTGCCGTCCTCGACCCGCGGCGCGTCAACACCGAAGGCGAGACCGGCCGCCCCCATCAGGCCCGCGTGCCACGCCGCCGCCACCGCACGCAGCGCGGCACCGGAGTGCTGGATGGACAGGCTGCCCGCGGTGTAGCCCTCGTCCGGGCTGCCGTCGGTGCTGGCCGCGATCATCCGCACCCGTTCGATGCGTACCCGCAGCCCGTCGGCGACGATCTGCGCGAGCGCGGTGAGCACACCCTGCCCGAGCTCGACCTTGCCCGTGCGGACATGGATCAGGCCGGCGACCGGGCTGATCCACATGTCGGGGTGTGGATTCGCCGTGAGGCTGGGGGAGAGGTCCGCCACGATGCCTACCGTGCCGTGCTCTCGGCGGCCACGGACAGCACCGCCCGCACGATGCGGTTGTGCACACCGCAGCGACACAGGTTGCCGGCCAGTTCGGTGCGCACATCGGCATCGGTGATGTCGGGCGTGCGGTCCACCAGGGCAGCAGCCGTGACGATCATGCCGGCCGTGCAGTAGCCGCACTGCAGCGCCTGCTCCGCGATGAACGCGCTCTGCATCGGGTGCGGGTTCGCCTCGTCGCCAAGGCCTTCCAGGGTGGTGATGTCCTTGTCGACCACGGACCACACCGGCGTGTCGCAGGAGTGCACCGGGTGGCCGTCGAGCAGCACGTTGCACGCGCCACACAGGCCGAGGCCGCACCCGAACTTGGCCGCGGTGAGGCCGAGATCGTTGCGCAGCACGTAGAGCAGCGGTGTGGCGGGTTCGCAGTCGACCTGGTGCGCAACGCCGTTGATCCGCAACGAGAAGGTGTCGGGCACGCGCTCGACCTCCCGTCCTGTGGTGCAATCGTTCGCTGTGAAGGGTAATAATCGCTCGTGACAGCTGTCAAACAAGGGTGACACCGCTAGGTTACCCACTGCATTCGATTGCTAAGAATCGAGGATTTGGGTGTATCAACCGCTACGGATCGGCTACTTCTCCGCCTCCGCCGTGCTGGCCGCTGCCGACGACGGCATCTTCGCGGCACACGGCCTCACCGTGACCGCCGAGCCGGTGAAGTCCTCATCGGCCCAGTTCCGCTCGCTGATGGACGGCGAGTACGACCTGGTGCTGACCAGCCCGGACAACGTCGCCGCCTACCGGTTCGGCAGCAACAACCCGCTCGGCGAGCAGCTGGACATCCGGATCGTGGCGGCCGTGGACGGTGGCCTCGGCCTGGCACTGATGGCGAAGCCAGGTGTGGACACACCGGAGCAGTTGCGCGGCATGCGGTTGGGCGTCGACGTCCCCGAATCCGGCTTCGCCTTCTGGCTCTACGACTTCCTCGCCGAACACGGCCTGCGCAGGGACACCGACTACGAGGTCGTGCAACTCGGCGCCACGCCACGGCGAGCGGTCGCGCTCGCTGACGGCCAGTGTGACGCGACCCTGCTCTACGGCGGCCTGACGATCGGCGCAAGGGCCAACGGCTGCGTGCTGCTCGGCCGCCTCGCCGAGCACGTGCGGCCCTATCTCGGCACCGTCCTGGCCGGCGCCACCACGTGGCTGGACCAGCACACCGACGAGGTCACCCGATTCTGCACGGCCTGGCAACTCGGCGTGGACCGGCTGCTCGACCCGGCCGACGACCCCGGCCGGGACGCCATCATCGGGAAAACCTTCGACGTCACCGGCCAGGCAGCCGACGAGATGCGCACGGTGTTGCACGATCCGCACGAGGGCCTGATCCCCGGCGGCCGGGTCGACCCGGCCGCGCTCGACGGTGTGCTGGCACTACGGTCCCGGCACGGCAGGCCCGGCGCGGTGGCTGACATGACGAAGGCCCTGGCCGGTGGCTCGGTCATGGACACCGGCATGGTCGACCCGCGCTGGGCGCCGCTCCCGGGCTAGCGAGAGCGGCGCCAACGGCTCACGGGTTGCTGGCCACCAGCTTGGCAGCGTCGGAGTACACGCTCAGGTCGGTGATCTGGGCGTAGGTCGGCGCCTTGTCGGCCTTCACGTTGCCGGCCGCCACCTGCGCCTTGATCGTGTTGTTGATGTTCAGCTGCGGCAGCGCGGCGTCGGCGCTGGACCAGAAGTTCAGCGCCCGGTACTGGGCCATCGAGTTCAGCAGCGAGGCCTTCTGGTCACCGACGACCGTCGCCAGCTGGGCCACCTGGTCGGCGTTCTTCGGGTCGTTCATCCACTTGATCGTCGCGATCTGGGCGGCGATCAGCTTCACGTACGCCGAACGGTTCTTGGCCAGGTTCGCCTTGGTCGTGCCGTACATCTCGTACATCGTGTTAGGGACCGCCTGCGACATCTTGATCGCGGTGGTCAGCTTCTTGCCCTGCGCGTTGACGTCCACCGTCTCGTTGAGGTGCAGCACCGACACCTGCAACTGCCCGGCCACCAGCGCCTGCGGGTTGGCGTTACCCGGGAAGGCCAACGGGTGCACGTCGTTGATGCTCAGGTTGCACGTGCGCAGCATCTGCAGCAGCGCGATGTACCTGATCCCGCCGATCGCGTCCACGCCGATGGTCTTGCCCTTCAGCGCACTGCACGAGTTCACGTTGGGGTCGGTCGACGCGACCACCCAGTCCGGGAACTGCTGACCCTGCAGGGCAACCAGTTGCTGGCCCTGCGACGTGAGTTCGAGCAGCTGCGCAGGCGGCATGATCGCCAGGTCGATCTGGCCCGCTGCCACCGCCCTGGTGGCGTCGGTGCCCGTCTGGAAGCTCTTGATCGTGACGTTCACGCCGTACTTCTTGTAGAAGCCCTGTTTGTCGGCGATGTAGGGCAGCAGGCCGGAGATCACCGGCGGGATGCCCGGCGAACCGAGTACCAGCGTGGGCAGTGAGCTGTTCGATCCGCCTCCCGACGATGACGACGACGGACTCGCGCTGCTGCAGCCGGCCAGTGCGAGGGCTGCCAGGGCCGCAGCCGTTACCGACGCGGCGATGCGTCGGGAGAGCGACAGTCGTGCCATGTTCGCTTCCTCCGTGCTCATGAATCAGTGGGACGACGACAGGTGGGTCATGGGCCGACGCGGGTCGCGTCGGCGTCAGCGGGACGTTCGGCTTCCGGGAGGTCGGCGTCCTGCATGACAGCGCGCCACACGTAGTCGCGCACGGTGCGGAACCGCTCTGTGTCGACGGCTGCCCGGCCGCGGGGCCGGGGGATGCCGACGTCGACGATGTCGAAGATGCTGCTCGGCCTGCCGCGCAGGATGACGATGCGATCGCCCATCAGCACGGCCTCGTCGATCGAGTGCGTCACGAACATCATCGCCGCTCGCCGGGTGTCCCAGATCCGCAGCAGTTCCAACTGGAGGACGTCGCGGGTCTGCGCGTCCAGCGCGGCGAACGGCTCGTCCATCACCAGCACGCTCGGCTCGATCGCCAGCGCGCGGGCCAGGCCCGCGCGCTGCTGCATGCCACCGGAGAGCTGGTAGGGGTAGGACTTCTCGAAGCCTTCGAGGCCGACGAGCTTGATCAGTGCCGCGATCTTCGGTGCCGCCTCACGTTTGGACATGCCGCGCACCGTCAGCCCGTAGGCGACGTTGGCGGCCACGGTCTTCCACGGGAACAGCCCGAAGTGCTGGAACACCATGGCGACGCCCTCCGGCGGGTCGACCACCTTCTCGCCGCTGATCTCGACGGCGCCGCCGCTGGGGTGCACGAGTCCGACGACGCAGCGCAGCAGCGTCGTCTTGCCGCAGCCGGACGGGCCGACGATGGACACGACCTCGCCTTCGCGCACGTCGAAGCTGACGTCCGAGAACACGAGCCGGTCGCCGTAACTTTTCGCCAGGCCGTCGACCCGGATCTTCGTGTCGCCAAGGTCCGTCACAATGGGCCTCCTAAGCGGGTCGGTACCAGCGGAGCCCGCGGGAAATCGCGAGATTGATGAGTGCGCGCAGGACGAGCGCGAAGGCCACCAGAACGAGCAGCGCGACCATCGCCTCGTTCTCGTGGAAGGAGCGGACGTTGAACAGGATGTAGTAGCCCAGGCCGGGGATGGCGGTGACGAACTCGGCCACCACGGCGCCGATCAGGGCGCGGCCGATGGCCAGGTCGAGCCCGGCCAGGACGTAGGGCAGCGCGTTGGGCAGCACGACGCCCAGCCACACCCGCCACCACGGCGCGTGGTGGATGCGGGTCACGTCGAGGAACGTCGACGGGACCAGCCGCGCGCCCTCGGCGACGTTGTAGATGATCGGCAGGATCGCCTCCAGCACGACCATCGCCAGCCGGGCGGTCGGCGTGTAGCCGAACCACACGGTGAGCAGCGGCACCACGGCGATCAGCGGCATCGCGTAGAACGTGCCGACATACATGCCGAGCACCCGGTTCAGGTCAGGCAGCCGGCCCATCATCAGGCCGAGCACCGTACCGATGACGACGGCGATGCCCAGTCCTTCGAGGATGGACACCAGCGTCGTCTGCACGTCCGCGCCGAACTGGACGTCGGCGAACACGGCGGGGATGCGCTGCAGGGTGTCCAGCGGCGTCGCGATGTAGCTCGGCGCGAACAACATCACGCCGAACTGCCAGATGAGCAGCAGGAGGATTCCCGCGCCGATCTTCAACGCGCCGGAGCCCAGCACCCTGCGGGCACCGGTCTGCTCGGTCGATCCGGCAGCGGGCACCACTGCCGGTGCGATCTCGTCGGACACCGTGACGGCGACCTTGGAACTCATTCGCCCACCCGCCAACGCGCGAAGTACGACTCGGCGAGCCTGCCGATGGCCATCAGGATCAGGCCGATCACCGTGATCACCAGCGTCACCGCGAGCATCTCGGCGGTGTCGAACCGTTCCGACGCCGTGATCAGCAGACTGCCCAGCCCGTCCGAGCTGAGGAAGTAGTCCGCCGCGATCATGCCGACCAACCCGCGGGCCAGCGACTGGCGCACGCCGGTCATCAGGTACGGCAGGGTGTACGGGATGATCACGTGCCGCCACACGTCCAACTCGCTGGACCGGTAGCAGCGCGCCACATCCAGCAGTTCCTTGTCGATGCTCTGCGCGCCGCGCTGCGTGTTCAGCAGTACGGGGAAGAATGCGAACACGATGATGACGACGACCTTCGACCAGAAGCCGAAACCGAGCAGCGCCAACAGGAACGGGATCACGGCGACCATCGGCGTGGCGTACAGGGCGACGAAGTAGGGCTCGAACGCGGTGCGCAGCAGCCGCCTGCGGGCCAGCAGCAGGCCGAGGAACGCGCCGAGCACCAAGGCGAACGCCATGCCGACGAGGTAGGACTTGAACGACGTCCACAACGCGGCGGGAAGTGTGCCGTCGGAGACCAGCTGACCGAGCCGGGACAGCGTCGTGGTGAGCGGGACGAACGTCTCGCTGCTCATGTGCAGGCCGACGACCTGCCAGACCACGACGCCCAGCAGCAGCCCGACCGCGTAGCCGGACCAGGCCCGCAGCCGCTTCTTCCGCACAACCTGTGTGGTCATGCTGCCTGCGCCTCGTCCAGCACGTCCCGCAGCCGGGGCTCCGGCCGCAGCGCGGTGAGTCCACCGCCGATGCGGTCGGTCACCCAGGTCAGGCCGGTCGGCTCGACCCACAGATCGTTGGCCTGTGGTACTTCCTGGCCTGCCGGCGTCGGGCCGACCCAGTGCGCGATCTCGGCGGGCGCCTCGGCGTCGGTCAGGTCGTAGACCCGCAGGCCCGCGCTGAAGTAGGTGGCGAACACGACGTACTCGCTGCGGTAGGAGCCTTCGCGGTTCTCGTGCAGGTTGTGGGCGCCGAATCGCATCGGCAGGCGGTCGAAGTCGCCCTGCGGCGCCGGCACCTTCGCCAGTACGCGTGGTTCGCCGGACACGTCGATCACGCGAATGGTGCGTTCCGGGGCGTTCGGGCCGTCGTGCTGCTGCTCGTCGGTGACGACCACCAGGTCGCGGCCGGGCAGCGGCAGGCAGGTGTGCGTCGCGCCGCCGCCCCAGTCCAGGCGGCTGACGAACTTCGGCTGGTCCAGGCGCGTCACGTCGAGCACGACCATGCCCGCGTCGTCGTAGCCGAGGTAGGCCCGCGTGTCGGTGAGCAGCGCGTGGTGTGCCGCGTAGCGCTGTCCGGTCGGCCAGTCCGGCTGCTCGTCGGTGCAGATCGGA
>DASXYT010000376.1:0-3721 GCA_036502345.1 Pseudonocardiaceae bacterium | reverse complement strand
AGGACGGCTGACCGAACACGCCGAACAGCGCGACCAGGGCCCACCATGATCAGCACCAGGAGCACGGTCAACACCCGGAGCAGGATCCAGTCCCGGCGCAGTTGTTTCCGCGGAATTCCGCGCTGCTACTACACGAAGGTTCGCCGCGTGCGCTCTGGGCCTGGCCTGTGGCCTGGCTCTGCCGCCGTGGGCGCTGCGCGCTGTGATCATCTGCGTTGGCGTAGCCGCCCGGCGTAGCCGCCCCGCGTAGCCGCTCGCCCAGCCGTGGATTCATCGCCGAGTCAGCAAATTTCTGCAAAAACTTGCAGTAACCGTCATTTCCGCCCTCCTGCTTGCCCACTTTCTGCTAGTGAAGGCAACAGAATTCTGCCGACAGGCATGTACCCCCAGCTAGAGGCATGGAAATCTACGTCATAGAGTCGTAAATTTGCGTAATTTGATCCACTTATTGCACTACGACTTTGTTAAATGTAGTGTTCCGGTTAATCAAACATCAGCGCTGATCCAGGACTCAGCGCTCGCCGCGGCAGCCATCCCTGTCGCCGCCCGGCCGGGCGGCGGCCAGCACCGTCCCTGACGCAGGGACGGCAGTTCTCCCTAGGGAAAGGCACGCACGTGATGTCATTTCGTCACCGCCCGCCGGGCCGGAACGCCGCGGCAAGACCCCGGATGCGGCTGGCCGCGCTTGTCGCGGCCGTCGTCACCGTGCTCGGCACCTTGCTGGCGGCAGCGGTCGCCACGCCGACGCTCGCCCAGGCCGCGACGGCCGCCCCGCCCTACTGGGCCCAGTCCCCGTTCAGCGTCCCCAGCGGCACAGGCGCGAGCGTCCCGTTCACCGAGTACGAGGCGGAGAGCGCGAGCAGCACCGGCAAGCTCATCGGCCCGGACTTCACCCAGGGCGACCTGGCCACCGAGGCATCGGGGCGTGAAGCGGTACAGCTGACCGCGTCAGGCCAGTACGTGCAGTTCACGCTGACCAGCGCGGCCAACGCGTTCGACGTGCACTACGCCCTCCCACAGGGAGCGTCCGGCACGCTGTCCGTCTACGTGAACGGCACCAAGCTCAGCAACGAGCTCTCGCTCACCTCGGCCTACAGCTACATCTCCACGCCGAGCATCATGGGCAGCCAGACGCATAAGTTCTACGACGACGCGCGGATGACGTTCGGCCAGACGTACCCGGCTGGCACCATGGTGCGGTTGGAGGCGGACTCCTCCGACACGGCCCTGCCTTACACGATCGACGTGGCGGACTTCTACAACGTGCCGGCCGCGGCCACCCAGCCGGCCAACTCCATCTCGGTGACCAGCGAGGGGGCCGACCCGACCGGCGCCGCCGACTCCACCACCGCGTTCCGCAACGCGATCTCCGCGGCCAACTCGGCCGGGGAGTCCGTGTGGATCCCCTCGGGCACCTACGTCGTCAGCTCGGCGCTCCAGGTGAACTCCGCGACGATCGCCGGGGCCGGCGACTGGTACTCGCAGATCAAGACCAACGAGTTCATCGACAACACCTCGGCCGTCTCCGGGCCGGTCAACTTGAGCGGCTTCGCGATCCTCGGCAGCACCGTCGGCAGGCACGACGACAGCACCGCGAACGCGATCAACGGGTCGCTCGGCAGCGGCTCCACCGTGAACGGGCTGTGGATCCAGGACACGAACGTCGGGTTCTGGCTGCAGTACGGCAACAGCAACTGCACGGTGGAGAACAGCGTCATCGAGTCCACCGACGCGGACGGGCTCAACTTCAACGGAAACGCGACCAACTGCACGGTCAAGAACAACTTCCTTCGCAACGACGGCGATGACGGCCTGGCGATCTGGTCCTATCCGGCGGCCGACTCCGGCATCACCTTCGCCAACAACACGATCGTGCAGCCGACCCTGGCCAACGGCATCGCCGACTACGGCGGCTCCAACAACACCATCTCCAACAATGTGATCGCGGACACGAACGCCCTCGGCAGCGGGCTCGCCATCTCCAACGAGGAGTTCCTGTCTCCGTTCACCCCGCTGACTGGCACCATCACCGTGTCGGGCAACTACCTGATCAGGACCGGGGCCGAGAACCCGAACTGGGGTCACCCGATGGGCGCGGTCCGGTTCGACGCCTACGACTCCGCGTTCAGCAACGTCACCGTGAACTACAGCGGCGGCGCGATCCTGGACAGCCCGTATGAGCCGTTCGAGTTCGTCAGCGGCTCCGGCAACGGCTACGCCGTCAGCGGGGTCAACATCAGCAACGTGAAGGTGCAGAATCTGGGCACGGTCGTCATGCAGGCGGAAACCACCGGCTCCGCCAGCGTCAGCGGCCTGACCGCCAGCGGCGTCGGGGTCTCTGGTGCCTACAACTACGCCTACCCGTCCAACACGGCGGGCGCCTACACCTTCAACCTCGGCAGCGGCAACTCGGGCTGGAGCACCACGCCGGTGCTGACCACCTTCCCGAGCCCGGCGCAGCCGGGCGCGCTGTCCGCGTCCCCGTCCAGCGTGGCCTTCGGCGACGTCGCGTCGGGTGCGACCAGCGCGGCGCAGACGGTGACCGTGTCGAACCCTGGCAGCAGCGCGGTGTCGGTCTCTTCGGTCAGCACCAGCGCCCCGTTCAGCCAGACCAACACCTGCGGCAGCTCCATCGCCGCGGGCGGTACCTGCACGGTCAGCGTCAAGTTCGCCCCGACCAGCGGCGGCAGCCAGACCGGCTCGCTGACCGTTGCCACCAGCGCACCGGGCAGCCCGCTGACCGTCGCGCTGACCGGCACCGGGGTCACGGCCACCACCAACCTCGCCCAGGGCCAGCCGGCCACCGCGAGCAGCTCCTATGAGACCTACGTGGCCTCCAACGTCACCGACGGCAACACCAGCACGTACTGGGAGAGCAGCGACGGTGCCGCCTGGCCGCAGACGGTCACCGTCGACCTGGGCTCCACGCAGTCGATCGGGTCGGTCACCCTTGACCTGCCGCCGTCGAGCGCCTGGAGCACCCGCACGGAGACGCTGTCGGTGCTCGGCAGCACCAACGGGACGACGTTCAGCCAGCTCGTCGGCTCGGCCGGGTACACCTTCAACCCCAGCACGGGGAACACCGTCACGATCAGCCTGCCGTCCGGGACCAGCGACCGCTACGTGGAGCTCAGCTTTACCGGGAACACCGGCTGGACCGCGGCCCAGCTGTCAGAGTTCGAGGTCTTCCCCGGCGGCGGCTCCACCGGCCCCACCGGCTCGCCGCTGACGGCGTCGCCGTCCAGCGTGTCTTTCGGCAGCGAGACGGTGGGGTCGACCAGCTCGGCCCAGTCCGTGACCGTGTCGAACCCGGGCTCGGCCGCGGTCTCTATGGCCTCGGTCGGCGTCACCGGCCCGTTCAGCGAGACCAATAACTGCGGCACGTCGCTCGCGGCCGGGGCCTCCTGCACGGTGAGCGTCAAGTTCGCCCCGACCGCGTCCGGGTCGGCGTCCGGCACGCTGTCCGTGAACAGCAGCGCGCCGGGCAGCCCGCTGACCGTCGCCCTATCCGGCACAGGAACGGCGGCGGCCAACACCAACCTCGCCCTCCACCAGCCCGCCACCTCCAGTGGTTACACCCAGACCTACGCACCGGGCAACGCCGTGGACGGGGACACCAACAGCTACTGGGAGAGCACGGACAACGCGTTCCCGCAGTGGTTCCAGGTCGACCTCGGCGCCGCGCACAGCGTCGGCCGGATCGTCATGGACCTGCCACCCT
>DASXYT010000375.1:0-3612 GCA_036502345.1 Pseudonocardiaceae bacterium | reverse complement strand
GGCACTGCTGCTGATCGCGGTGCTGCACCTGCATCAGCCGGGGCCGGACGGCGAGGACCTCGGCACGTCGTCGGTGGCCAGGTACCGGGAGCTGATGGTGCCCGGCTCGTACCTGGCGATCTCGCAGCTCACCCCGGACGGCGTGCCGCCCGTGATCGAGCAGAACCTGGCCGAGCTGCAGCAGATGTACCAGCAGAGCGGCAGTTCGGACGCCATGTTCCGGAGCCGCGACGAGATCCGGGCGCTGTTCGGCGACTTCGAGATCGTCGAGCCGGGCCTGACCTGGACACCGCTGTGGCACCCCGAGGAGACCGGCTCGATCGCGCCGGTGATCTCGTTCGGCAGCCCGAACGAATCCGCCATCATCGCGGGCGTCGGCCGGAAGATCGCGTGAGTATCAGCAGCGGGAGCGGCATCGGCCGCCAGGACGCGGAGACCATGGTCGCCGACGCGCGGCGGGCGCTGTGGGTCATGGTGTCGGTGCTGGCCATCATCTGGATCATCCAGATCATCAACTGGGCCGACCACTACCACCTGGCGTTCGACTACGGCATCAAGGCGAGGGACGTCGGGTCGCTCCCGGAGATCCTGAGCGCACCGTTCCTGCACTTCAGCTGGTCGCACATCGAGGGCAACTCGGGCCCGCTGTTCATCTTCGGGTTCCTGGCCGCCTACCGGGGTGTCCGCAAGTTCCTCCTGGTGACCGCGCTCGTGGTGCTGACCAGTGGGCTGGGCACGTGGTTCACCGCATCGTCGGACTCGGTCAGCGCGGGCGCCAGCGGCGTCGTGTTCGGCTACTTCGGCTACATCATCGTGCGCGGCGCGTTCGACCGGCACCGGATCGACATCGTGATCGGCCTGGTGATGGCGCTGTGCTTCGCCTACCAGTTCACCGTGCTGCTGCCGACCGAGGGCGTCGACTGGCAGGGCCATGCGTTCGGCTTCGCGGGCGGTCTTCTCGGTGGCTGGCTCTTCCGGCAGCGGAGGATCAGGCCGGAGACGACACCGACTCTCGGCCTGACCACACCACTACCGGAGAATCCTAAATAGACAGTTCCGGTTTCAGGTCGGCGACCCGCCACTCCCTGCGCCGCCGCACGGTGAGCACCGACAGACCGGTGGCGACGATGCCGAACAAGGCCAGGATCAGCGTGTCCCTGGCCAGGTGAGCGCTGTTGCCGCCGGTGATCGTCACCCGCAGCGCGTCCACCAGGTACGTCATCGGCAGCACAGGATGCAGCGCGCGGAACACCTGCGGCAGCGTCTCGTAGGGATAGGTGCCGGCGCACGTGGTCAGCTGCAACAACAGCAGGATCAGCGACACGGCGCTGGCCACACCGCCGAGCAGCAACCGCAGGAAGTGAGCTATCGACGTGAACGCGACGGCGGCCAGCGCGACGATGCCCGCCATCTCCCATGGATGCACCGGCGCGAGCCCGAGCCCGACCTCGAGCACGACGTACAGCACCAGCCCACCGACGACACATGCGATCACCGGCGGCAGCCAGCCTGCCAGCGCCACCGTCCACGAGCTTGCCCGGCCGGCCAGCGCGCGCTGCGAGATCGGCCGCAGGATCAGGAATCCGGTGATGCCGAACACCCACAGCGCGATCGAGAAGAAGAACGGCGTCAGGCCTCTGCCGTAGTTGTTCGCCGGATGCAGGTTGGTCACCGCGACGTCGACCGGCGACGCCAGTGTCGACGCGTTGTCCTTCTCCTGCCGCGGCGACAACACGGGTATCTGGTGCTGCGCGTCGGCCAGGCCGCTGGCCAGTTGCGCGGCGCCGGTGTGCAGTTTCCCGATGCCGGTGTCCAGTTGGGTGCCACCGGTCAGGGCTGTGCCCAGCCCGGTGTCCAACTGTGCGGCGCCGGTCGCGACCTGTTTCGCGCCCGCGGCGAGTTTCTGCACCTGCGACGACGCACCGTTGACCTGCGACTGGAGTTTCGGCGCGTCCGCGGCCAGTGTGTCGGCTGCCGACGCGACGGTCGCCGTCGTGGTCTTGAGCTGCCCGGCCGCCGTGTTCACCTGCCCGGTGAGTGACGCGGCCTGGCTGGTGATCGACACCAGTCGCTGGTAGGCCGGATCGGTCTGGAGTTCGGGATGGTCCTGGCCCAGTTTGGTCACGTCGGTGCGTACCGAGTCGGCATCACCGGACACCACGCCCGCCGCCTGCGCCGCCGTGTTGGCCAGATCGGCCGCATTGTCCGCAGCGGTCGCCGCCGTCTTCGTGACCGACGGGATCGCCGCCGAGATGGCGTTCGCGATCGGCACGAACACCGATGCGATCGTGTTCACCCCGTCGGACACCTGTTGGGCGCCGGGCGCCAGCTTGTCGGCACCGGTCTTCAGTTGGGTCAGGCCGGACACGAGTTTGCCGCTGCCCTGTTTCGCGGTCGCCAGGTTGTCCCGCAGCGATGTCGCGCCGTTGGCCGCCTTGGTCAGGCCGCTGCTCAACTGGTTGAGATTGCCGAACACGGACTCGAAGTAGGCGCTCACCGCCGCCGCACTGATCTTGTTCTGCAACTCGGACTGCACGGTCTCGGCCATTTTGCCGACGATGTAGCCGTTCGCGTCGTCCAGCGTGATCAGCATGCCGGCGCGTTGTGGGGTGCCGGTAGCGCCGCTGGCCAGTTTCGCCGAGAAGTTCCTCGGTACGGAGATGGTGAAGTAGTAGCGCGCGTCGTTGACGCCCTGCGCTGCCTCCTTGTCGTCCACGAAGTGCCAGTCGAAGATCGGATCCTTTTTGAGCTCCGCCACGAACAACTCGCCCGCGGCCACCCGCTGGCCGTTCGCCGTCACAGGCTGGTCGTCGTTCACCACGGCCACCGGGATCTGGTTCAGCCTGCCGTAGGGGTCCCAGTTGGACCACAGGTAGAGGCCGCCGTAGAGCAGCGGAACGAGCACCACGAACAGCAGCGCGAGTCGTTGCAGCGGAGTGCGGAACCGCGCGAACTCCAGCCGTGCCAACCTAATCGCGTTCATCGACAGTCTCACCCACCCGCACCACGGTCGCGCCTGCCTCGGCGGCGATGTCGGCATCCACCGTGCTGGCGATCACCATCGTGCCCTCGTCGGCGATCGAGCGCAGCGCCCGCCAGATCCTGGCCTGCTGCGCGGCCGAAGCGCGCAGGTCCACGTCGTCGACGACGAGCGCCAGCGGCCTGGTGGCCAGGGCGAGCGCCACCGCCAGCAACACCGACTCGTCAACCGCCAGGTCGCCCACCAACGCGGCCGAGTCGACCGCCGGAACGACCGAGCCACCCCACCGTGCGGTCGACTCGACCGCCCGCGCGGCCGAGTCGCGCCCCTGCGCGGACGACTCACCCCCTGATGCGGACGAGACGCCCCCGGATGCGGCCGAATCGTGTCCCGACGAGTCGCCGCCCGGCACAGCCGAGTCGCCCCCTGGAGCAGCCGACTCGCGCCCTGGCACGGACGAGTCGCACCCCGGTGCGGCCGAAACGCCTCCGGGCGCGGACGAGTCGCCCTCCGGCGCGGAGGAGTCGTCCCCTGGCGCAGCCGAATCGCGCCCCCGGACAGCCGAGTCGGGCCCCGGCGCAGCCGAATGGCCCCCGGGAGCGGGCAACTCGCGCCCCGGCGCGGCCGAGTCG
>DASXYT010000374.1:0-1900 GCA_036502345.1 Pseudonocardiaceae bacterium | reverse complement strand
GCACCGAGTCAGGGTAGGAGATCGCCAACTCGGGCAAGATGGCGGTCGTGGAACAACAGGCCTCCCGGCAGGTGTACGCCAACCAGTGGATGACCGTGCGCGAGGACGACATCCGCAGGCCGGACGGCAGTGCCGGCATCTACGGCGTCATCGACAAGCCGGACTACGCCCTGGTGATCGCCGTGCGCGACGACGAAGTGCACCTGGTCGAGCAGTTCCGCTACCCACTCGGTATGCGCCGCTGGGAGTTCCCGCAGGGCACCGCGCCGAACAGGGCGGACAGCGCACCGGCCGACCTGGCCGCCCGTGAACTGCGCGAGGAGACCGGGCTACGCGCCGACCGGCTGACCCAGATCGGCCTGCTGGACGTGGCCCCTGGCATGTCCAGCCAGCGCGGCCGGGTGTTCCTCGCCACCGGGCTGACCGACGGCCGCCCGGAGCGGGAAGTGGAGGAGCAGGACATGCGCTCCGCCTGGTTCACCCGGTCGACGATAGAAGAAATGATTACTAAAGGTCACATAACCGACGCTCAGAGCATCGCCGCCTATGGCTTGCTCTTGCTCCACGAACGCACCGCTGACCAGCCCGCAGGCGGCCTGTGGCAGGCTCGGCGAGACTCTGCCGGGTAGGCGCAGGCAACCCAACAGCGGGCCTGCGCGTCCCCCGTTCAGGGGCAACATTGACCCATATCGGTCACGTGGAGTCGTCAACGCGGTTCATGGCAGCAAGGAGACTCTGTGGGCGACGAGCACTGGGAGCAGCCCCGCCAGGGCGATCTCGGCGGCGCCCGCCGCCCCAAGCCCTCACCGGCCACATCCGGCAAGGCCGAGCAGCCGCCGCCCGTCAAGGCCACCCCACCGGCGAAAGCGACCCCGCCCGCCCGGCCGACCCAGACACCGACACCGACCGGCCGACCGGTCCGCAAGGTCCGGCCCAACCGAAACACCGGCACACCGGCCAAGCCCGCCCCGCCCGGCGCCGCCGACCCGACCGAGGTGATCGAGGGTGCCGGTCACTTCGACGGCGTCACGTTCGACGGCATCACCGACGCGATGGAGCCGGCACCACCACCTGCCGAAGTGGTGGCCAGAACGGCGAAGGCCCCCGTCCGCCGCCGCACCGGCCGCCGGGTCGCCGCGCTCGCCGGCTACACCGTCCTCGGCCTGGTGTCGCTACTCGTCCTCGGTCTGACCGGCTACTCCTGGGGCCAGCTGAACTCCCTCGACACCGGCATCCACAAGTCCAACGCCCTGATCAGCCCGACCGAGAAGAAGTCGCTCAACGGCGACACCAACATCCTGATCATGGGCCTGGACAGCCGGCTGGACGAGAACGGCAAACCCCTGCCGCAGAACATCTACGACGCGCTGCACGCCGGTGACAACAGCGTCGGCGGCTTCAACGCGAACGTACTGATGCTGCTGCACGTACCGGTGCACGGGCAGGCGGTGGAGATCTCCATTCCCCGCGACGACTACGTCGACCTGCCCGGCTGCCCGGACGGCACCTGCAAGGAGAAGATCAAGCAGGCGTACGGCCTGGCCAGGGATCAGGCCTACAACAAGCTGCGCGGCCAGGGCGTCACCGGCGCGACGCTGGAGCAGGAAGCGCGCGACGCCGGCCGCAAGGAGGAGGCCGACACGGTCAGCCAGTTCCTCGGCGGCATCCCGATCGACCACTTCGTCGAGGTGACGCTGGTCGCGTTCTTCCAGATCGCGGAGGTCGTGCAGCCGATCACGGTGTGCGTGGCGAAGACGACCCACGACACCTACTCGGGCGCCAACTTCCGCGCCGGCAAGCAGTCGCTCAACGCCTCGCAAGCGCTTGCGTTCGTGCGGCAGCGGCGGGACAACGTGCGCGGCGACTTCTACTACGACAACTTCACCGACCTGGACCGGGA
>DASXYT010000373.1:0-14044 GCA_036502345.1 Pseudonocardiaceae bacterium | reverse complement strand
CCACGTTCTCCTCCGCGTGGTCATCGCCGCTGAGGTCCAGTGCGGGCAGCACCTCGGCCAGTCCGCTGACCCGGCCGACCGGTCGGGACTCGGGCGCGGGGCGGGCCGGGCGGTGCAGCAGCGAACGGGTCATCGCCACATCGGGCGTACCGATGGTGATCGTGGGTCTGGCCACGACCGGGACCAGCGGCGGCAGCGTCTGCCAGGCGCGCCGCCCGGCGGGCGCACCGATCACACGTTCCACTGTGGCCGGACGCGGGACTGGAGCCGGGGGCGGGACGACGGCCGGAGAGGCGGCCGGGCTGCGGCGGAAGGGCCAGCGCATCGTCCGTCACCAGCCCTTCTCGTCGCGCTGCTCGTGGATCTTGCCGATCTCGGACACCACGCGGGCCCGCGTGCCGTGCTCGAGGTCGAGGATCTGGTCCAGGGACCAGTGCAGGTAGTAGGCGAGGTACACGGCCTCCTCCCAGACCCGGCCGACCGCGCACCTCAGCGTTCCCCCTGGGCACCACCTGCCACATCCACCGCGAACGCGTGGCCACACGACGGGCACGACACGTCGACCTCGGTGTGGCCTTCCTGGTTGATCCGCCGGTACAGGTCCTGCAGAAAAGCCAGATCAGAGGCGAACAGGTTCTCGATGACGAACTCGCCGACCGGGGAGATGGCGCCCAACTGGCTCACCGTCCTGGCCAGCAGCAGCACCGTGAGGTACGCGGGGTTCTGCCGCACCCTCGGGTCGGGCTGGGTCATGATCTCGTCGCGCGCGGTGGCCAGGCGCATCACGCCCTCGCGATGGACAGTGCCACGCTCGTCCACATAGCCACGCGGCAGCACGAACGGATACGACACCAGCACAGCAGCACCCGGCACGTCGAACCCGGTCACAACGAGACCGGCTTACCGCTGGGCAGGAACTCGATCTGGTCGCACACCAGCACGATGCTCTCCACGGCGACCGCGCTGTCACCCGCTTTCAGGCCGGACACCTCGAGCTTCTTGGGCCACGCGTTGATCAGGCTGAACGCCATGACGGTCTCGGTGTCCTGCGGGTCGGTGGCGCCCGGCTTCGTCTGCACCACGTTGAGGTGCGCGTCGATCGGCGCCGTCGGGTCGTTGTAGCGGACCCGCATGTGCCACGTCCACAGGTACTTGTCGTCGTCGAACCCGCGCTTCAGCGTGACTTCCGGCGGCTTCGTCTTGCCGTACTGCTTGGTGTGGGTGACCGCGCCCTGGTTGTCGCAGTAGATGTACTCCTGGGCGTCGACCTCGCTGACCAGGCTGCTCATCTCCTGGAACGACGCGACGGGCACGCCATCCACCGAGATGTAGAACCGGGGTGCGCTGACCACCTTGCCCTGCGGTTGACCGGCCATCGTGCCGTTCACTCCCTTCGACTATTCGGCGAGCTCGGCGCCCTGCGCCAACTGGGAAACGCGGAACACCACGAATTCCGCCGGTTTCACCGGGGAAATGCCGACGTCCACGGTGAGAATTCCGACGTCGATGTTCTCCGGTGGATTGTTCTCCGCGTCGCACTTCACGTAGAACGCCTGCTCCGGCGTGCCGCCGAACAGGGCCCCGCTGCGCCACACCCGACGCAGGAACGCGCTGATGGTGCGCTGCACCCGCTCCCACAGGTAACGGTCGTTGGGCTCGAACACCACCCAGTTCGTGCCGAGCAGAATCGACTTCTCCACGAAGTTGAACAGCCTGCGCACGTTCAGGTAGCGCCATTCCGGGTCACTGGACAGTGTCCGCGCGCCCCAGACCCGAATGCCCTGACCGGGGAACGTGCGGATGCAGTTCACGCCGACCGGGTTGAGCTGGTCGTGCTCACCGCGGGTCATCCCGGACTCCAGCGAGATGACGCCCCGCACGACCTCGTTGGCAGGCGCCTTGTGCACACCGCGTGTCGAGTCGGTCCGTGCCCAGATACCGGCCATGTGGCCGCTGGGCGGCAGGAACACCGGCTTGCCGTGCAGCGGATCCATCACCTTGACCCACGGGTAGTACAGGGTGGCGTACTTCGAGTCGTAGCCCGCGAAGTCGACCCGCCAGTCCTTCATCTTCTGCGGGCCGAGGCCGGGTGGTGGGTCCAGGATCGCGACCCGGTCGCCCATCAGTTCGCAGTGCGCGATCATCGCCAGGTGGATGGCCTTGAGGCCCTCGTCGTCGATGACCCCGGCCTGGTAGGCGGACATCGCGTCCGGGACGCACAGCATCGTGACGTCCTCGATGGTCTCCAGGCCCGCGAACCCGGTACGCGCACCGGCGTCACCCGCATACGCGTCGGGTGTCACCTGCGGCAGTCGCGGCGGATCGTCCACCGCGAGCAGTACCCGGGAACCCTTGCGCGGCACGGCGACCGACCCGGTCTTGGGCTCCTCGATGCGGATCAGCTTGGACTGCTGGCGCACCACGGTGACGACGTTCGTGGCACCACGCTTCGTGGTCAGGTTGTCGAACGTCTCGACAGCGTCGCCGCCCTGGCTGACCACGAGTTTGAACGTGTCGTCGCCGGCCTCGGTGGCGTCGGTGACCTCGACGGAGATGTCCTGGGCCGGCGCTCCCTCGGCCAGCGCCCGCACGGTGAACGCGGGCTTGCCGTTGTCGGCACCCGAGACGAGCTCGCCGCCTGCCGGCAGCGCCGCAGGCGAGTCGGTCGTGGCCTCGCTGTCCCCGAGCGCGCCGATGCTGACGACGTAGGCCGAACCGCCGCCGTTGAGGAAGTAGCCGTAGACGGAGTGCGGCAGGTATGCGCTGTCCACAAAGGAGCCGAATGCCTTTGTGTACTGGGTCCAGTTCGTGACCAGGACCGGCTCGTGCTGTGGGCCGCGCTCGGTGAATCCGACGAAGGCGCAGAGCGCCGTGCCGACGCCCTCGATCGGGCGCGAGCCGGAGGACACTTCCTCCACGTACACGCCGGGCGACAGGTAACTTGGCATCGGTCCCTCCACGCTGGACGGCTCTGACATGACGAGCGTGCCAGCAGGCGGGCCGCTGACCGAGGTCAAGCTGACCTCATCTCGCGCACGGATCACTGCGCGAACGCGCACCAGAAGTGGCCCGACACGCTGCGCACTCCGCCCGTCGGCCGGCGGTGCCAGCCGGGACGATGGTCGCGTGATCCACGACGTGGATGTGTCGCTCGACGCCTTCCTACGGCGTTGCCTACCTGACGGCACCGTCGTCACGTTCACCCAGCCGCGCGCCGATCCACCGGAAGCACTGCTGCTCAACGGTTTCCTGTACGACATCAGGGAGGACGTGAGCAGTCTCGCCGGCTACTCCGACGACATCAGGGCCATCGACGGTACGGTCACGGCCCGGCGGCTGCCGATCCGGCGCTACCGGCTGCGCTACCTGTTGACGGCGTGGACAGCAGAACACGCCGAGGTCACCGAACACGAACTGCTCGGTGCCGTACTGGCCGGCTGTGTCGAGCACCAGTCATTGCCGGCCGACTGCCTTGCCGGGTCGCTGGCTGACGCCGAGCAGTTGGTGACGTTGCGCTGCGCGCCTGCCGACGAGCAGCCGGTCGGCTTCGACCCGTGGGCGCGGATCGGCGTGCCGCCGCGCACCACACTGGACCTGGTCGTGATCGCACCGCTGGTGCCGCCCGCCCACACCGACCTGGCCGAGCCGGCCGGCGAGGTGAACCTGCGGCCTGCGCCGAAGCAGCGCCGCGAACCGCCGACGGGTGTGCCCGGCCGCAGGCCGAGGGGCCGGGTCACCGAACCGTCCTAGGAACCCGCTCGGTGGAACGGTGGTTCCTCCGGGTTGGCCGCGGCCAGGAACGAGGCGGACGCCAGCACGGTGCCGGTCGGTCCGGCGGCCAGCAGTGAGCGGGCGCCGAGTACGTCGTCCGGGAAGATCACCACGTCTACCGCGAACTGGCCGTTGGCACCGACGGACGCCGTCGCGCGGCCCAGGCCGACGTTCCAGGACAGCGTGACCACCGAGTTGGCCGGGAAGGCGACTCCGGTGGCCCGCACCACCTCGCCGCCGTACGCGATGGTCGGCGACACGGTGAGCAGCGGCACGGTCGGTACGACCACGGTGGCGCCGAGGTCGACGCCGGTCTGCTGCGGGGGCTCACCGTCGTCAGCGGTCGTCCACGTCAGCACACCGGTCGGGTGGCCCGCTCGGACCGGCCGGAACAGCACGATCGCCGAGCATTTCTGCCCGTGGTGCAGCACCTCACCGACGCACGATTCGAGCGACAGCAGGAACGGACTGCCGACGCGCACCCCGGTGAACGTGACCGGACCAAGCCCCGTGTTGGTCACGGTGACGGTCCGCGTCTGCCCAGGCAGGCCGGCGATCAGCCGCCCGTAGGACACCGATCCCGGCGAGATCACCAGGTGGCCGAACCGCTCGAACGTATACACACTGTCCACATCGGATGGTGCTCCGGGCAACAACTGACGGGTCGTCTCGAACGCCACAATCCTGCCGTGCGCGTCCAGCGACGGCTGCACGATGGCGGTGCTACCGGTCACCGGGCCGCCGTCCGGGGTCACGGCCATCACTCCCGCCGTGCCCGGCCCGATGTCGGCCAGGTACAGGTTCAGCGCCTGGAACCGCAGCGGCGGGTTGAGCACGTCGGACGCGACCGACGAGAACGCGATCGTGCTGCCGTCCTGCGAGATGACGGGGTCCAGGGCCTGGCCGTCGGACGGCTTCGTGCCGCCACCCCGGTCGGACGACACCAGCAGAGTCCGCGCGGGCACGGTCTCCCGGACGTACACCTGGTTCACCGACCCGAGGAACGCGATCCGCGTGCCGTCACCGGAGATCGACGGGAAGTCCGCACCGGCCAGCGGCCGACAGGCACCGGCGCCGGGTTGGCAGGACACGACACTCGTCGCGCCAGATCGATGAGTGCCGTTGCCGGCCGTGTCGGTGTCGTGCCGGAACACCTCGGTACCAGCCGTGAAGGCGACGTACCTGCCGTTCGTGGACAGCGACGGCTGGGTCGCGTCCGGTATCGGCCTGCCAGCACTGTCCACGCTGATCACCGTGCCCACCGCGGACGTGAACCCGGGGCCCCGCTTGGCCACCACCACGTTCCGCACGCCGGTCACCGCGACGTAGAGGTTCTGGAACTGGTCGCACTCGAAGAAGCACTCGACGTTGTCCAG
The DNA here is from genome assembly GCA_036502345.1 of Pseudonocardiaceae bacterium. Taxonomy (GTDB): domain Bacteria; phylum Actinomycetota; class Actinomycetes; order Mycobacteriales; family Pseudonocardiaceae; genus DATEPR01. The sequence goes on along the minus strand of DASXYT010000373.1, from coordinate 8,897 downwards.
CGACAGCAGGCTCTCCGTCGTCGCGACCTGCTGCGGGTCGACCAGCAGATACGCGGTGCACGACGTCGGCACCACATCGTTCTCGCCGATCTCGTTGCCCAGTTCCTGGTTCTGCCGGCACGGCGGTGGCTGATCGGCGGGCAACGGGCCTGCCGGTTTCGCCGTCACCGGATCGACCAACTGGACCGCGCAGTCCGGTGTGTCGAAGTCCAGCAGGCCGATCCCGGTGATCGTCGTCCACTGCAGGTCTGGCCTACCGACCTCGACGGCACCGGTGTCCACCACCGGGGTGCCCTCGTTGTCCTCGGCCGCCTGCGGCGCTGCCACCAGCGGCAGGCCGGTCGGCACCGGAGCGCAGCCCGCGGCCACCGAGGACGGCGTGGTGACCAGCGGGATGGCGGGTGCCTCGTCGGTGATGTCACCGTTCGCCGAGCACATGGCGGCCAGGCCGACGCCGGTCTGCCCGTCCGGTGTGGTCGCGGTGGTGGTCAATTCGCCGCTGAGCACGTCGATGACGCCGGCTCGCGGGCAGGACGCCGTCGCGTCGACAGTGACGGTGACATCGCAGGACCTGTCCGGCCCGAGCGTCACCGTCGTCGGATCGCCGTCGCAACTGGTCCCGCTCACGTGGAACGGCGCGGTCGCCACGGGTGGTGCGGTCCACCGGATCGGCGTGGTGCCGAGGTTGAAGTAGCTGACGGTCTCGCTGAGGATGCCGAACTCGGCGCCGCCGAAACCCGTCTCCTCGGCGGACACGAAGTCGACGAGGTTGGCCTCGGCGGGATCGGTGCCCTCTCCCTCGCTGACGCCGACCGCGAGGCCGGGTGACACCGGGGACAGTTGGGCCTGGTAGGCCAGCGTGCTGCCGTCCTCGGACAGGTGGGGCCCGCACCGGCCGAGCCCGAGTGCTTCGTTGTTGATCGAGCAGGGCTCGATGCGCTGGTACCGAGGATCGCCGGCATTGCCGGTCACCTGCGTACGCACCAGGTTGCCCGCGGTGTCGAACTTGCCCCGGCCGGTGGCCAGCCGGTCCACCACGTCGATCTGGTTCTCGTCGGTGATCTCGTTGTCGGCCTCGTAGGCGACCAGGCGACCGGTGGCCGAGATGGTCGGTGCCGCCGCGGAGCCGGTGCCCGCGTCGCTGAGCAACGTGGTCGTGCCGGCCAGCCGGTTGCGGGCGTAGACGCGGAAGGGCTGGTCGGAGTCGGTCGCGGCGGTCTGCGGCACCGAGCCGCTGACCTTCAGCGGCGCTGCGGAGACGAACGCCGTCTGGGTGCCGTCAGCGGCCAGCGCCGCCTGACCGCTCTCCGTCGGCGCCGGCTTGCCGTCGCTGCCCGCCGAGGCGAGCGTCAGCGAGGTCTGGGCCGCCGTGGCCAGCGGGGTCGCCGACGTCAGTGTCTGGACGGCGAGCAGAAAGGCCGCCAGCACCACGATGACGGGACGACGACGCATGGCACTGAGCCCACCAGTCAGCGGGCTCGGTGCCAGGAGTGCTCAGCGCCGACTTCCGCGCACGCCGACGTGCCACATCACGCAGTCAGTCGCGGTGCGTGCCGGCCGTCACCGGTTCGGCGGGCTTCGGGTCGGGTGCCGGCGTGGTCTCGTTGTAGACGTACTTCCCGCCACGCAGCGCCGACGCGACACCGGCGATCACACAGGCGGCGATCGCGAAGGCGAAGGCCACGCCGAGGCCCTGCGCGAACGGCCCGGAGATCAGCGACGGGAAGAACCCGCGCCCGGTCAGGAACGCGGCGTGGCCGGCCGGCAGGTGCGCGAGAACGCCGGGACCGAGCAGCGTCTGGATCGGGTTGTAGCCCAGCAGCGACGCGAACAGCACCGACACCGGCGGCAACCCGGCCAGCCGGGCAGCGTCCGACGCCGGCACGCCCTGGGCGACCAGGCCGCTGCTCAGCGCGTGCGGCAGCGAGGACGCCAGGCCGGCGATCATCAGGCTGAAGAAGACGCCGATGGACAGCACGGTCGCGGAGTTCTGGAACGTGGTGGACATGCCGGCACCGGCACCACGGCGGGCCGACGGCAGGCTGTTCATGATCCCGGCCCGGTTCGGCGACGCGAACAGGCCCATCCCGATGCCGTTGAGCAGCAGTGCCGCGGCGAACTCCCAGTACGCGAAGTTCACCGGTATCAGCAGCAGCCACACGAAGCTGAGCGACGCGATCAGCATGCCGCCGGTGCTGAACAGGCGGGCGCCGAACCGGTCGGACAGCCAGCCGGACACCGGGCCGGCGATCAGGAAGCCCACGGTCAGCGGCAGCATGTAGATACCGGCCCACAGCGGGGTGGACTCGAAGCTGTAGCCGTGCTGCGGCAGCCAGATGCCCTGCAGCCAGATGATCAGGATGAACATCAGGCCACCACGGCCGAGGCTGGACAGCAGGCTGGCGATGTTGCCGGCGGTGAACGCGCGAATCTTGAACAGCCCCAGCCGGAACATCGGCTCGGCGACCTTCGTCTCGATGACGCAGAACACGACCAGCACCACGATGCCGCCGATGAGGCAACTCAGCACCATCGGGTTGGTCCAGCCCATCGTGTGGCCGCCGTAGGGCTGGATGCCGTACGTGATGCCGACCAGCACCGCGATCAGGCCGACGGCGAAGCTGAGGTTGCCCCACCAGTCGACCTTGGAGGGCTGCCGCTTGCCGGTGTCGTGCAGCTTCAGGTAGGCCCACACCGTGCCGAACAGGCCGACCGGCACGGACACCAGGAACACCGCGTGCCATTCGATCGGCGCGAGCAGGCCGCCCAGGATCAGGCCGATGAACGAGCCCGCGATGCCGGCCACCTGGTTCAGGCCCAGCGCCAGGCCACGCTGGTTGCTGGGGAACGCGTCGGTGAGGATCGCGGCCGAGTTGGCCATCAGCAGCGCACCGCCGACGCCCTGCAGAACACGCATGATGATCAGCCACAGCGCACCCGCCGTGCCATGCAGCCACGTCACCGACAGCAGGATGGAGAACACCGTGAACACGGCGAAGCCCGCGTTGTACATCTTCACCCGGCCGAACATGTCCCCCAGCCGGCCGAAGCTGACCACCAGGACGGCAGTGACCACCAGGTAGCCCATGATCAGCCACAGCAGCAGGCTGGTGTTGCCCGGCTGCAGCGGGTCGACCCCGATGCCCCGGAAGATGTCCGGCAGCGCGATCAGCAGGATCGACATGTTGATCGTCACCATCAGGACACCCACAGTGGTGTTCGACAGGGCGATCCACTTGTAGCCGGGCCGGGTCACCGCGGCGTCGGCCTGCGCTCGCCGCCGTGCTCCGCGTTCCGACACCACCGGGTCCACGTCCACCAGGCACCACTCACTTCCCGAACGACTGCGATCAATACCTTAGCTACGCTAACCTTCTGGGCCGCAGGCTGCAACATGACCCATCGAGGTGCCCCGGGTGGCCGATATTCCTTCGATTGCCACCCGTTCGGGACGGAATGTCACGCGAACGATTCTCGCATGTGTTCGACGCGCCGTAATGGGTAAAGGTGACACCAACGCGTCGGCACCCACACGGCGCCTTGAGCAGAAGGGAGCGGGCAGTGTCTACGTCCACTCTTGCGGCCATCGACATCGGGGGCGGAGTGTCCTCGGCCTGGACATCGGTCGCCAATTTCGTGCCAAAACTCGTCGCGTTCCTGGTGATCCTGTTCATCGGGTGGATTATCGCGAGAATTCTCCGCAAGGTCGTCAGCACAGTTCTCCGCAAAGTCGGCTTCGACCGCGTGGTCGAACGCGGTGGAATCAAACAGATGCTGGACAGGAACAACTACGACGCGTCAGAACTGATCGCGCGGGTCGTGTACTACGCGGTCCTGCTGATCGCACTCGAGGTCGCGTTCGGCGCTTTCGGGCCGAACCCGATCAGCAACATTCTGACCTCGATCGTCGGCTGGCTGCCCAAGCTCATCGTGGCGATGCTGATCATCGTCGTGGTGGGTGCGATCGCCAGGGTCGTGCGTGACCTCGTCGGCAGGGCGCTGAGCGGTGTGTCCTACGGGCGCATGCTGGGCACGATCGCATCGGTGTTCATCTGGGGCCTCGGCATCATCGCCGCGCTCAACCAGATGGGCATCGCCACCTCGATCACCACGCCGGTGCTGATCACCGTGCTGGCCACCATCGGTGGCGTCGCGGTCGTCGGCTTCGGCGGCGGCCTGATCAAGCCGATGCAGCAGCGCTGGGAGACCTGGATCGGCCGCGCCGAGGAGCAGATGCCCTCGGCCAACGCCCACGGCCAGGCATACCAGCGCGGCCGGGAGGACGCCAGGCGCGGCGGGAGCACCGACCGGATGGCACAGCCGACCGACCAGCACGCCGTGCCGTCCGGCGCACCGTCGAGCCAGCAGGGCATGCAGACCGGCATGTCAGGGCAGCCGGGGATGCAGTCCGGCGTGTCCGGCATGGAGCCGGGCACGCGGTCCGGTGACACGACCGACTGGAACACCGGCATGCACCGCGCCGGTGGCGACGACACGGGGAACATGCCGCCGGCCGGCAACCGGTAGCCGTTCGCGGAGGTCAGCGGCGGAAGCCGTGAAGTGTGGGGCGGCCGATGATCGGCCGCCCCACTCGCGTTCAGAACTCGATGCCGGCCAGGTCGGCGGTGCAGCGTTGGCCCTCCGCCCGCCTCGCCAGGTCGCACACCGCCAGCAGGCGCGCCGTGAGCCAGTCCACGCTCGCCCAGCCCGCGGGCTTCGCCGGCTCACCGAACCGCCAGCCCATGTCCTTGGCCTGGTCGATCAGGCCCCTGGCGTAGCCGGCCAGCAGCACGACCGCGGCAGCCGGGGCGTCGACGCCGACCGCGAGGATGTCCCGCACCGCGGCGGCGTGCTGGTCCACCTCGGCGATCAGGCCGGGCACCGCCACCGTCGCCGCCAGCCCTGGCCCGCCGATGCGGTCCTGGAGCTGCGCCAACGTCCTGTGGGCGGAGTGCTCTGCCCAACCAAAACCGAACATGCCGCCAGAATAATCACTGACTGCCACCTTGAACTAGTGTTTCGTAGCACGTCAGCGCCCCTAAGGCGTTACGGCAACCACTCAGCGTAGCGACATCGACTCCTCCGACAGGTACGTGCGGGCCGCCCAGGAGGTCGGATCGCTGGCGAAGTGCAGCTGCATCGCGCTGTGGTCCAGGGCGTTGTCCAGCGCCGCCATGATCATCGACTGGTCCAGCACCAACCGCCGGTGACCAACGGCGCCGGTGGTCGGATTCACCGAGTCGAAGAAGCCGCCGTCCGAGCCGTACACATCCGGGTACAGCGTCCGCAATGCCTGAATGTTCGCATATGCCTGTTGTGGCAGGACGTCCAACGCGATCACCGAGGCGTGCGGGGTCACCGTGGTCTCGGTGCCACACGTGACGCACTGGGACAGCTGGTCACTGGTCGGGAACTTCAGGCCCTCGACACCGAACCCGCCGTAGTCGCCGGTGTCGTCGGCCGTGCTGGACGGCGAGATGCCCCACACCGGGAAGCCCAACTGCTGCGTCGCGTACTTCATCTGCACCTGCACCGTCCGCACGTCGGCCAGGCCGAGGCTGCGCGGACCCCACGTGGTCTCCGGCACGACCTGGTCGGCCATCAGGCCCTCGAACATGCCGCCCGCCCACGTCGGCACGTAGGTCAGCGACGTGCCGGGGTAGGTGTAGTGGCCCTCCCAGACCCGGAAGTCCTTGCCGGACTGGGGATCACGGTAGGTCTGCCAATCCCCTGCCACCGGCCACTGGCCCTGCCAGGAGAAGTCCGGGTCGGTCGTGCACTGCTGCGGCGGCAAGGTGCGCCACGTCCGCCACCACACGTCACCGGGCATCTGGTGCAGGCCCATGCCCATGTACATCGCGATCCGGGGATCGCTGTACAGCGCGCCGTTGTGGTAGCCGGCGGGGCCCTGGTCCACGTAGTAGCCACCGAACATCTGGCCGGTCGGCTGGTTGCCCGGCACGGCCGGGTTCGTGTTGCAGGCGGTCTGCGGGCCGTTGTCGTAGAAGATCCCGAAGTTCATCGGCGCGATCAGCGAGTTCACCAGTCCGGCCAGTTCGGGCATCGCCTGCCTGGCCACGACCAGCCCCGACGCGTACCAGCCGTTGTCCACGGCGGACAGGAAGAAGCAGTTGTCCTGGGTCGGCGTCGTCTCGGTCCTACAGTCGATGTCGCCGGGGTTGCGGATCACGTCACCGGTGTTGGTGTCGTACCACTGGTAGAGGAAGCCGTCGGACCGCTTCAGCCCGCGCACCTCGGTCAGTGTCTCGCTGACCATGGATCGCGCGCGAGACCGGCTGACCAGGCCGAGATCCTGAGCGGCCACCACCGCCCACAGGTACACGCCGATGTTCGCCGCCGACGTGTAGGCGCCGCGCACGGTGCCCGGGCCGAGATTGTCCAGCGGCAGGTGGGTCCTGGGGTCCACGTCGTCGCCGTAGAACTTCCAGGTGTCCTTGGCGATGCCGTAGAGCACCGCCCGTTGTTGCGCACTCAGCGCACCACTCGGGCCGGCCGCGGACGCTGGTTGGACAGTGGTGAACAGTGCCGCCAATAACGCGAGCACGAACAGGAATGGGATTCGACGTCGCATGCGGGTGGGGCCTCCTCGCTCAGCGTTGGGCGAAAGGTGTCGGCAGGGCGTCGAGCAACGCCCTTGTGTAGTCGTCCCGTGGGTTGCGCAGCACGTCGACGGTCGGGCCGTGCTCGACGACGCGCCCCTGGTGCAGGACGAACATCCGGTCGGCGACGACGCGAGCGCTGAGCAGGTCGTGCGTGATGTAGAGCAGGCTGACGCCGGTACTGCGGCGCAACTCGCCGAGCAGTGCCAGCACGCCGGCCCGCAGCGACACGTCCAGCATGCTGACCGGTTCGTCAGCCACCAGCAGGGTCGGCTGCGGCGCGAGGGCACGGGCGATCACCACCCGCTGCCGCTGCCCACCGGACAGCTGGTGCGGCAGCTTGTCGGCGAACTGGGCCACCGGCGTGAGCCCGACAGTGGTCAGCAGTTCGTCCACTCTGGACCGCGCGGCGCGCTCGGTCAGGCCGAGATGGTTGACCAACGGCCTGGTCAGCGCGTAGCGCACGGTGTGCAGCGGGTTCAGCGCCGAGTACGGGTCCTGGAAGATCATCTGCACCTTGCTGCGGTAGGCCCGCAACCGGCGGTGCCGCAATCGGTCGACCCGGGTGTCGCCGAAGGCGATGGTGCCCGAGTCCGGGCGTTCCATCCCGGTGATCATCCTGGCCAGCGTGCTCTTGCCGCTGCCGCTCTGGCCGACCAGTGCGACCGGCTCGCCGGGTCCGATGGTGAACGACACGTGGTCGCTGGCCAGCACCGGCTGGTCGCCGCGGTGCCGGCCCGGGTACCACTTGGTCACGTCGGTCACGACCAGGCTGTCGCTCATGACAAGCCCTCCCTGGCGGTGACGTAGCAGGCCACCGCCGACCGGTCGGCGATCCGCTCCAGCGGCGGTTCCTCGGTCCGGCAGGCCGTTTCGGCCAGCGGGCAGCGCGGTGCGTACGAGCAGCCGTCGGACGGCCGGGACAGGTCGGGTGGGCTGCCTGGGATGCCCGTGATCCGCACCTCCTGCGCACGAGGATCGGCGTAGCAGCCCAGCAGTGCCCGCGTGTACGGATGCGCGGGCGCCTTGAGCATGCTGGCCGACGGCTGGTCCTCGACGATCCGCCCGGCGTACATGACCAGCACCCGGTCGGCCGACTCCAGGACCAGGCCGAGATCGTGGCTGATCAGCAGCGCGCTGAAGCCGACATCGCGCTGCAACTCCTTGACGGTGTCGATGACCGCCTTCTGCACCAGCACGTCCAGCGCGGTCGTCGGCTCGTCGAACACCACGAGGCGCGGTTCGAGCGCGAGCACCAGTGCGATGACCACCCGCTGGCGCATGCCGCCGGACAGTTCGTGCGGGTAGCGGCGCAGCGTGTTGGGTGGCAGGTGCACCTGTGCCAGCAGTTCGACGGCCCGCGTGCGGACCGCCGAGCGGCTGATCCGGTCGTGTGCCCGCAGCACGTCGAGGAAGTGGTTCTCCACCGTGCGGACCGGGTTCAGCGCGTTCATCCCGCTCTGCAGCACCAGCGCGAAACCACTGCGCCGCATCGCACGCAGGCGTTCTCCGGACAGCGCCGCGATGTCCTCACCCTCGAAGACCACCCGGCCCGAGTCCAGCCGGGCCGGTGGCCGCAGCATCCTGGTCAGCGCGTAGCCCAGCGTCGACTTGCCGCACCCCGACTCGCCGACCAGCCCGACGAACTCGCCGGCCCGCAAGGTCAGCGACACGTCCCGCACCGAATGGACGGGCGGCGCGCCGGTCGGCTCGTAGCGGACGTTCAGGTTCTCCACCTCGAGTAGCGTCATCGGGACACCCCCTCGCGCAGCCGGGGATTGGACAGCGCGTCGATGCCGAAGTTGATCAGGGACAGCGACGCGGCGAGCAGCGCGACGGCGAGGCCGGGCGCGAGGATCTGCGGCCACTGCCCGAGTAGCAGCACGTTGTCGTTCTGCGCCCAGAACAGCATCGTGCCCCAGCTGATCGTGTTCGGATTGCCGAGGCCGAGGAACTCCAGCCCTGCCTCGCCGAGGACCGCGGCCGTTGCCGCGCCGAGGAAACTGGCCGCGACCAGCGAGACCATGTTCGGCAGGATCTCGCGGAACACGATCCGGTGCGTCCGTTCACCGCTGAACTCCGCTGCGGCCACGAAGTCGCGCCTGCGCAGCGTGGACGTCTGCGCACGCAACACGCGGGCACCCCACGCCCAGCCGGTGATCACGACGACGAGCACGATCACCCCGATGCCCCGGCTCGGTGAGTACGTCGCGATCACGATCATCAGCGGCAGCGCCGGAATCACCAGGAACAGGTTGACGACGAAGTTGATCGTCT
>DASXYT010000372.1:0-14253 GCA_036502345.1 Pseudonocardiaceae bacterium | reverse complement strand
CGCCTGGCGGCGCAGCGCTGCTGGCTACGAAGGCATGGCCAGGTAACGGGTGTCCAGGTATTCCTCGATACCCGTGCGTCCGCCTTCCCTCCCCAGCCCCGAGTGCTTGACACCGCCGAACGGAGCCGCCGGATTGGACACCACGCCGACATTCAGCCCGACCATGCCCGTGCGCAGCGCTCCGGACACCCGCATCGCCCTCGCGACCTGCTCCGTGTAGACGTACCCGACCAACCCATGGTCGGTGTCGTTGGCCGACGCGATCGCCTCTTCCTCATTGCTGAACCTGGCCACCGCCGCCACCGGTCCGAAGATCTCCGTGTGCCGCATCGCCGCGTCGGCAGCGACGTCGGACAACACGGTCGGCGGGTAGAAGTGGCCGACTCCGCCCAGCGGGGAACCTCCTGTGTGGACAGTCGCGCCACGGGCCACCGCGTCGTCCACCAGCATGGTCACCTTCGCCACCGCTGCCTCGTCGATCAGCGGGCCCACCTCGACCCCGTCCTCCAGCCCGGGACCGACCCGCAACGCGGCCATCCGCGCTGTCAGCCGCGCCGTGAACTCCTCGGCCACGTCCTCGTGCACATAGAACCTGTTCGCCGCCGTGCACGCCTCGCCGATGTTCCGCATCTTCGCCAGCATCGCGCCGTCGACCGCCGCATCGAGATCAGCATCCGCGAACACCAGGAACGGCGCGTTCCCACCCAACTCCAGCGACACCCGCAGCACCTGCTGCGCCGCCTGCTCCAACAACAACCTGCCCACCTCGGTGGAACCGGTGAACGACAGCTTCCGCGCCCGCCCGTCCCGCAGCAGTGGCTCGATCACCGGACCGGGCTGTGCCGTGGTGACCACGTTGAGCACGCCGTCCGGCAGGCCGGCCTCGCGCAGGATCCCGGCCAGCGCCAACATGGTGAGCGGTGTCTGCTCCGCTGGCTTCAGCACCATCGTGCAGCCGGCCGCCACGGCGGGACCGATCTTGCGCGTCCCCATCGCCATCGGGAAGTTCCACGGCGTGACCAGCACGCACGGGCCGACCGGTGCCTTCGTGACCAGGAACCGGCTGCGCCCGTCCGGCGCCAACAGGTGGTCACCGCCGATTCGCACGGCCTCCTCGCTGAACCAGCGCAGGAACTCCGCGGCGTAGGCGACCTCACCACGCGCCTCCGCCAGTGGCTTGCCCATCTCGGCCGTCATCAACGCGGCCAGTTCGTCCTGTCGGGCCATGACCAGGTCGAACGCCCTGCGCAGGATCTCGCTGCGTGCCCTCGGCGCCGTCGCCGCCCAGCCATCCTGCGCTGCCACGGCGGCATCCAGGGCCGCCATGCCGTCGGCGGGGGAGGCGTTGGCCACCTGGCCCAGTGTCTTGCCGGTGGCCGGGTCCTCGACGTCGAACGTCGCGCCGCCTTCGGCGTCCCGCCATTGGCCTCCGATGAACAACTGCCTCGGCAACGCGCTCAGGGCAGCGGCGAGGACGTCTTCGATGTGCGGCACGGGGCTGCTCCTAACAGGGGAAGCGGCATGGACAAACCCGACGACTTCATGGTTGCATGGATGTAGATTGTAGACAATCCTACGGAGGCGGTCATGGCCCAGCTCTCTCCACTGCTCACCCAGGCCACGCCGGTACTCGCCGAGCGCGGGGAGGGTGTCTACCTGTACGACGAGGACGGCAGGCGCTATCTCGACTTCACCGCCGGCATCGGCGTCACCAGCACCGGCCACTGCCACCCGCGCATCGTCGCCGCGGCGCAGGCCCAGGTCGGGACGCTGATCCACGGCCAGTACACGACCGTCATGCACCGCCCGCTGCTCAAGCTGACCGAACGACTGGGTGACGTGCTGCCCGCAGGCCTGGACTCGGTGTTCTACCTCAACTCCGGCAGCGAGGCCGTCGAAGCAGCGGTTCGGCTGGCCAGGCACGCCACCGGCCGGCAGAACATCGTGGTGTTCCAGGGTTCCTTCCACGGTCGCACCATGGGCGCCGCCGCGCTGACCACGTCGGCCACCAAGTTCCGGGCCGGCGTCGGACCGGTGATGCCGGGTGTCGCCATCGCGCCCTTCCCGAACGCCCACCACTACGGCTGGTCCGAGCAGGAGGCGACCCGGTTCGCGCTGCGCGAACTGGACATGCTGCTGGCCACGGTCAGCGCACCCGCCGACACAGCTGCGTTCCTGGTGGAGCCGGTGCTCGGCGAGGGCGGCTACGTGCCCGCCAACACCGAGTTCCTCGCCGGGCTGCGGGAACGGGCCGACCGGCACGGCATCCTGCTCGTCGTCGACGAGGTGCAGACCGGTTTCGGCCGCACCGGGCGGTTCTGGGGCCACCAGCACTTCGCCGCGACACCTGACGTGCTGATCACCGCGAAGGGCCTGGCCAGCGGTTTCCCACTGTCGGCCATCGCGGCACCGGTCGACCTGATGAGCAAGGCGTGGCCCGGTTCGCAGGGTGGCACCTACGGCGGCAACGCGGTGTCCTGCGCTGCTGCCCTGGCCACGCTGGACGTGATCGAGGACGAGGACCTGGTGGCGAACTCGGCCGCCATGGGCACACGGCTGCGCGAGGGACTGGACAAGGTCGCCGCGAACCACCCGGTGATCAGCGACGTGCGTGGGCTTGGCCTGATGCTGGGCAACGAGTTCCGCACGCCGGACGGCGGACCCGACGTGGACACGGCCAAGCGGGCTCAGCAGCGCGCCGCCGAGATGGGGCTGCTGCTACTCACCTGCGGGCCGCACGGCAACGTGGTGCGGATGATCCCGCCGCTGGTCGTGCAGGCGAGTCAGGTGGACGACGCGGTGGCGTTGTGGGCGGATGCCGTGGCCGCCGCCGACACCCGCTGAGGCCCCGGCGCGCGCCTGGGCTCAGGCAGGCTGGGCTGGACCGGGGCAGCAGGCACCCGATGATGCCCGGCCAGCACCCAGCGCACCGCGGCCATCACCGCGACACACGCGACCGCGGTCAGCGCCAGCAGTGCGGCGGCCCGCATCGACGTCGCGTCCAGGCTGACCTGGCCCTCTCGGCCGTCGACGAAGCCGGCCACCAGGAACCAGTAGAGGACGGCGGCGCCCAGCGTCGCGGCCGGCGTGGTCAGCACCGCCAGCGCGGCCACCGACACGGCAAGGGGGAGTACCGCCAGAACGGGGTGGCCGGTCGCGTCCATGCCCACCGTCACGATGGTCACCAGCACGCCGAGCGCCGCCCCCAGGGGGAAGCCGAAACCGCCCGGAACGGGCGGGTTACGCCGGATGTCGTTGCGCACCCGGTAAGCACACGCCTTTCCACGGCCGGTGAGCAGCGCATTGTCGTGGTCTTGACGACGGCGGGTGACCTTTTGACGGCGTGCTGACCTGGCTTGCCGGCTGCACTACTATCGCGCTCCGTGCGACCCAGGCCAGCCATCGTGACCCTGTTGGGGTCGCTGCTCGTCCTCTCGGCGTGCGGGGTCGCCGGCCATCCGGTGGCCGAGACTCCGCCGTCGTTGTCCGCCGCGCCGCCGACCGAGACCGCGATCGGCGCTCCAGCGACGTTTCCGGCGCCGAAGACGACCGTCAAGCCGACCACGACGAAGAAGAAGCCACCGCCACCCGTGGCGGCGGGGAGCCTGCCACAGGCCGGCAACCCGAGTGGCCACGCCGCCGTGCCGGCCGAGGGCAAGCCGGTGGACACGGCACATCCCACGCACGTCGTCGGCACCGGCTCGGCGGCCAGTTGCACGTCGTCGGCCTTCGTCAACGCGGTGGCCGAGGGCGGCATCATCACGTTCTCCTGCGGCCCGGCGCCGGTCACGATCGCGGTGGCCACCACCGCGAAGGTGCGCAACGCCAGTTCGCAGGTCGTCATCGACGGCGGCGACAAGGTCACGCTGTCCGGTGGCGGCGCCCGCCGGATCCTGTACATGGACACGTGTGACGAGGCGCAGGGCTTCACCACGTCGCACTGCGACAACCAGTCCACGCCGCATCTGACCGTGCAGAACATGGCCTTCACCGAAGGCAACTCCACCGGCCAGGAGGAAGAAGGCGGCGGTGGCGGCGCCATCCTGGACCGGGGCGGCAGGCTCACGGTGATCAACTCGCGGTTCACGCACAACCGCTGCGACTCCACAGGACCGGACCTGGGTGGCGCGGCGATCCGGGCGTTGAGCCAGTACAACGGCGACGCGGTGTACATCGTGGGCAGCACGTTCGGCGGCGGTTCCGGGCTGGGCGGCGTGTGCTCCAACGGCGGCGCGCTGAGCAGCATCGGCGTGTCCTGGGTGGTGCTGAACAGCCTGATGACCTACAACGAGGCGATCGGCCACGGCGCGAACCCGGCATCGGCCGGTACTCCTGGCGGTGGCAGCGGCGGCGCCATCTACACCGACGGCAACACCTACACCGTGCGGATCGCGGGGACCGTCATCGAGCACAACCACGCCAACGAGGGCGGCGGAGCGGTCTTCTACGTCAGCAACGACAAAACGGGCACGATGAGCATCGACAGCTCGACGCTGGAGCACAATCCGAGCGACCAGTTCGAGACGGCGGGCTTCCCCGGCATCTTCTTCCTCGGCGCCCATCCGCCGACGGTCACGTCGTCAACGCTGGAGAAGTAGCCTGCGCCGCCGCAGCCAGTCGTACCAGTCGCCGGCACCGTCACCCGTGGCCGCCGACACCTGGAGCACGCTGGTGTCCGGGTTGACCTTGGCCAGGTCACGCAGGAACTCGGGCACCGCGAAGTCGACGTAGGGCAGCAGGTCGATCTTGTTCAGCAGCACCACGTCCGCGGTGCGGAACATGTGCGGGTACTTCATCGGTTTGTCGGCGCCCTCGGTCACCGACATGATCACCACGCGGCAGTCCTCGCCGAGGTCGAACAGCGCAGGGCAGACCAGGTTGCCCACGTTCTCCACGAACACCATCGACTCGCCGGGCGGGTCGAGGCTGTGCAGCGCCGACGCCAGCATGTCGGCGTCCAGGTGGCAGCCCGCACCGGTGTTGACCTGGACGACCCGGCAGCCGGTGGCACGGATCCGCTCGGCGTCGAACACGGTCTCCTGATCGCCCTCGATCACCGACACCGGCAGTTCGCCCGCCAGTTCGCGCACCGTGCGTTCCAGCAGCGTCGTCTTGCCCGAGCCCGGTGAGCTCATCAGGTTCACCGCGAGGATGTCCTGTTCGGCGAACCAGCGCCGGTTCCGCTGCGCCAGTTCGTCGTTGCGGGCCAGCACGCGTTGTTCCAGCAGGACGGTCCGGTCTGGCTCGGGATGGGGATGACCATGGCCGTGCCCGAAGGCGATCACCCTGGTTCCGGCGTCGTCGGAGCACCCACAGGTGGCGCACATGCCGTACTCACCTCCACGGACCTGATCCGCAGCTCCCGGCCGGACAGCACGTCGACGTAGGCGCTGTCGCAGCCAGGACACAGCACGATCGGGTCGTTGACCTCGAATTCTCTGGCACAGTCCCGACAGCGCGCCGTCCCCCTCGGCTGCACGATGTCCAGCCGGGCGCCTGCCACGACGGTCCCGTCGGCGACCAGGTCGAAGCAGAACAGCACGGAGTCCGCCACAACGCCGGACAGCCTGCCGATCTCGACCTTGACGCTGGTCACCCGCTGGTCGCCCATCTTCTCGACAACGGCGTCCACGATCGACTGGGCGATGGACAGCTCGTGCACCGGCTCAGCAGATCCTGGGCAGCGGATCGCCGACCAGCAGGTCGCAGATCCGTGTCCCGCCGAACACCGTGTTGAGCAGCACCAACCCCGGCGGATCGGCCTTGATCCGGCCGATGATCGCCGCGTCCGAGCCGAGCGGGTGCCGACGTAGCGCGGCCAGCGCAGTGTCCGCCTCGGCGCCGTCCACCACGACCACGATCCGGCCCTCGCAGGCAACATAGAGCGGGTCGATGCCGAGCAGTTCGGACGCGCCACGCACCTCGGTACGCACCGGCACGGCTTTCTCGTCCACCACGACGGCCACCTCGGCGGCCTTGGCCACCTCGTTCAGGATGGTGGCCACCCCGCCTCGGGTGGCGTCCCGCATGGCACGCACGCCGGTGGTGCTGGCCAGCAGTTCGGCCACCATGCCGTGCACGGGGGCGGTGTCCGACACGATGTCCGCCTCGATGTCCAGTTCGCCCCTGGCCAGCATCACGGTCACGCCGTGGTCGCCGATCGGGCCGGACACCAGCACGACGTCACCCGGCCGAACCGTGGCCACCCCCAACTGGCCGGGCTGCTCGATCACGCCGACGCCCGCCGTGTTGATGTAACAACCGTCCGCCTTGCCGCGCTGTACGACCTTCGTGTCACCGGTGACGATCGAGACGCCTGCCGCGTCGGCGGCCGCCCGCATCGAATCGACGATCCTGGTCAGGTCGGCGACCGGGAAACCCTCCTCCAGGATGAACCCGGCGGTCAGGTACAGCGGCCGGGCACCGGACACGGCGAGGTCGTTCACCGTGCCGTTGACCGCGAGGTCACCGATGTTCCCACCCGGGAAGAACAGCGGCGACACCACGAACGAGTCGGTGGTCAGCGCCAGTCGCGAGCCGTTGATCGTGAACTCGGCGGCGTCCTCCAGCGGTTCCAGCAGCGGATTGCGGAACGTCTCAAGGAAGACGGCCTCGATCAGGGTCTGGGTGGCCTTGCCGCCGGAGCCGTGCGCGAGGGTGATCCGCTCCTCCTTGACCTTCGCCCGGCGCCGCCGTGCCCGCTCGATCCGGTCCAGCACCTGCTGTTCCCGGTTGGACCGCGTCTCGATACTCATGTGGCGCTCGCCTCCCGCACCCTGGTCCGGGTGAACCGGCCGAAGTTGTAGTACGCGGCGCATGCGCCCTCCGGCGACACCATGCACGTGCCGATGGGTGTCTCCGGGGTGCACGCGGTGCCGAAGACCTTGCACTCCCACGGTTTCAACACGCCCTTGAGCACCTCGCCGCACTGGCACGCCTTCGGGTCGGCGACCCGCACCCCCGGCACGTCGTAGAGCAGTTCCGCGTCGTAGCGCGCGTACTTGGAGCGCACCTGCATGGCCGAGTGCGAGATGAAGCCGAGGCCGCGCCACTCGAAGTAGGGGCGCAGTTCCATCGTCTCGCCGATGGCGCGCAGCGCGGTCGGGTTGCCCTCCCACGGCACCACCCGGGAATACTGGTTCTCCACCTCCGAGCGGCCCTCTTTGAGTTGCAGCATCAGCATGTAGATGGACTGCAGGATGTCCAGCGGCTCGAAGCCGGCCACCACGATCGGCTTGGCGTAGTTGTCCGCGATGAAGTCGTAGGGCCGGCAGCCGATCACGGTCGAGACGTGGCCGGGGCCGATGAAGCCGTCCAGCCGCAGGTCCGGCGAGTCCAGGATCGCCTTGATGGCCGGGATGATCGTGACGTGGTTGCAGAAGATCGAGAAGTTCTCGATGCCTTCCTTGGCCGCCCGCAGCACGGTCATCGCGGTGGACGGTGCCGTGGTCTCGAACCCGATGGCCATGAACACGACCTGCTTGTCCGGGTTCTGTCTGGCGATCTTCAGCGAGTCCAGCGGCGAGTACACCATCCGGATGTTGGTGCCCTCGGCGTTGGAGTCGAAGAAGTTCCCGGCGCTGCCGGGTACCCGCATCATGTCGCCGAACGACGTCATCAGCACGCCGGGCTGGCGGGCGATGTGGATGGCGTCGTCGATCCGGCCCATCGGGATCACGCACACCGGGCAGCCGGGACCGTGCACGAGCGTGACGCTCTCCGGCAGGTAGTCCTCAAGGCCGTGCTTGTAGATGGTGTGGGTGTGGCCGCCGCACACCTCCATGAACTTGTACTCGCGGCCGGGCTCGCACAGACCCGCGATCTTGGCGGACAGGGCGCGCGCGGTGTCCGCGTCGCGGAACTCGTCGACGAAACGCATGCTGCTCAACTCCTAGAGGATCTGAGAATCTCGCAGGGCGGCAATCTCGTCGTCGTATGCCTTGCCGATTCCGGTGAGGAAGTCCATGGCCGCCTTGGCCTCCGTCTCGTCGATCTTGGACAGCGCGAAGCCGACGTGGATCAGCACCCAGTCACCCGGCTGCACGTTCTCCTCGGTGAGCAGGCCGATGTTGATGGCCCGTTTCACCCCGCTGACGTCGACCCGGGCCAGATCCGGCCGATCGGTGAGGATCTCGATCACTTCCCCAGGAATGCCCAGGCACATGTCAACACCCATCTCTCGCGACGGAAACAGTTCTGTCTTCTGCCCTGTGCTTGCCGACCAGGTCGACAACGGTCCGCACGGCGGTGTCCACCATCTGCTCGACGGCGGGACTGAGCGCCATCCCTTCGGCCAGTACCGCGGGTTCACACCCGACGAGCACGACCCGGCCGGGCGCGGCGCCCAACTGGCCGACCAACGCCAACACCACGTCCGGCTGCATGCCGTGCGCGTCCAACATTTCGGGTTGGCGTGCCGCTGTCGGATCCAACTCGACGACCGACACCGTGCCCGGCGTCTCATCGCGGGCTGCCGCGTCCACCATGATCGTCAACTCGTAGTCGCCACCTGCCATGTCGTAGGCCAGGTGCATGCCCCGGATGCCGTAGTCCACCACCCGCACCCAGTCCGGAAGATCCACTTGGGACAGTCGGCGGACCACCTCGACGCCGAACCCGTCGTCACCGAGGAAGACGTTGCCGATCCCGGCCACCAGCACTCTCGGGGTCACAGCGGTTCCACCTCGTCGGTGCCGAAGTAGCGGTAGCGACCGTGCGCCGCGTACAGGTCGGCGCCGAGGTCGTCCTCGATGGTCACGGCGAGGTGCCACTCGTCGTCCACGTCCAGCAGCACGGCCTGCACGACGGCGATTCGCCCTGCCACGAACATGTCGTGCGCGTCGGCCCGCTTGGCGGGCCGCAGCCGGACCCTGGATCCCTTGGCCACCGGCACACCGTTGATCAGCACGCTGTCGGTCTCCGGGGACATCGACGCGTCGGCGCCGGGGTCCCACCACGGCACGTCCGGTGGTTCGGTGGCCGACGGTCGTTCCGGCTCCGGTTCGCCGGTCACCGAACGCAGGTAGCGCAGCGTGCCGTGCAGCCGGTCCAGCAGTTCGGGCGGCAGGTTGTCCACCCGGTCGATCAACTCGGCCGCCTTGCTGTCGGTGGCCCGCGCCTGCCGTTTCTCCTCGTCGGTGAGCGTCATCGTGCGCAGCGTGAGGATCTCGTCGATCTCGGTGCCGTCGAACAGGTTGCCGGCGCTCTGCTCCGCGATCTTCGGGTGGTCGTACAGGATGATCGGCGAGCACAGCACGGTGTCCCGCTGGTCGTCGTCGCCGACCAGCACCGGCCACGCCCGCTCGGACACGCACTCGCCGACCGCGACCTTGGCCCATTCGGGTGGTTCGAGTAGCGAGATGAAGGTGCCGCCGGAGAGCCAGAGCAGGGTGTGCGCACCGATCAGCGCGTGCCGCAGGGCGTCGTCCCTGGTGGAGTCCTCCGCAGGTGAGGTGTTGTGCACCCGCAGCGCCAGCCGGTGTCCGCCGAAGGGCCCGGACAGCGGATCGACCCGCAGTGTCATCGTGCCGATCAGCGGCAGCCGCGTCCGTATCAACCGGACCGTGTCATCGATCGCTTCGACATCCTCGCCGCCTGCCACTCCGAACGGCACCGACACGTCGGCGCCCAGCAGATCGTCGAACCGGACGACGGCGTCGATCTCCTGCTCGACGGCCTCCTCGAAAGAGGTGTACTCGGTGCCGGCCACGGTGGCCGACGGCACCGGCCGCCCGTCCACCTGCACCGTCCGCAGCTGCAACTGCAGGAAGCGCAACCGCACGTGCAGGGCGGCGTCGTCGTCCGGTTCGGCCAGCAGTTCGGAGCGCGACCACGCGTACTCGCCGGTGTCCTGCTCGGCGTAGGCCGGTGGCATCAGCACGCCCCACTGCCAGCGCACCTTGTTCTTGGCCGAGGACGCGCGATAGGGATAGAGCAGGTAGCCCTCGTACAGCACGGCGTCGGCGACCGCTCTGGCCTGGTCCATCGCGGGCGTGGTCATGTGGTGTCCAACGCTGCGATGGTCAGCTCCCACAGTGCGTGGTAGAGCGTGGTCTGCGCTTCCTGGATGCGGTGCACGGAAGGGGACGGCACCACGAACAGGTAGTCGATGCTGTCCAGTTCGGCCATCTTGCCGCCGTCGTAGCCCGCGATGCCGACGGTCAGCAGGCCACGCCGGGCAGCCTCGTCGAACGCGCGCAGCAGGTTGTCGGAATTGCCACTGGTGGACAGTCCGACCGCGATGTCACCCGCCCGGCCGAACGCGCCGATCTGTCGGGAGAACACCACGTCGAAGCCGATGTCGTTGGACAGGGCGGTGATCACCGCGATGTCGTTGGTCAGGCTGAACGCCGGCAGTGGCCGGGTGTCGCCGACCGGGCTGAGGAACAGGCTGACCAGGTCCTGCGCGTCGGTCGAACTGCCGCCGTTGCCGAAGCCGAGCAGGCGGGCGCCCGCGGTGAACCGTTCGGCCATCTCGCCTGCGCAGTCCAGCAGTTTGGTGCCTTCCGCGGCGAGCACCGAGGCGCGGAGCTCGATGATCTCGTGCGCCTTGTCCACGGTGGACCGGCGCACCTGTTCGATGACAGCGTCCACATCAGATGTATCCGCATACAGAAACGGGTAGAGCGACCGCACGTCCTCGGCCGGTGGCGGGCGGTTCACGTGCTGTCCTGTCCGAGTACCGCGATCGCCTCACTGGCGTGCACCAGGATCGTGTCGCCGACCACGGCCGTGACCAACGCGACGCTGACCTCGTCCTCGCCGTGCTCGGTGCGCACCACGGCGAGTTCGTCGTCCAGCAAACGAAGTACGGTCATCGGGACCGCGGCGTCCGAACAGGTCAGACAGACGTTGTCGTGACATTCCGGTTGGCTCATGACAGGACTCCCGGCTGTTCGAAGAACACGTGCACCAGTTCCCACAGCACGTGGTACATGGTCACGTGCACCTCCTTGACCACCAGGGGGTCGGTGGAGCGAGCGACCAGCACGTGGTCCGCGACGCCATCCGCCGCGATCGGGCCGCCGTCGCCGCCGACCAGCGCGACGGTGAGCATGCCGACCGAGCGGGCCTGTGCGAGGCCGCGCAACACGTTCTCGCAGTGGCCGTCGGTGGACAGGCCCAGCGCGATGTCGGCCGGCTCGCCGAGGAACCGGATCTGGTGCGCGAAGATCTCCGCGAGGCCGACCCGGTTGGCGATGCCGGTCAGCGTCGCCACGTCCGACGTGAGCGAAAGCGCTGGCAGGGCCCGCTTTCCGACGATCACCGGGTGGACGAACTCGACGGCGACATGCTGCGCGTCGGTGCTCGGTCCGCCGTTGCCGAACACCACGAGCTTGCCGCCGCGGTGGAAGCGGCCTGCCATCGCGTGACACGTTCGCGCGACGTCCTCGGCGTGGTCGGCGAGGTCGATCAGTGGTTGGGTCCGGCGGTGCCCGAGTCGGTCGAGGACGGTCACACCGTCGGACCGTGACGCCTTCGTCACGATCCACTTCCTCTGTGGTGGGATGCGATTGCCCGGTCAGCCGCGACGGCGAGCCAAGGACGGTGCGATGAAACCGGCTGGCACTTCCGGTCCGAGAATGCCAGCCGTGCACCATTCGGGCTCGTTGACCCGGTCGGCCGCTCCAGTTGGAGCGCTGGTGGCTGGCGGGTGCTGGACCAGCACTGGTGACTGTTCGGGATGCCACGCGTCCGGGTTCGTGGTCAGGCCGAGCAGATAGGTGGTCGTGCAGGACAGGGATCCTGCGAGTTCGGGCAGCAGCCCCAGGTCGAGGCCACGCCCGTTCTCCATCGCACTCAGTGCGCGATTGGTGATCTCGGTGCCGCGTTGCTGCATGCGGGCGACGACCTCTCGCTGGGTCAGGCCCAGCGCCAGTCGGCGCTCGCGTAGTCGCTGAGCGCAGATCCAGTGCCGTTCACGAGCCGGATTCAGCTTTGGTGCACTCATTGGACACCTCTGTCCCGGAGACGACACAAGTGTTCGCCGTTTTGCTCAGTCCGTCAATCCGAGATCCGGGTTGTCCGGCGGCGGGGAGAGTGGATCAGGCATCTCGGCGAGCGGATGCACTTGGTAGCTCGCGAAGTTGTAAACAGGTGACATGGCAAGTAGTCGTTCGAGTTCCTCGTTCGAATCGACATCGTAGATCCACGCACCGCCGTGCTGACCGACCAGATGGTAGCGCGCGATCACCGCGCCGCGCTCCTCAAGGGGCTTGGCATAACGGGGCATTCTGGCCACCGCGGCAGCCATCTGGCTGGACAGGAGGGACAGCTCCATTCGCCACAACACCAGAAACTTCACTACGAAAGATCCAGTTCGGCCACCACTCCGACCTTGTCCGCCAGCTTGAGGGCACCGAACAGCCCGGAATAGGGCTTGATGCCGTACTCGGTCTGGATCACGTCGCCCTCGGCCCGATAGCGGCCGTTGCCGAGGTCGGTGATCGTCAGGACGAGCGGCCGGTTCTGCTCGAGCATGCGCAGCGTGCCGGTTATCGTGCCGCCACCGCCGTGTACTTCCACGTTGTTCGACGTAAACAGAATTTCCGGGTGGCCGTCGGTGTCCAGGATCTTGCGGGCATTGCCCGCGATCTCCCTCTTGTCCCGGTCGGACAGCGGTTTGACCCCGCCCCTGCCCTCCACGACGCGCAGCGACCCGATCTCCGCCCGGATCATGACGGAACTGTCCTTGGGGTCGTCGGCGATCATGATGTCGCCGGACCAGGCCGCGATCTCGATGGTCAGGTCGTGCCCGGCCGACGCGGCCAGCCCCGCCCGTGACGTGCGCAGAGTCAACTGACCACGATCGGGACCAACCACGTGATGCTGTCCGTCTGATGCCATGGATCGCACGGTAGGCCCGTCCGGCCTGGGGGTAAAGCTTGATCGCCCGATCGCGATCAAGGTCCGTAACGGGGTGCCGGTTTCGTTTGGTTTGGGGTTGGTTGCGGAGGGGCCTGGCGACCTGGCACTGCCGGCTGTACTGGGCACCGCCGGGTGATGTGGCCCGCCGTATCGGCACGATGCGGACCTGCCCGCCGGCGGTCAGGACAGGGGGTGATCGCCGAATCGCTCCTGGATACGGCGCAGGTCGCGGAGCCTCGGTTCGGTCTCGCCGCCGACCCACCGGTTCACCGTCTTCACCGAGACACCCAACTGTCTTGCCGCTGCCTCCTGGGTGAGGCCCTCCCTGCGCAGTACGGCCGTCATCCAGTCGGCGAACGACTTGGCAGGGCCGCTGCTCGGCGGCTGGCCTGCCGCGTGTGCCGACTGGCTGCTGTCGATCAGCTCCGCCAGGGTCGGCTCGCCGGGTAGGCCCGCGTGGGAGTGCAGTACGTCCACCTCGACGTGTTCCGGGAAGATCCGGAACGATATCTGGATCGTGCCCGTTGGTCCCGCCGCGTCCAGCAGGGCCCGGAACACGGTCTGGCTCACCTCTCGGTTGTCCTCTTCGGTGAGCGGTGAGTCGGAAAGGCAGTGACGGACAAAATCGCGGATTTCCGGAATCGAGGACGGGCGTGCCGGAAATGTCTTGGAGAGCACGACAACAGGAAGAACCTCGATTGGTTCGTCCCGTGGTCGGTCGTTCGGCTCAGCCACCCGAACCGTCCCTTCGCCAGTTCGAACAGAGTACCTGGCCAGGGTATTCAAGGCGTACCGCGAGACAGTGCAACGGCAGGACACTTCTGTCTGCGAAGGCTGTCCTGCTGTCTTGCCGCTTCGCTCCGGTGGCGCTACCTTAATTGAGTTCGGACGCCGAAAATCTTCGACTCGCGTCTCAAGATCATTGTGATTATCCACCAAAGCGGCCGGTATGGCCGCAGGGAGGTGGTCGGGCATGACCACGGCCGCGAACGCCGACGAGACCGCGACAGCGGAGCCGGCTGACGAACCCGTTGTGCACATCCTCTGGATGAACGGTGGTCTTGGCTGCGACGGTGATTCGGTCGCGCTGACCGCCGCCACCCAGCCCAGCATCGAGGAAATCGTCCTCGGCGCGCTGCCCGGCCTGCCGAAGGTCGCGGTGCACTGGCCGTTGATCGACTTCGAGTGCGGTCCGGAACAGGGTGCCGACACGTTCATCGAATGGTGGCACAAGGCGGATCGTGGTGAACTCGACCCGTTCGTGCTCGTCGTCGAGGGCTCGATCCCGAACGAGAAGCTGCATGCCGAGGGCTACTGGTCCGGGTTCGGCAACGACCCGGCGACCGGCCAGCCGATCACGACCAGCGAGTGGCTCGACCGGCTCGC
>DASXYT010000371.1:0-7521 GCA_036502345.1 Pseudonocardiaceae bacterium | reverse complement strand
CGCTGGGTGCCGAGGGCGTGGCCGCTCTGCTGCCCGCGAACATCGAGAAGTTCACCGCGGGCCTCGAACGCCCGGCCCGTGAGGTGATGATCTTCCTTGCCGCCCGGGAGGCCGTCCACCACCGGCTCTTCACCCACGTGCCGTGGCTGCGGCAGCGGCTGCTGGCCACCGTCGAGGAGTTCGCGCACGGCATCACGGTCGACACCTCGGCGCTGGAGCAGCTGGCCAGCAAGGTCGACCCGGCCAACCCGGCGTCCATCGAGGAAGCCATGTCCTCAGGTCTGCTGGAACCGCAGACCACCGACGCGCAGAAGGCAGCGCTGACCCGGCTGGAGACATTGCTCGCGCTGGTCGAGGGCTGGGTCGACGTCGTGGTCTGGGACGCGGTCGGCGACCGGCTGCCCGGTGCGGACGCGCTGCGCGAGACGCTGCGCCGCCGCAGGGCCAGCGGTGGCCCGGCCGAGCAGACCTTCGCCACCCTGGTCGGTCTCGAACTGCGGCCCCGTCGCCTGCGGGCGGCGTCCACGCTGTGGCACATGCTCGGTGAGCAGCACGGGATCAAGGCGCGGGACGACATCTGGGCCCACCCGGACCTCGTGCCCACCGCCGAGGACCTGGACGAGCCGATCGACTTCGTCCGGCGGGTCGGCACCACGCCTGCGCTGCTGGAGGACCCGATCGCCGAGTTGGAGCGCACCGAACAGGCTGAGCAGGACGAGCGGGACAAGGACGCGGGCAAGGACGGCCCGGACGACACCCCGACCGCCTGAGAACACACGCTGACCCGGCTGACACGGTTTGTGCCGTTCAGCCGGGTTTGCCGTCGGCTCTCGTCATTCCTCGGTGGAGATGCCCCAGCCCGCGGCCGCTGACAGGCCCTCCAGATAGCCGATGGCGCGCTCGGTGCGTGGGTAGCCGCGCACCAGCGCCCAGAAGTCGGCTCCGTGGCCGGGCACCAGCAGGTGGGCCAGTTCGTGCACCAGCACGTAGTCGAGCACCCAGGACGGCACGTCCCGGAGGCGGTCGCTGACCCGGATGGTGCCGTCGGCCGGCGTGCACGACGCCCAGCGGGTGCGCATCGGCGGCACCCACCGCACGCTGGTCGGCTCGGTCTTGCCCCGCAGGTGCCTGCTGGCCAGCTGCCGGCACCTGATCAGCAGTGCCTCGTCGGACGCGCGGGCAGGTGAGCGGCGCCGGGTTTCGCTGCGCTGCAGCCGGGCGAGCATCTCGGCGACCCAGTGCTGTTCCTCGGCCCTGGTCATCCGAGCGGGTAGGAGGACGACAACGGTGTCCCCCTCCCGGTACGCGCTGACAGTCCGGTTCCGTCGCCGGCTGCGGCGTACCTCCACATGTGGTTCGGCCACCGCAATACCGTACGACCATCGACCGACCAAGTGGCCCGCCAGTTGGATGTGAGCAACAACGCAGACGGGTGATCGGCCGTCTTCCTGCGCGAACAGGACATGTCAAGCCCCTGATCGTGGCTTGTGGACAGATCAGCTCGCCTGTGGACAGCCGTTCGTCAACTCCTTGATCCCCTGCCAAGCTGGACCCCATGCACTCGACCACAGGCACCCCACCAGCCACTTCAGCCTCTACTGACACTGCTCTCCCGCGTCGGCCGAGGGTGCTGCCCGGCCTTCCGGTCCTGCGCCGGATGGCCGGTGAGACCCAGATCGGCACCGACCCCCGGCACGCCGTCGTGGTCACCGAGGTGCCCGAGCCGCTGGCGCTCGTCCTGCAGTGCCTGGACGGCCGCCATACCGCCGACGAGCTGCTGGCCAGGGCCGGGCCGGAACACCAGCCATCACTGCGGGCCATCATCACCGGCCTGGCCGGCCTCGGCCTGCTGGACGACGCGGCCAGCCCTGACCCACCAGGCGGTCCACCGGCCTCGGGTCACCTGGCCCGGCTGACCGCCGACCGCACGATGTGGATGCTGCGCGCAGGCCGGCAACACTCCGCGATCGGACGGCTGCGGGAACGGGCGATCGTGGTCGTGCACGGCAGCGGCCGGATCGCGGTGGCCGTGGCCACGCTGCTCGCCGCGTCCGGTGTCGGCTGGGTGCACACGGTGGCCGACGGCGTGGTCCAGCCCGAGGACACCGGGTCCGGCTACCTCGACGAGGACATCGGCCACGCCAGGGCCGAAGCCGCGGAGCGAGCGGTGCGCAGGATCGCGCTGACCACCAGGACCGGTCGGCCGGACCCCCGGCAACTGCCCGACCTCGTCCTGATCACCGACGCCACGGTGGCCGATCCCCGGCTGTCCAGCAGCCTGGCCGCCGCCGGGATCCCGCACCTGATGGTGCACGCCGCCGAGGGCACTGGTGTCGTCGGTCCACTGGTGGTACCCGGGCGGACGAGTTGCCTGCGGTGCGTCGACCTGCACAATACGGACACGGACCCGTGTTGGCCCGCGCTCGCCGCCCAACTGGCAGCGCATCCGCAGCCTGCCGACCTCGCGTCGGCCCAGGCCACAGCGGCCTTCGCCGCCGGTCAGGCGCTGCGGTTCCTGCACGGCTCCGGCGCAGGTCACGGTGACCTGCCGGTGTGGGGAGCGGCGGTGGAGATCGACGTGTTCACCAGCAGGTGCAACCGGGTCGAGTGGCGACCGCACGAGCACTGCTCGTGCGGTGTTGCCGCCGCCACCGCCGAAAAGAGACCAGGAGATGATTCGGTCAGCCAAGATTGAGGGAAGACACCAGAAGCACGACTGATGGTGTGGCTCACGATGTGTACGACACGAGAGGGAGGCCGTGACTGAAATCCCGCGCAAGGCCGTCACCCGGGGTGCCAAGCTGGCCAGCCTCCCGCTGGGCGTAGCGGGCCGAGTGGTCGGCGGTTGGGGTCGACGGTTGGCCGGGCAGGACGCCGACGAGGTCAGCGCCGAGATCTCCGCCAAGACGGCCGAGCAGGTGTTCGCCGTGCTCGGGCAGCTCAAGGGCGGCGCCATGAAGTTCGGCCAGGCCCTGAGCGTGTTCGAGGCAGCGGTGCCCGACGAGTTGGCCGAGCCCTACCGCGAGGCCCTGACCAAGCTCCAGACCGCGGCGCCCCCGATGACGGCCAGATCGGTGCACCGCGTCCTGGCCGAACAACTGGGTGCCGGGTGGGCCAAGCGGTTCGCCGAGTTCGACGACGAGCCCGCTGCGTCGGCGAGCATCGGACAGGTACACCGGGCGACCTGGCACGACGGCCGGGACGTGGCGGTGAAGGTCCAGTACCCGGGGGCCGACCAGGCGCTGACGTCGGATCTGCGGCAGTTGCAGCGGTTCAGCCGGGTGTTCCAGGCGCTGGTGCCCGGCCAGGAGGTACGGCCGCTGCTGGCCGAGTTGCGGGACAGGATGGAGGAGGAACTCGACTACCGGACCGAGGCGGACAACCAGCGCACGTTCGCTGCCGTGTTCGACGGTGACGACTCGGTGGTGGTGCCGAAGGTGGTGGCCAGCGCACCGAAGGTGATGGTCAGCGAGTGGCTCACCGGCACGCCGTTGGCGCAGATCATCCGGGACGGCAGCCGGACCGACCGGGACCGGGCGGGGCACGTGCTGAGCCTGTTCCACTTCTCGGCCCCGGCCCGCTCCGGGCTGCTGCACGCCGACCCGCACCCCGGCAACTTCCTGCTGATGGACGACGGCCGGATGGGCGTGCTGGACTTCGGCGCGTGCGCCCGGCTGCCCGGCGGCATCCCGAGGCCGTTGGGTGTGATGACCAGGCTGGCGATCCAGGGCAAGTCGGCCGACCTGCTCAACCTGCTGCGCAACGAGCACTTCATCCGGCCGGGCACGTCGCTGGAGGCCAGCCACGCGCTGGACTACCTGGCGCCGTTCACCGACTCGCTGCGGGACGAGCGGTTCCACTTCACGCGGCGGTGGCTGCAGCGGCAGGCGGGCCGGGTGGGTGACACGCGTGGGCAGGACTTCCGGACCGGCCGGTCGCTGAACCTGCCGCCGCAGTACCTGCTGATCCACCGGGTGACGGCAGGTGCCACCGGCATCCTGTGTCAGCTGGACGCCGAGGTGGCTCTCCGGGCGATCGTCGAGCGTTGGCAGCCGGGCTTCGTCGACGACGGGTCGGTCGCCTGAACCCAGTGGAGAAGTCAGCTCACCAGTACTCCAGGGGCAGCTTGGCCTCGATGTCCCTGGCGTGCGCGCGGGCGCAGACCGGGCACAGCCAGCGCACGGTTCCGCGATCCCGCTCGGCCACCCACGCGAGCGCGTCGACGGTGAGTACGCGCTGGTCCCGTTGCCGGGAGCAGCGCACACAGGTCACGGTCGTCTCTTCAACCACGGGCAGAAAGTACGCCTAGGATGATCATGTACGCCAACCGAGGTACACCGTGCTCGCCTTCAGCAGGAACACGTCGTCCCGGCGTCCGACGTACACCGGGTCGGCCGGGTCGAGCAGCCGGTTGAGCGTGACGACGTCGGCCGGGGCGAGCAGATCTGTCGTGGTCCGCGCCATCCAGGCCAGCCAGCTGACCACGGCGGTGCGGCCGGTGTCGGTCAGCGGAGCGGGCACGTCGATCAGGTAGCTGAACGCGGTGACCCCGCTCAGCCCGGCCTCGGCGAGCACCAGGTTCCAGCCGACCGGCAGCCGCACCACGTCCCGCATCTCGGACCGCATGCGGTGGAACCACGTGCCATGGGCGGCGATCAGCCGATCCTGCAACCCGGGTTCGCCGACGCCGACATCCCACGGCAGGCACCGCATCGACAGCCCGCCCTCGGACAGCGCCAAACACCCACCCGGCGCCAACCAGGCGGTCAGCGCTGAGACCGCCTGGCGCTGGTCGGGCAGGTGATGAGCCACATTGGACGCCCACACGAGGTCAGCCGCAGGCAACTCGCCGACAGCCGGGTCAGCCGCGGCCAGATCGACCCGCACGGTGCGCACATCCACCACGCCGGCCACCCCCGGCACGGCCCGAGCGACATCGGCAGCCGAAGCCAGCAGCTCGGGCACCGCGTCGACCAGCACCAACGCCCCGCCGCGAGGCGACTCAACCCCGGCAGATCCGACCGAACCGCCGGACCCATCCGACCAGCCGGACGAACCAGCTCCGCCTATCGCCGCACCGCCGGCCTCGGCCAAGCCACCAACCGGCGACCCATCCGACCAGCCAGCCGACCCCTCGCCACCTACCGCCACACCACCGGTCTCAGCCAACCCGCCGACCGGAAACTCATCGGACCCCGCAGCACCAGACCGAGCCGATCCGCCGGATTGGGCCAGACCACCGGCCCCAACTGGTCCACCCGCCGCCAACCCGTCGGAGCCAATTGATCCATCGGGTCGGGCTGATCGGGCGGCCAGGGCCGCGGCCAAGGCGGCACTCATGCCGCCGGCACCGCAACCGACGTCGAGGACGGTCGGTCGCGGTGCCGGTAGTGACGCGATCAGGCGCTCGGCGACGGCCCGCTGCGCAGGTCCGTTCGCCTCGTCGGCTCGTCGGAGATCCGCAAGCCTCGCTACCCAGTCGATTCCGTCGTGGGTGTGTGCGGGCATACCGGCACGCTATCCGGGGCGTGCCGGCCGCTCAACCCACGTTGATCCCTCTTGTCTCGCGCGATCAGAGTGCGCGGTTCGCCTCCGCGGCATGGCGTGCTGCCCAGTTGGACAGCCGACCCCAACGCTTGGCGGAGGTGAGCCGCCGCGCGAGCCGCCATTCGGCGGCCACGCGTTGGCTCTCTCGCATTCGTGCTCTTGCCATGGCTTCCTGAAGCAACATCACAGTTCCGTTCGAGTAGTAGTTCTCAGTCATCGGGTTGGTGTCACTGGTGGTTCGGTTGCTGTTCATGCCGCGGCCTCCTTGGCTGCCTTGTCGGTCCGGACGCTCGGCACGGGCTCGTGCCTGCGGTCGTCCTTTCTGGGCCGACCTCTTGGCCGCTTCCGAGGGATAACCAGACCCCGCTCGAAGATCTCGCCTCCCCAGACGCCCCACGGCTCGTGCCTTGCCAACGCGCCGGCCAGGCACTGTGCCCGGACCGGGCAGTCGGTGCACATGGCCTTGGCACGCTCCAGATCGGTCGGCGACTCGGCGAACCACAGGTCCGGGTCGTTGACCTGACAGGGCAGTTCGGGCCCTGCCAATGGCGTTGCGTCCAGCAGCTCGGCAACGCCTCCGCCGAGCTCTAGGACCGACCCGCTTGAGTACGGGGCGGTTGCTGTGTACATAACGTCGACTCCTGTCGCGTCGATAGTTGTTAGCTGACCGGAAAAACACAAAGGCCGCGGATCCCTTCCGGGGTCCGCGGCCTTCGAGAGCCTCTGCGCTTGACTTGCGTCAAGTGCGCCTCACAAGGGCGGACGGCGGAACACCAGTCGGGGCATCAGTCATGACCGTGGTCAGGACACGGACATGCTTGGACGCAACGATGTTGGCAACAGCAAACGTGGGCACGGTGATGCACCGCTGGCTGGACTCGACCCATCGACCGTTACGCAGTTTCGTCTGACCGACCGACAGTTCAGACATGCGAACGTCCCCAGGCACGAGGTAGCCGGGGGCGGCGATGGTGTCGATTCCGATCATGATGGCCACCCTCCTTCGTCGTGTCGGGGACGTTTTTGGCCCTTGCGGACCCAGTACGAGCAGGTTATTGGACCCTGGTGGGCCGGGGCAACTCTTTTTTCGAATTGACCATACGAAGGTAGCGAGCTTGACCACGGGCGGTCGCTCGTGCCCTGCCTGTGGATCAACGAAAGTCAGGCGCTGTCGGCCGTACTTCCCTGCACCAGGGCCAGGACGTCCGATCCGTACCTGTCCAGTTTCGCAGCTCCGATGCCAGAAATCGACACCAATCCCGCAACGTCCATCGGCCGCTGCTCGGCGATCGCGACCAGCGTTGCATCCGTGAACACCACGTACGACGGCACCTTCAGCATGCGGGCCTGGTCGGCTCGCCAGGACTTGAGCCTGACCAGCAGTTCCTCGTCCACATCGGACGGACAATCCGCACACCTGCCGAGTTTGACGGGCAACGTGCCGACCAACGGCGCGCCACACAGCCGGCACTTGGGCGGCACGCCGTCCCGCCTGCCGTCCCGACCGATCGATTTGGTCAGTCGGGCGGTCGGGTGGTCGTCCGGGATCAGCCCGTAGAGGAACCTGCTGCGTCGCCTGCCCCGGCGGCCACCTGCCGACCTGGCCAGCGCCCACGTCAACGACAGGTGCTCCCGTGCCCTGGTCACTCCGACGTAGAGCAGCCTGCGCTCCTCCTCGACGGCGGCCGGGTCGTCGTCCGCGTGCTGGATCGGCAGCGTGCCGTCCACCAGGCCGACCAGGAACACCGCATCCCACTCC
The DNA here is from genome assembly GCA_036502345.1 of Pseudonocardiaceae bacterium. Taxonomy (GTDB): domain Bacteria; phylum Actinomycetota; class Actinomycetes; order Mycobacteriales; family Pseudonocardiaceae; genus DATEPR01. The sequence goes on along the minus strand of DASXYT010000371.1, from coordinate 215 downwards.
AGGCCCTTCGCGGCGTGCAGCGACGCCAGCGTGACGCCCTCCACGGTCGGCGGGTGCTGTGCGTCGGCCCGCTGTTCCAATTCGGCCACGTACTGCTGCAGGTCGGCCTCGGCCGCCGAGGCGGCCAACTCCTCTGCCAGTTCGACAAGCGCCAGCAACGACTCCCAGCGCTGCCGGGCCGCGCCGCCGACGGGCGGCTCGGCGAGCAGGCCGAG
>DASXYT010000370.1:0-2365 GCA_036502345.1 Pseudonocardiaceae bacterium | reverse complement strand
ACACTGCCGGCGAACAGCGGTGGCGGTGGCAGCACCGCCTGGCACCCCTCCTACCTCTCGATCGGCACCGTGTACACGCCGGGCAGCACCGTGGACGCCTTCCTCCACACCATGGCCACCCACGGCGCCGTGCCCGACTACGGCTACGAGTACCTGCTGGGCAACGACTTCCCGAACTGGGCGAGCACCACGACCACCCTGGTCGGTCACGCCGAAAGTTTCGGCATGACCCCGGTGTTGGTCGAGTACGGCATGAACGGCAACGTGGACGGCACCGGCGTCGACTTCACCAACATGCAGAACAGCGGCTGGGTGACCACCTACCTGCAGTCCCTGGAGGCGGCGGCGAAGGCCGCGTCGACCGCGTCCGCCGGCAAGCCGGTGGGCTGGATCATCGAGCCCGACATGCTCGGCTACATCGAGCAGAACTACGGCGCGCAGTACGGCAACAACGCCACCGCGATGCCGGCCGCGACCGCCGCCGCGTACAGCTCGGGTGTGCTCGGCAGCGGCGACCCGACCTTTGCCGGCAACCTGGCGGGCCTCGTGCAGGCCGTCAACTACACCATCAAGAAGTACGACCCGGCCGCGTTCGTCGGCTGGCAGGTCAACGACTGGGCCGCCGGAGACCCGCTCAAGGACACCGACACCATGGGATTCGCGGCCGGGCAGCAGGCCGTGGCGGCCACCGGGACGACAGTGGCGGGATTCCTCGCCACCGCGAACATCGGCTACGACGCCGACTTCGTCGCCTTCGACCAGTGGGGCCAGGACTTCGGTGTGCTGCGTGACCCGAACCCGGCCGGGGACATCCGCTACCTCGACGCGACCCACTGGGACAACTACCTGCTGTACGTGAAGACGATCCGGCAGTCGCTCGGGCTGCCGGCCGTGCTGTGGCAGATCCCGGTCGGACACCTCAACGCCACGAGGACTCCGAGTCCGACCTACTGGAACGCGAGCGGCACGTTCCCGTCCCTCGACGACGCGACCCTGGAGCAGGACGAGGACTCCGCGTCGACCTTCTTCTACGGCGACTCGTTCACCAGCAGCGGCAACGCACTGGCCTTCTACGGGCAGAATCCCGGCGCGGACCCGCTCGTGTCGGTGTCGGGCAGCACGGTCACCTGGGGCTCACACCTGGCGGCAGCGGCGTCCGACGGCGTCGTCGCGATCCTGTTCGGCGCGGGCACCGGGACCGGCACCTACGGCGTGCCGGAGATGGTCGGCGCGGACCAGAGCGCGCCGGGCGACTTCTACTACTGGGTGACGAGGACCCAGTCCTACCTCGCGGCACCCACTCCCCTGCCCTGACCTGTCGGAGTCGCGTGACCGATCGGCCAGCGGTCGTTCCGAGCCTGCCGTGGCCGATCGCAGCAGGCCACGTCGATCCCCTGTCCACAGCGGACTTTCGCCGTGACACACGGCCGGCCGCGACGACGGCTAGACTCCCGTCATGGCACGACTGACGCGCGTCGAGAGTCAGGCCCGCACGCGCGAACGGCTGATCGACACCGCGACGACCGCCTTCCTGCGGGACGGCTACGCAGCCACCTCGCTGGAGCGGGTCGCGGACGAGGCCGGCTTCTCCAAGGGCGCCGTGTACTCCAACTTCCGCAGCAAGGAACAGCTCTGCGGCGCGGTGCTGGACGCCGTGCACGCCGAGCGGATGCGCAGGATCACCACTGCCGTTGCCTCCGCCGGCACGCTCGACGATCGCCTGACCGCCGTGCAGGAATGGGCCGAAAGCACCATCGGCGACGACAACTGGACCGCGCTGGAGGTCGAGTTCGCGACGCATACCCGGCATGACGGGACACTGCGGGCGCAACTGGCCGAACGGGGCAAGGCGATCCAGGGTGTGATCGCGGCGGTGCTCGCCGACAGCGCCGACGAATCCGGTGTGACACTGCCGATGCCGGCCGAGGACCTGGCAGCCGCGCTGTTCAGCCTCGGCATCGGTCTCGGTGTGCGGCGCGCGATCGATCCACGCATTCCGGTCCGGGTGCTCACCGACACCGTCCGGGTGCTCGCCGGGCAACCGGTGGCAAACGTCTGACGCAGCACCACAACACCGAAAACTGACTATCACCCACACCCCCGTTTGCCGGTAACGCCAAGGCGAAGCCGAACGAATGAGGTGGTGCGGCCACACTGTGCCCTGGACCTCACGGCCGGCAGCTGACGCAGGATCTCGATCGACTCGGTTCCACGATCACCTCGATACGGCTGCACGGCCAACCCCGGTCCAGTGAAACGGAGTGCGGTAATGACGGAGCAGTTTCCAGCTGCCCGCTTCGCCCACGAAGGTCGCCCGACGCCCGAGGACCGCGGCTGGGCCGACCGGTCGGGATCGCCTTCAGGC
>DASXYT010000369.1:0-10478 GCA_036502345.1 Pseudonocardiaceae bacterium | reverse complement strand
CTCGCCCACCCCCGCGGTCGACTCGCGCGCGCCAGCGGTCGACTCGTCCTCGCCGGTGGGCGAGTCGGCCACGTCAGCCGTCGACTCGGCCGCCTTGATCGACAGTCGGGCTGGCCAGCAGATCGCGGATCGGCGGTCGGTCGGCGACCAGCACGTCGTGCTCGTCCGGCAGCCACTCGCCGGCCACTTGGACGAACTGGGTGAATCCGGTCGAACCTGCCGGATCATCGACCACCCCGCACCGGACCAACGCAGTACCGAGGATCTGCCGCGCCATCACGCCGAGTTGGGCCAGCGACCGGTTCCTGTGCTTGCGGACACCCAGGTTGACCTGCGCCAACCCGGCCAGCCCGAACCGCGCGTACGCGTCCAACAGCAAGCCGATCTCCACGCCGTAGCCCGCCGCGAACGGCACCGACTCGGCGAACTCCCTGCTCACCGCGTACTCACCGCCCAGCGGCTGCACGACCCCGGACAACTCCGGCCGCAGCGCGGACAGCAACGGGCGGGCCATCAACTCCGTCACCCGACCACCGCCGGCACTGGTCTCCTCCGTCTCCAGCCGCAGCGGCCGCCGGTAGAAACCCTTCACCAGATGCGTGCCCGGCTCGGTCAACATCGGCCCGAGCAGCGCGGTCACGAAGCCGGGATCGGGATCGACAAGATCCGAGTCCAGGAACACCAGCACGTCCCCGCTGGTCGCGGCGACCGACCGCCACAGCACCTCACCCTTGCCGGGCAGCGGCGGCACGTCCGGCAGCACGTCGGACCGGTGCACCACGCGCGCGCCGGCCGCCGTCGCGATCTCGACCGTGCGGTCGGTCGAGCCCGAGTCGACAACGACACACTCGTCCACCACGGAGCCGACCAGCGGCAGGACCGCCGCGACCACCCCGCCGACGGTCTGCTCCTCGTCCAGCGCGGGCAGCACGACACTGACCGTCCGCCCATCCCGCGCGCGGACCAACGACTCCACTGTCCACTGAGGATTTTGCCAGGTCCGGTCCGCGAACCACGCCTCGGCGGCCGGCACCAGGGTCACGCCAGCGCCCGCAGCACGTCGGCCGGTGGCCTCGTGCCCGCGATGCTGGCCACCATGTCGACCACGTGCCTGGTCCGCCGCACCTCGTGCGCGCGAAACGCGCGCGCCCCGCGCCAGGCTGCGACGGCCGTCGCGGCCAGCGTGCCGTCCACCCGGTCGGTCAGCCCGACACCGAGGGTCTCGCCGACGAAATCCTTGTTGGACAACGCCATCAGCACCGGCCAGCCGGTGGCCACCAGTTCGTCCAGCCTGCGCAGCAGCTCAAGGCCGTGCCAGGTGTTCTTGCCGAAGTCGTGAGTCGGGTCGATCAGGATGCCCTCCGCCGGCACACCGATGGCGACCATCCGGTCGGCCGCCGCGACCAGTTCGGCGACCACCTCGGCCACGACGTCGGCGTAGCGCACCCGGTGCGGGTCGGTACGCGGCGGCAGGTTGCCGGTGTGCGAGCAAACGATGCCGACGCCGAACTCGGCAGCCACCTCGGCCAGCCGGGGATCGGCGCCGGCCCACGTGTCGTTGATCAGGTCGGCACCAGCGGCGCAGACCTCCCGGCCGACCTCGTGCCGCCAGGTGTCCACGGACAGCACGACGTCCGGGTGCCGCTCCCGCACGGCGGCCACGAACGGCACCACCCTGCGGATCTCCTCGTCGACGTCCACCGTCTCGCCCTGCGAGCCCGCCCGCACCCCACCGATGTCCACGATGTCGGCACCCTCGGCCACCACGGCGTCCACCCGGCGCAGCGCGGCCTCGTCGCTGAACGTCGCGCCCGCGTCGTAGAACGAGTCCTTCGTGCGGTTCACGATGGCCATCACGAGCGCGCGATCCTGCGACACCGTGCGCTTGCCGAACCTGGTCGCCGTCACCGACCCAGCGTGCCACGACCGCCGCACGCTCATCGACCTGTTCGGCATCGTCCGGGTAACCTCGGTACGACCCCGAGGAGGATGCGGTGCTCTACGAGGTGATCCGAGGTGTGATCGCGCCGGCCGCCAAGGCTGTCTACCGGCCGAACGTGGAAGGCCTGGACAACGTCCCGAAGCGCGGCGCCGTGATCCTCGCCGGCAATCACCTCTCGTTCATCGACAGCGTGCTGATCCCCCTGGTCGCCGGGCGGCCGGTGGCATTCCTCGCCAAGTCCGAATATTTCCGTGGCCGCAGCCCCCGCCAGCGCCTCGTCGGCAGCATGCTCGGCGCGCTGGGTCACGTCCCGGTGGACCGGGGCAAGGGCAGGGCGGCGCTGGCCGCGCTCGATGTCGCCACCGACGTGCTCACCAATGGCGGCGCGTTCGGCATCTACCCGGAGGGCACCCGCTCGCTGGACGGCAGGCTGCACCGCGGCCACACCGGCGTGGCCCAACTGGCGCTGACCACGGGCGCACCCGTGGTCCCGCTGGCGCTGATCGGCACCGCCGCGATGATGCCGGTCGGCGCGAGGATCCCCAGGATGACGCCGGTCACCGTGCGGTTCGGCAAGCCGCTGGAGTTCGCCCGCTACGACGGGCTGGCCGACTCGCCTGCCGTCCGCCGCTCGGTGACCGACGAGATCATGTACGCGATTCTGGAACTGTCCGGCCAGGAGTATGTGGACGCCTACCACAAGCGGCCGGACGCGGCCTGAATTCCACGCATTTCTCGTTAATCTGTGAAAATTCAACTATTCAGACCTACTGTTAACTTCTGAGTCACGTCTATTCACACTCAATTCGTTGATGATCGCACGGCCGAATAGGTATAACCAATTCGTTCTGTCATCCAACGGAAGTGACCGTGACAATGAAGTTAACCCGCTTATTGGTCGCGCCCACAATTCTCGGCCTGGTCGCGGCGGGCTGCGTCGCCACAGCGACCGCCTCGTCCGCAGCGGTCAGCAACTACACGCTGATCACAGCACCCGACCAGGGCTACACGCCGATCTACACGTTCATCAACTCGGCCACCAAGTCGGTCGACATGACGATGTACGAACTACAGGACACCACAGCGGAAAACGATCTGGCCGCCGACGCGGCACGCGGTGTCACGGTCCGGGTGATCCTGGACACCAATCTGGAGAAGTCCAACAACACCGCCGCCTTCAACTTCCTGGCCGCGCATGGCGTGCAGGTGGTGTGGGCGAACACGACATTCGCCGCAACCCACCAGAAGACCATCACGGTGGACGGCACCGACTCCGCCATCATGACCGGCAATCTGACCAGCCAGTTCTACGCGACGACCAGGGATTTCGCTGTCATTGACAGCAACCAGATCGATGTCAACGCGATCGAGAAGGTCTTCAACGCCGACTTCGCGCACACCGCGATCACGCCGACCGACGGTGACAACCTGGTCTGGAGCCCGACCGACTCGCAGACCCAGATCCTCGCCCTGATCAACGGGGCCACCAAGACACTCCAGGTGGAGAACGAGGAGATGGGCCTGCCCGCGGTCACCACGGCCCTGGAGAACGCGGCCAAGCGTGGGGTGAACGTGCAGGTCATCATGACCAATACCGGCGACGAGTACGCCACCGAGTTCGACGCGCTCAAGACGGCAGGCGCGCACGTGTCCACCTACACCGGCGAGACCCCGATCTTCATCCACGCCAAGGCGATCCTCGCCGACTTCGGCACGACCGCGGCCAGGGTGTTCCTCGGGTCGGAGAACTTCTCCAGCGCATCGCTGACCCGCAACCGGGAACTCGGTCTGATCTCGAAGGACTCCGCCATCCTCACGTCGACGCACACGACGCTGACCAACGACTTCACCGGCGCCACCCCCTGGGCCTGAGCACAGCGCGCACTGAGCGGCCTCGCCCGATCAGTGGTCGGTCAGTGCGCGTCCTGCCAGGCCAGATAGGCGTTCTCCACCACGCTGACCGCGTCGTTGATGTCGTCGGTCAGGTGCAGCAGTTCCATGTCCCGCTCGGAGACCTTGCCGCCTGCGTGCACGGTCCGCTGCAGCCAGTCGTACAAGCCGCCCCAGTACTCGGTGCCGAACAGCACGACGGGGAACTTCGTGACCTTCTTCGTCTGCACGAGGGTCAGTGACTCGAACAGTTCGTCGAGCGTGCCGAAGCCGCCGGGCAGGCAGATGAACGCCTGCGCGTACTTGATGAACATGGTCTTGCGGGCGAAGAAGTAGCGGAAGTTCACGCCGAGGTCGACCCACGGGTTCAGGCCCTGCTCGAACGGCAACTCGATGCCCAGCCCGACGGACAGCCCGCCCGCCTCCGAGCAACCCCTGTTCACGGCCTCCATCGAGCCGGGTCCGCCACCGGTGATGACTGCGAAGCCGGCTGCGGCCAGGGCCGCGCCCAACTCGCGGCCCAGCGCGTACTCCGGGTTGTCCCGCTGGGTGCGTGCGGAGCCGAACACGGTGACCGCCTTGGGCACCTCCGCCAGCGCGCCGAAGCCCTCCACGAACTCGGCCTGGATCCGCAGCACCCGCCACGGGTCGGTGTGCACCCAGTCACTGGGGCCGCGCGAGTCCAGCAACCGCTGATCGGTGGTGGTCCCTTCCACGAGCCGCGACCTGCGCAGCACCACCGGTCCGCGTTGCTTCTCCCGCGGATGCTCCGCGTCGCCGTCTGTCACCTGGGATTCCGCCGTCACGCACCGAGTCTAGGCGTGCGCCCTGGATCACCTGCCGCCCCATCGGCTTACGCGATTCAATAGTATGTGCGCATGAACGATTTCAACTCTGAGATCATCAACGAGTTCCGGGGAAACCACGGGGTGGTCGGCGGCCACTTCGAGGGCAAGCACCTGCTGATCCTGCACGTCATCGGCAAGAAGACCGGTACGGAGCGGCTCTACCCGCTGGTCTACACGACCGACGGCGACGCCCTGCTGGTCGCAGGCTCCCTCGGCGGCGCGCCGAACGACCCGGTCTGGGTCGGCAACGTCGAGGTCATGACCGAGGCGACCATCGAGGTGGGCGACAGCACGCTGACCACCAAGCCGACCGTGCTGCGCGAGGGTGCTGAGCGGGATCGGCTGTACGCCAAGCTGGTCGACTACTGGCCCGACTTCCTGGAGTACGAGAAGAAGACGACCCGCGTGTTCCCGATCATCCGGCTGGACCCGATCAGCTGACGCGCTCGGCGGGGCATGGCCGGCCACGCCAATCGGCGAGTCGGCCGCACCGGCGGACGACTCGACCGTGCAGGCGCGACTCGACCGCGCAGACAGCCGACTCGACCGCGCCGGAGGGCGACTCGCCCACGCAAGGGACCGACTCGACCACTCCGACACGCGACTCGACCGCACCCGCGGACGACTCGACCACGCCGGCGCGTGACAACCGCGCAGGTGGACGACTCGTCCACCCAGGCGCGCGACTCGACCACGCCGGAGGGCGAGTCGTCCGCGCAGGCAGCCGACTCGGCCGCGTCAGAGGGCGACTCGGCTCCGCAAGGGGGCGACTCGCCTGCTCCAATACGCGACTCGACCGCCCGCGCGAACGACCCGACCACGCCGGAGGGCGAGTCGTCCGCGCGGGTGGGTGACTCGGCTCAGCCGGTGATCGTGTCCTCGCCGTTCTCCACGTGGCCCGCGAACCGGCGCCGGTAGGTCGAGTCGCCGTCCACCGTGGCCAGCACGTCGTACCAGCCGTGGCCGTCCCCGACCACGTCCCTGTCGGTGCTCACCGTGGTGCCGGCCGGGACGCGGAACGTGGACGGCCGACCCGCGCCGGGCCGGGTGCCGGTGACCCGGACGGTGGCCGTCGACCTGCCGCCGTTGTGCACCGCGATGCGCAGCTTCGGGTGGTGCGGTCCGTCCACGACGGTCACGGTGACCTCGACGGCCAACCCGCCACGCCGACCCGCGAACTCGCGCAGGAAGCCGTTCGCCGCGTACACCGCGATGTCGTAGGAACCGTCGCTGGCCGCCGGCACGGTCGTGCTGGCCCGGCCGGCAGGCGCGATGTCGAGCCGGGACGGCGTGGCACCGTTCGGGTAGACACCGAGCTGGATGGCCGCCGAACCGCTGTTGGCCAGCGCCAGCGTGACGTTGCCGGTCGCGGTGTTCACCGATGCGTTCGCGGTCGGCTGGTAGGGCAGTGCACGAGCAGGCCGAACGCCTGGCTCCTGGCGCGGCGCCACCTGGTCACCGACGGCGGGCGGGGTCGGCGCCGGCAGCTTCGACTGAGTCTGGTCGGCGATCGCCTGCAGCTTGTTGGCGTCGGGCAGCCTCGGGATCGACAGGTCCCGCTTCGAGAAGTCGAAACAGCTGGTCAGGTCACCGGTGATGGACCGCCGCCAGGCCGAGATGTTCGGCTCGCGCACGCCGGTCCAGCTTTCCAGGAACCGGATCACCGAGGTGTGGTCGAACACCTGCGAGTTGACCCACCCACCCCTGCTCCACGGCGAGATGACCGTCATCGGCACGCGCGGACCGAGGCCGATCGGCAGGCCGTCCACGAACTCGTCAGCGGTGCCGTCCGGGGCGGTCGGCGGGACGACGTGGTCGAAGAAGCCGTCGTTCTCGTCGTAGTTGATGAACAGCGCCGTGGAGTCCCACAGCTTCTGGTTGTCCCACAACGCCTTCAGCACGGTCTGCACGTACACGGCGCCGTCGACGGGCCGGGCGGTCGGGTGTTCGCACCAGGCGAAGGGCGCCACGATCCAGGACACCTTGGGCAGGGTGCCGGCCTTGGCGGCTGCGACGAAGTCGGCGAGCACGTGGTTGGCGTTCATGCCGAGGCCCGAGTTCGGCTGCCACGGCAGGATCACGTTCGCGCGGTCGGCCAACTGCCGGACGGCGGGGTCCGGGCTGACCATGGCGTCGTGGTAGGCCTGGAACAGCCACAACGGGTTGTCACCGAAGTCACCGACCCAGCCGTCCAGACCACCGCCGTCGCCGACCTCCTTGTTGGCGTAGATCTGCCAGGAGATGTCCGCCGCCTGCAGGCGCTCCGGGTAGGTGGTCCAGTTGAAGACCGGGTTGTAGTCGTCCGGGTTGGTGATCGCGGGGCCGCCCAGGTCGCCTGCCGGGTTGATCGTGCCGGACCAGTGGAACAGCCGGTTCGGTGTCGTCGGGCCCTGGATCGAGCAGAAGTAGTGGTCACACGTGGTGAAAGCGTCGGCCAGCGCGCGCTGGAACGGGATGTCGGCGGAGGTGAAGTAGCCCATGGCCAGCTCGGACTTGTTCGGCACCCAGGCATCCCACTTGCCGTTGTCCCACACGTTGTGCGTCGGGATCCAGCTGTGGTCCAGGTCCCTGATGTCCTGACCGTCTACTTTGGATGTGTCGACGTGGAAGGGCTCAAGGAAGCCGCCGTCGGTGCGGCCGGCGTCCGGCTGGTGGAAGACGGTGCCGTCGCCCAGCCGTACCGGGGCCCGGTCACCGAAGCCGCGGACACCGCGCATGGTGCCGTAGTAGTGGTCGAAACTGCGGTTCTCCTGCATCAGCACGACGACGTGCTCGACGTCGTCGAGGCTGCCCTTCCTGCGTGGCTCGGCCATCGCCTCTGCCATGCCGGAGGGCAGTCCCGCGGATAGCACGCCGCCCACTGCGGCGGCACCTGCGACGCCACCCATGAAACGGCGGCGGTTGAAACCTGACGTCGATTCGGCCATCAGTGCACCTTCCTCTCGCACGGCAACCGTCGGGTACCGCAGGATGGAGGGAATCAGCGCAAGGCAACGGCCGCCACGATGACTCGTGAACGTCGGCTCAACTCGGGGTGAACCGGCTCAACTACCCGATGAACGCGCGCAGCAGCGTGACGCACTCGGTGATCTGCGCCGCCGGTACGTGTTCCTGCTTGGTGTGCGCCAGCGTCGGGTCACCGGGACCGAAGTTGACCGCGGGCATGCCCAGCGCGGCGAACCTGGCCACGTCCGTCCAGCCCAGCTTGGCCACCGGGGTGCAGCCGGTGGCGGCCAGCAGGCCGACGGCCAGCGGTGCGGACAGCCCGGGCAGCGCGCCGGAGGCGGAGTCGGTCACGGTCACGTCGAAGCCGTCGAACACCTCGCGCAGGTGGGCCTCCGCCTGTTCGGCCGAGCGGTCCGGCGCGAACCTGTGGTTCACCGTCAGGACACACTCGTCGGGCACCACGTTGCCGGCCACGCCGCCACCGATCCGGACCGCCTGCAGGCCCTCGCGGTAGAGGCAGCCGTCGATGTCCACCCGGCGCGGCTGGTACTCGGCCAGCCGGTTCAGCGCGCTGCTCATCGCGTGGATCGCGTTCTCGCCCATCCAGGCCCGCGCGGTGTGTGCCCTGATGCCTGACGTGCGCACCTCGACCCGCATGGTGCCCTGGCAACCGGCCTCGACCACGGCGTTGGACGGCTCACACACCACGGCCAGGTCGCCGCGCAGCCACTCCGGCAGGTCCCGCTCGATCCGGCCGAGACCGTTGCGGCTGGCCTCGACCTCCTCGCAGTCGTAGAACACGAACGTGATGTCGTGCGCCGGATCGGTGATCGTGGCAGCGAGGTGCAGCAGGACAGCGTCACCACTCTTCATGTCCGCGGTGCCGCAGCCGTGCAGGACCAGGTCAGCGCCGGAACCGGTGCGGTGGTGCGGCACGTTGTCGTTGATCGGCACAGTGTCCAGGTGACCTGCGAAGACCACCCTGGACCGCCTGCCCAGGTTGGTCCGGGCGAGCACAGCGTTGCCGGAGCGGGTCAGTTCGAGGTGCGACGCCTGCTTCGCCAGCGCGTCGTGCACAGCGTCGGCGATGGTGGCCTCGTCACCGGACACACTGGGCAGGTCGACGAGGGCGGTGGTCAACTCGACGGGGTCGCTGGTCAGGTCCAGTCGCACGGTCACCGGGCCGACGATAGCCGCGCTGGGTCGGTGCGTAGCGTGGGGGACGAAAGCCCGGCTGCCCCTTGGAGGACCACATGCGCCGTGCCACCGGCCGAATCGTCACCGCACTCGCGGGGGTCGCGGTCGTGTTGGTGTTGGCGGGCTGTGCGGACGACCAGCCGGGTGACCAGAACCCGGGCGCCGGCTACACGAACAACGTGTCCGACCTCCAGGTGAAGGTCCCGGCGCTGCAGTCCGATCCGTGTCGTGGCAAACAGGGTCAGCAGAATCCGGGCAACTGCGGGCGGTACGTCACCGAGGTGGCGAACACGGTGTCCTCGCTGCAGGCCGAGTTGCCCAGCCAGGCACGTCAGATCAGTGCCATGGCCAACTCGGTGCACAGCTACCAGTCGATGGCGTGCGACACGATCAGCGGCACACCCAGCACGGCGCAGCGCGACGGCTGCCCGGCGGCCCTGACAGCGATCGGCCACGACCTGGACGCCATCGCCAAGGCGCTGGCGAGTACGCCCGCCAGTCCCTGAGCCGCTGCTCAGGCGGGTTGCGGCACCGATTACGGTGTTCGGCGTGAACACACCCGCGAACGGCGCGCACGCCGTCGGCCTGGCCACCGTGACCAGCGACGGCACCGTGTTGGACACCTGGTACCCGCAGCCCAAGCTCGGGGCGACAGCGTCGACCGGTTCGGTCGTGCTGGACGCCGAGCAGGCCGTGGCGGCGCTCGGCGGGTCGGTTGCCGACAGCCTCGGACCGGACACCGACCGGGGCGTCGACGTGGTCGCGGTGCGCACGTCGATCGCGTCACTGGATGACCCGGCGGTCGACGCACACGACGTGTACCTGCGGCTACACCTGTTGTCGTGGCGGCTGATCCAGCCGCACGGCTGCAACATGGACGGCGTGTTCGGGCTGCTGTCGAATGTGGTGTGGACCAACCACGGCCCATGCCCGGTCGAGGGCTTCGAGTCGACCAGGCTGGCGCTGCGGGCTCGCGGGCCGGTCACCGTGTTCGGTGTGGACAAGTTCCCCAGGATGGTCGACTACGTCCTGCCCACCGGCGTGCGGATCGCCGACGCCGACCGGGTTCGGCTGGGTGCGCACCTGGCCAGCGGCACCACCGTGATGCACGAGGGCTTCGTCAACTTCAACGCCGGCACGCTCGGCTCGTCCATGGTGGAAGGCCGGATCTCCGGTGGCGTCCTCGTGGGCGACGGCTCGGACGTCGGCGGCGGCTCGTCCATCATGGGCACGCTCTCCGGCGGCGGCAAGGAGGTCATCACGGTAGGCGAACGCTGCCTGATCGGCGCCAACGCCGGCATCGGCATCTCGCTGGGTGACGACTGCGTGGTCGAGGCCGGCCTGTACGTCACCGCCGGCACCAGGGTCACGCTGCCGGACGGCCGCGTCGTCAAGGCCAAGGACCTGTCCGGCAACCCGGGCCTGCTCTTCCGCCGCAACTCCACCACCGGCACGGTGGAAGTCCTCGCCCGCAGGGGCACCGGCATCGAACTGAACGCGGCCCTGCACGCCAACTAGATGATTGATGCGGTGAAGATCATGTGAAGTGGCCCCGGTGAGACGACACAGGCGGAGGGTGTCCATGATCAATCTGTGACGAATAACCTGAACACCCTCCTGACCGCACTCTACGTGCTGGTCGATGACCATGTCGT
>DASXYT010000368.1:0-20531 GCA_036502345.1 Pseudonocardiaceae bacterium | reverse complement strand
ACGCAGGTGATGCCGGGTTCGAAGCGCAGCGTGGTAGCCGAGGCGAAGGACTTGAAGCCCTTCAGCGTCAGGCTCTTGAGGTGCATGTGCGCCTGTTCCCTCCCAGCAATCCGTCCGATCGAGGGTACCGGTCCGACCAGGTCAACAGTGGGAGGCAGACCCCTTCGTCACAGGCCTTCGTCACGACTGCCCCGGACGGGGAGTTACCCCCGTCACCGCTCCACGAACCCGGCCAGGCCGCCACGGGCGTCGCTCCAGCGCTCCACGACGGTCCGCACACTTCCCGGTGTGCCGGGCGAGCGTAGTTGGTCGAGCAGATCGCAACAGGCGTTCCTCGAACCTTCGGCCACCACTTCGACCCGGCCGTCAGGCAGGTTGCGCGCGCTGCCGGTCAGGCCCAGGGCCAATGCCTTGCTCCTGGTCCACCAGCGGAACCCGACCCCCTGCACCTGGCCGTGCACCCACGCCGTCATACGGACGTCCTGTGTCACTCCACCATCGTGCCTGGCCACGAAATTGCGTCAAATTCTCGCCCGTTCAGCGGTCCCACATTGGTGGTACGGTGCCCGTCCGTGAGCAGATCGGGGCGACGAGCATCGTCCATCCGAGTGACACTGGTCGCGGTGCTGTTAGGCGCTGTGACGGTCGGTGGCACCACGCTGCTGAACCAGTTGTCCCCAGGTGGGGGCGTTCTCGCGGACACCGCTGACTTCGAACCCGCGGATCTGGTGGTGACCACGGCACCACCCACCGGACCCGACGGCGCACCGCTGACCGGCCACGTCAGAACAGGTACCGCGAAGAAGTCGCACCCCACCACAGCGGCGACGACCACGACGAAACCGGCAGCACCGACCACCAAGAAGCCCACCACGACGACACATCCGTCGACGACCACCACGTCAAACCCGCCGCAGAGCCAGACCGACCAGGTGTTCGCGCTGGTCAACCAGGCCCGGGCGACAGCGGGCTGCAAGGCGCTGACCGAGGATCCCCGGCTGGACAAGGCGGCGCAGGGCCACAGCGACGACATGTCGGCCAACAACTACTTCTCGCACACCACGCCCGCAGGCGTCACGTTCGACAAGCGCGAGACCGCGGCCGGCTACCCCAGTCCCGCCGGCGAGAACATCGCGGAGGGCCAGACCAGCGCGACGCAGGTCATGACGGACTGGATGAACTCGGAAGGCCACCGCGCGAACATCCTGAACTGCCAGTTCACCGCCATCGGCATCGGCCTGGCGACAAGTGGCTGGTACTGGACCCAGGACTTCGGCTACTGACACGCGGTTAGTGATCCACAACGGGGTAGGGCAGACTGCTCCCCGTTCGATACAGCGTCACTCAGGGAGAGAGCTGTGACTGAACCGACCGGTCCCGAGCTGACCGCGCCGCCGACGGAAGGCCGCTCGAAGTCCAGAGCGATGGTCATCCTCGCCGGCTCCGGCGTCGTGCTCGCCACCGTGCTGGCCACCCTCGCCACGGTCTCCACCACCAACGCGTCAGCACCACCGCCTGCCCAGCAGGGCCCAGCGGCGCCGCAGCAGCAGACACCCGGCGACCCGACCGGCGAGAACCCGGTCGTGCTGATCCCGACCGGTACGACGACCGCGAAGGCCACGTCGCAGACGACCTCGGTGACCACGAACGCTGCGACGACGACCACGACGCATCGGATGGTCTTCACGACCACCCAGAACACCGCGACCAACCCGCCGACGCACACGCCGCCGAGGACGTCGCCGCCGAAGCACACCTCGCCGCCAAAGTCGCCACCGCCGTCATCGCCACCGCCGTCATCGCCACCGCCCAGCTCTCCGCCGCCGTCGTCGCCGCCGCCGTCAGCGCCGCCCTCTAGCTAGGCCTCGAAGCGGTAGCCCATGCCGGGTTCGGTGAGCAGGTGCTTGGGATGGGCTGGTTCGCGTTCCAGCTTGCGGCGTAGTTGGGCCAGGTAGACCCGCAGGTAGTGCGACTCGGTCGCGTACGCCGGTCCCCACACGTCCTGCAGCAGTTGCTTCTGCGCCACCAGCCGGCCCCGGTTGCGAACCAGGACCTCCAGCACGCCCCACTCGGTCGGCGTCAGGTGCACCTCGACGCCGTCCTTGCGCACCTTCTTGGTCACCAGGTCCACGGTGAAGGAGTCCGTCTCCACGACGGCCTCCTCGCCGTCGCCCGCCGTCGTGGTCGCCCTGCGGACGGCGGCCCGGAGCCTGGCCAGCAGTTCGTCCATGCCGAACGGCTTGGTGACGTAGTCGTCGGCGCCGGCGTCCAGGGCCTGCACCTTGTCCACCGAGTCGGTACGCGCGGACAGCACGATGATCGGCACCGTGGACCAGCCGCGCAGGCCCGCGATCACCTCGGTGCCGTCCAGATCGGGTAGGCCGAGGTCGAGCACCACGACGTCCGGCCTGCCGTCCACGGCGGCCCGCAGCGCCGCTGTGCCGTCCTGCGCGGTCAGCACGTGGTAGCCACGTGCCGCGAGGTTGATCCGTAGGGCCCGCAGGATCTGCGGCTCGTCGTCCACCACCAACACCTTGGTGGCAGCAGGGCCAGCGCTCATGCCATCTCCTCCCGCACCAACGACTCGGCCGGTTCCGCTCGGGTGGCGGCCGGGAGCGAGATCACCACGGTGAGCCCACCGCCTGGCGTGTCCTCGACCCGGATCGTGCCACCCATCGCCTCGGTGAACCCCTTGGCGACGGACAGCCCCAGGCCGACGCCGGTTGTCGCGTCCCGGTCGCCGAGCCGCTGGAACGGCGCGAACACGGCCCGGTCCGAGCCCTTGGGCAGGCCCCTGCCGTGGTCGACCACGCGCAGCTCCACCTGGCCGCCGTAGGCGCTGGCCCGGACCGCGACCGGCAGTTCGTCGTTCACCTGCCTGCCTCGACCGTGCCGCAGCGCGTTGTCCACCACGTTGGCCACCACCCGTTCGAGGAGGCCAGCGTCGGCCAGCACGGCAGGCAGTTGCTCGTCCACGTCGACCTCGACCAGACGGCGGTCGTCGATGCCGGACATGGCGATGGCGACGACCTCGTCGTAGCCGACCGGGCGGATGTTCGGTTCGACGGCGCCGGTGGCCAGCCGGGACGAGTCCAGCAGGTTGTCCACCAGGCCGGTCAGCCGATCAGCCGACTCCTCCGCCGCTGCCAACAGTTCCTTGGTGTCCTGCTCGGACAGGTGCAGTTCCGGGTCGCGCAGGCTGCCGACAGCGGCCTTGATCGAGGTCAGCGGTGTGCGCAGGTCGTGGCCGACGGCGGACAGCAGCGCGGTGCGCAGTTCGGTGGTCTCGGCCTTGCGCTTGGCCGACGCGGCCTGCGCTGTCATCCGCTGCTGGCGCAGCGCGAGCAGCGCCTGGCCCGCGGCGGCCTCCAGGGCCTGCCGGTCGGTGGCCGGCAATGCCCGCCCTCGGATCGCCAGGTGCACGTCAGGGGTGACGGGGACATCCACGTCGGCCTCGTCCGGCTCGTCGCACGGGCGCGGCCCGACGCACGCCACCCGCTGCCACCCGGTGCCGTCCCGCTCCAGCAGGGCCACCGAGTTGAGCCCGAAGTTCTCCTGCACCTGGGTGAGCAGCCGGACCAACGGCATCGGGTGGGTCAGCACGGTGCGCGCGTACGAGGCAAGCAGCGCAGCCTCGGTGCGGGCCTGTGCGGCCTGCGTGGCCCGCCGGGCCGCACGGTCCACGACCAGCGCCACGAGCACGGCCACCGCCAACATGGTGATCAGCGTCACCAAGTTTTCCGGCGTCGCGATATTCAGTGTGTACGTCGGGGGGACGAAGAAGTAGTTGAGCAGTATCGCGCCGAGCAGCGCTGAGAACAGCGCCGGGCCCAGGCTGCCGACCAGCGCCACAGCCACCGACGCCAGCACGAAGCCTGCCGCGTTGGTCGAGATGTCGAACGTCGAGTGCAGCACCAGCCCGCCGCCGGTCACAGCAGCCGGCAGGATCACCGCCAACACCCAGCCCAGCACCCGCCGCCGCACCTCCAGCGGGCTGCGTTCCAGCCGTACCCGCACGCCGTGCGCCGCTTCGCTGTGCGTCACCATGTGCACGTCGATCGAGCCGGACTGCCGGATGATCGCGGCGCCGACCCCCTCGTCCAGCGACCTGGCCAGCCGGGACCGCCGGGAGGTGCCGATCACCAGCTGGGTCGCGTTGACGCCCCTCGCGAACGCCAGCAGCGCGCTGGGCACGTCATCGCCGACGACGGTGTGATAGGTGGCGCCGACGTCCTCGGACAGCCTGCGGTACCGGGTCACGGCCTCAGCGGGGGCGCCGGCCAGGCCGTCGCCGCGCAGCACGTGCACCACCATCAGTTCGGCGCCCGCCCGGTTGGCGATCCGCCTGGCCCGCCGGATCAGCGTCTCGCTCTCCGGGCCTGCCGTGATGGACACGACGACCCGTTCCCTGGTTTCCCAGGTGTCGGTGATCTGCTGTTCGGCGCGGTACCGCTGGAGCGCCACGTCCACCTGGTCGGCCACCCACAGCAGCGCCAACTCGCGCAGCGCGGTCAGGTTGCCGACCCGGAAGTAGTTGCCCAGCGCCGCGTCGATCCGGTTGGCCGGGTAGACGTTGCCGTGCGCCAGCCTGCGGCGCAGCGCCTCCGGCGTGATGTCCACCAGTTCGATCTGCTCGGCCTTGCGCACGACCTCG
Source organism: Pseudonocardiaceae bacterium (assembly GCA_036502345.1). Lineage (GTDB taxonomy): Bacteria > Actinomycetota > Actinomycetes > Mycobacteriales > Pseudonocardiaceae > DATEPR01. Next base: position 15,877 of record DASXYT010000368.1, on the reverse strand, counting down.
TCCGGCACCGTCTCGTGCTGCGGCACACCTGTTATTCGCTGCACGACGTCGTTGAGGCTCTCCAGGTGCTGCACGTTCACCGTCGAGAGCACATCGATACCGGCGGTCAGCAGTTCCTCGACGTCCTGCCAACGCTTCGGGTTGCGCGAGCCGGGCACGTTGGTGTGCGCCAACTCATCGACGATCGCCACCTCGGGATGGCGGGCCAGGATGGCGTCGACGTCCATCTCTTCGAAGTCGTGGCCCCGGTGCACCATCTGCCGACGTGGCACGACCTCAAGGCCGGTGAGCAGTTCGGCCGTCTTCTCCCTGCCGTGGGTCTCGACGAAGCCGACGACGACGTCGGCGCCGCGATCGAAGCGGCGCCTGGCCTCGCCGAGCATGGCGAAGGTCTTGCCGACGCCAGGTGCCGCGCCGAGGTAGATGCGCAGCTCACCGCGCCGGGGCCGGTGCGTGCTCGCACCGGCCCCGGCCTCGTTCAGGTCGATGGCAGCCACCTGCTCAGTCTGCGCCTGATCGTGCTCGTCCACGTGGGAGGACCACTATCCGGTGTGTGCCGCGACCGCTTGGGCCACAGCGATGTTGAGCGCCTGAACATTGACGTTCGGATCGCCCAGGATGCCGATTCCCCGACCGCTCGTGGCGTCCTTGACAATCCGCTGCACCGTGGCCGCCGACAGGTTGTTGACCCTGGCCACCCTGGCCACCTGGAGGTCGGCGTAGGCCGGGCTGATGTCCGGGTCGACGCCGGAGCCGGACTCGGTGACCGCATCCGCTGGCACCTTGCTCGGGCTGACGCCCTCGCGGGTGGCGATGATCTGCTTGCGTGCCGCGATCTGGGCCAGCAGTACCTCACTGACCTGTGATTCGTTGGACGCCCCCGAGAACGACGGGTCGTTGCTGCCCAGGCCCAGCTTGGTCTTGTCGACCGAGCTGGCGTCCGATGCGGTGGCCGACGGCCTGGTGTGGAAGTAGCGGTCGTCGGTCGGGTCGTTCTTCGCGTTCGGGTCGATCGGGTTGACGCCGATCAGGCTGGAACCGACGGCCTGACCGTTGTACGTGACGATCGATCCCTCGGCCCGGCCCTCCAGGCCGGGCACCCGCGACACTCCCCACACCGCGAACGGATAGATGATGCCGGTGACGACGGTCAACACGATCAGGATCTTCAGACCTGCCCAGGTCTGCCGGAGCAGTCCGGAGTTGCGCATCACGATCACCCAATTCCCGGAATGTGACGAATGATCAGGTCGATGACCCAGATACCGAGGAACGGTATGGCGACACCACCCGCCCCATAGATCAACAGGTTGCGCCGCAACAGGTTCGCCGCGCTGGAGGGCCGGTACCGCACACCGCGCAGGGCGAGCGGGATCAGCGCGACGATGATCAGCGCGTTGAAGATGACAGCGGACAGGATGGCCGACTGCGGTGTGGCCAGGTGCAGGATGTTCAGCTTGGCCAGGCCCGGGTACACCGCGCCGAACATGGCCGGCAGGATCGCGAAGTACTTCGCGATGTCGTTGGCGATGCTGAACGTGGTCAGCGCACCCCGGGTGATCAGCAGTTGCTTGCCGATCTCCACGACCTCGATCAGTTTGGTCGGGTCGGAGTCGAGGTCGACCATGTTGCCGGCCTCCTTGGCCGCCATGGTCCCGGTGTTCATCGCGACACCCACGTCGGCCTGCGCCAGGGCCGGCGCGTCGTTGGTGCCGTCACCGGTCATCGCGACGAGCTTGCCGCCCTCCTGCTCCTTGCGGATCAGGGCCATCTTGTCTTCCGGCTTGGCCTCGGCGAGGAAGTCGTCGACGCCTGCCTCCTTGGCGATGGAGCGGGCCGTCAGCGGGTTGTCACCGGTCACCATGACGGTGCGGATGCCCATCTTGCGCAGCTCGGCGAACCGCTCGGCGATCTTCGGCTTGACCACGTCGGACAGCCGGATCACGCCGCGCACCACCGCCACCCCGTTGGCGACCTCGGCGCAGACCAGCGGCGTGCCGCCGTCCTCGCTGATGCCGTCGACCACCGTGTGCACCTGGTCGGGCACGGTGCCGCCATGCTCGGTGACCCACGCGCGGACCGAACTGGCAGCGCCCTTGCGGACCTGCCGACCGCCGATGTCGATGCCACTCATCCTGGTCTGCGCGGTGAACGGCACGAACTCGCCGGACTTCTCCGCCTCGCCGGCCTGTTGGCTCAGGCCGTACTTCTCGGCGACGAGGTCCAGGATGCTGCGGCCCTCCGGTGTGCCGTCGGCGAGGCTGGACAGCCGGGCAGCGGCCGCCAGGTCCTCGACGCTGGACGTGCCGACCGGGACCAGTTCGGTGGCCCGCCGGTTGCCGAAGGTGATGGTGCCGGTCTTGTCCAGCAGCAGCGTGTCCACGTCGCCTGCCGCCTCGACCGCACGGCCGGACATGGCCAGCACGTTGCGCTGCACCAACCGGTCCATGCCGGCGATGCCGATCGCGGACAGCAGCGCGCCGATCGTTGTCGGGATCAGGCAGACCAGCAACGCGGTCAGCACGATCACCGACTGGAGCGAACCCGCGTAACCGGCCATCGGCTGCAGCGCGACGACCGCGAGCAGGAAGATGATGGTCAGCACTGCGAGCAGGATCGTCAGTGCGATCTCGTTCGGCGTCTTCTGCCGGGACGCGCCTTCGACCAGCGCGATCATCCGGTCTACGAAGGACTCGCCCGGCTTCGTGGAGATCTTCACCACGATCCGGTCGGACAGCACCGTGGTGCCGCCGGTGACCGCCGACCTGTCACCGCCGGACTCCCGGATGACCGGTGCCGACTCGCCGGTGATGGCCGACTCGTCGACCGTGGCGATGCCCTCGACGACGTCGCCGTCACCGGGGATGACCTCGCCTGCCTCGACGACCACCAGGTCGCCGATCTTCAGGTCGATGCCGGGCACCCGCTCCTCGGCCCCGCTCCTGGTGAGCCTGCGGGCGATGGTGTCCTTCTTGGACCTGCGCAGTGACGCTGCCTGCGCCTTGCCCCGGCCCTCGGCGACCGCCTCGGCCAGGTTCGCGAACAGGACGGTGAACCACAGCCAGATCGTGGTCACGATGGTGAAGACGCTGGGCTGGCTGATGGCGAACACGGTGGAGAGCAACGAGCCCACCCACACCACCATCATCACCGGGTTCTTCATCTGGTGACGTGGGTTCAGCTTGCGCAGCGCGTCGGGCAGCGAGACCAACAGCTGCCTCGGGTTGAACGCACCCGCGTGCACGCGGTTCTGATTCTCCGCGTTCTGCTGCTCCTGTTCCGGAGCACGCGATTCGGTGGATGTCGCTGTCATGACACTGCCTCCGCGATGGGGCCGAGAGCGAGGGCTGGGACGAAGACGATCGCGGCGACCAGGACGATCGTGAAGGTGACCATGGTGGCGAACAACGGGCCGGTGGTGGCCAGGGTGCCCGCGGTCGCCGGCACCTTCTTCTGTTTGGCCAGTGCGCCGGCAAGACAGAGCACGGCGACCATCGGGACGAACCGCCCGAAGCCCATGGCGATGCCCAGGGTGGACTGGAACCAGTTGCTGGTGACGGTGATACCCGCGAACGCGCTGCCGTTGTTGTTGGACGCCGACGTGTACGCGTAGAGCACCTCGGAGAAGCCGTGTCCACCGCTGTTGTTCAGCGCGCTCAACGTGGACGGCCGGGCGATGGCGATACCGGTGAGCACCAGGACCAGCAGCGGCATGGCGAGCATGGCGATGGACGCCATGGTCACCTCGGTCTTGCCCAGCTTCTTGCCCAGGTACTCGGGGGTCCGCCCGACCATCAGGCCGGCCAGGAACACAGCGATGATGGCCATCACGAGGATGCTGTAGATGCCGGTGCCGACACCGCCGGGCGTCATCTCGCTGAACATCATGTTGATCATCGCGCCGCCGCCGCCGAGACCGGAGAGGCTGTCGTGGGCCGCGTTGACGGCACCTGTCGACGTACTCGTCGTCGAGTTGGCGAACAGTGACGACGCCGCGATGCCGAACCTGGTCTCCTTGCCCTCCGTACCGGCGCCCGCCAACAGTGCGGCCGGGCCGGTCGGGTGTGCCTCGGCCCACCAGATGACCGTGAGCATGATGCCCCACAGCAACGCCATGACGCCGAGCAGCGTGTAGCCCTGCTTCTTGTTGCCCACCATGACCCCGAGCGTCCTGGTCAGCGAGACCGGGATCATCAGGATCAGGAAGATCTCGATGATGTCGGACCAGCCGTTCGGATTCTCGAACGGGTGAGCCGAGTTGGCGTTGTAGATACCACCGCCGTTGTTGCCCATCTCCTTGATGGACTCCTCGCTGCCGGCCGGATACAGCGTCAGCGTGTGTTTCACGCCGTCCAGGCCGGTGACCGTGGTCCCGGAGTGCAGGCTCTGCACGACGCCGAGCCCGATCAGGACGATGGCGAAGACGAACGACAGCGGCAGCAGGATGCGGATGACCGTGCGGACGATGTCCACCCAGATGTTGCCGAGCCGGTCGGTCTGCGAGCGCACGAAACCGCGGATCAGGGCGATCGCGATGACGATGCCACTGGCCGCGGACAGGAAGTTCTGCACCGTCAGGCCGAGCATCGGCACGGTGGAGCCCAGGGTCGTCTCGGGGACGTAGGACTGCCAGTTCGTGTTGGTGGTGAAGCTGATCGCCGTGTTGAACGCCATCGACGGCGCGACGGCCGCGTGCCCGAAGGCGAACGGCAGGGCAGGCTGGATGCGCTGCATGATGTACAGCAGCGCGACACCTACGAACGAGAAGCCGAGCATGCCGTACCCATAGGTGCTCCAGCGCTGGTCGCTGTCCGGGTCGACGCGGACGAGGCGGTAGATGAACTTCTCCACCCGCCAGTGCTTGACCGTGGTGAAGACGTGCGCCATGTAGTCACCGAGTGGCTTGTAGACCACGGCGAGCGCGACGAGTAGGAGGGCGATCTGGCCGAGGCCCGCCCCTACGGAGGACATCAGAACTTCTCCGGTCGGATCAGCGCGACAAACAGGTAGATGATCAATGCGAGTGCCAGCACGCCACCGATGACGTTGGCCAAGGTCCCCGATCCGGTCATTGCATTTTCTCCAGACCGCGCAGCATCAACGCCAACAGGCCGAAGATGCCGATTGTGAGCGCGGCGTAGGCCACGTCGGCCATCAGCGATGCCCTTCTCTCCTCGTCCCGGTCACCCCGTCGGCGACCACGACGGCGCCAGCCTGCACCCGCTGACCAGCGACTTGAGGCCACCGGACGGGGCCTTAACACCCAGCGTTGATGCCTTGACGCGGTCTTTACGCCGACGGTGACGCCGGTCTCCCGACGCCTGGTCCGACCGGTCAGCGGTGGACGGAACTACTTCCATCAACTATGAATGTTGTTTACGTGGCAGTAACGGAGAGCACACGGAGGAGTGATAGCAGATGTGCGGTATCACCGGCTGGGTCTCGTTCGACCGGGACCTCGCGAGTGCGCAGGTCACCCTGGACGAGATGACCGAGACCATGGCGTGCCGTGGCCCGGACGCCAGGGGCACCTGGACCGACCGACATGCCGCACTCGGCCACCGGCGACTCGCCGTGATCGACATCGACGGCGGCGCCCAACCGATGAGCGTCGAGGTGGGCGACAAATCAGTCGCGATGGTCTACAGCGGCGAGGCCTACAACTACACCGAACTACGGGACGAACTGCGTAAACGCGGCCACCGTTTCCGCACCGACAGCGACACCGAGGTCGTGCTGCGCGGCTACGTCGAGTGGGGCGCCGCCGTGGCCGAGCGGCTGAACGGCATGTACGCGTTCGCCATCTGGGACTCCCGCACCGAAACCCTGGTGATGATCAGGGACCGGATGGGGATCAAGCCGTTCTACTACTACCCCACGGCCGACGGCGTGCTGTTCGGCTCGGAGCCCAAGGCGATCCTGGCCAATCCGCTGGCCAGCAGGGTGGTCGACCTGGACGGCCTGCGTGAGGTGTTCAGCTTCGGCAAGACGCCGGGCAACGCGGTGTGGGCCGGCATGTCCGAGGTCGTGCCGGGCACTGTGGTCACCGTCGACCACAACGGGGTCCGGGAGCAGGCCTACTGGACGCTGCGCAGCACGCCACACAACGACGGGCAGGACGAGTCCGTGGCGCACGTCCGCGAGTTGCTGGACGACATCGTGCGACGTCAACTCGTGGCCGACGTGCCCCGGTGTGTGCTGCTGTCCGGCGGGCTGGACTCCAGCACGCTGACCGCGTTGGCCGCCGCCCAGTTGGGTGAAACGGGTGAGACGGTGCGCAGTTTCGCCGTCGACTTCGTCGGCCAGACGGAGAACTTCACCGCCGACGACATGCGTCCGACCCAGGACACGCCCTACGTGCACGACGTCGCGAAGCACGTCGCCTCCCAGCACAGCGACATCGTGCTGGACCACACAGCGCTGGCCGATCCCGAGGTGCGCCGCATCGTGATCGCGGCCAGGGACATGCCGACCGGGCTCGGTGACATGGACGCGTCGCTCTACCTGCTGTTCAAGGCGATCCGGGAACACTCCACAGTGGCACTCTCCGGCGAGAGCGCCGACGAGGTCTTCGGCGGTTACCGGTGGTTCCACCAGCCGGAGGTGCAGCAGGCCGACACGTTCCCGTGGATGGCCGCGATCCAGTCGTCGGCACCGAACAACCAGCCGAGCGGCATGATCGAACCCGGCCTGCTGTCCGCAATGGACCTGCCCGGCCACCTGCGGGACACCTATGCCGCCGCCGTCGCCGAGGTCGAGCCGCTGGCAGGTGAATCCGAGCACGAGCGGCGGATGCGGGTGATCTGCTACCTGCACCTGACCCGGTTCGTGCGGCTGTTGCTGGACCGCAAGGACAGGATGAGCATGGCGGTCGGGCTTGAGGTGCGGGTGCCGTTCTGCGACCACCGGCTGGTCGAGTACGTGTACAACGCGCCGTGGTCGCTGAAGACCTATGACGGCAGGGAGAAGAGCCTGCTGCGTGGTGCGGCGCGGAACGTGCTGCCGACGTCGGTGGCCGAGCGGGTGAAGAGCCCGTATCCGTCGACACAGGACCCGCAGTACCCGGTGGCGCTGCAGCAGCAGGCCAAGGAACTGCTCACCGAGGCCGACAGCCCGGTGTTCTCGATGGTCGGGCGGGACTGGCTGGTGGACGCGGTAGGCATGGACGCGGCCCAGATCGACTTCGCGACACGACACGGGCTCGAGCGCGCACTCAATCTGGCCACCTGGCTGGACATCTACCGGCCGGAGGTGCGAACGTCCTGAGATGACGGTCTCCCCGGCACCGGACATGCCCGGTACCGACGACAGTACGGACGCGGCGCTGCAACTGGTGCTGGCGCTGCACCGGCTGGTGCGCAGCGTGCGCAGGAACACGACGACATCCGGCTTGCATCCGACGCAGTTGCTGGTCCTGGTGCAGCTCATCGAGTCGGGGCCGCTGCGGATCGGCGAGTTGGCCGTCCGGGTGCCGTGTTCGCAGCCGACGGCGACGACGGTGGCCAACAGCCTGGAGTTGGACGGGCTCGTGCAGCGGGTCCGGGACACGACCGACGGCAGGGCGATCCGGCTGAGCATCACCGATGCCGGCCGGGCCGCCATGCTGGAGGTCGTGCGAGGTCAGGCCGGTTTGCTGCGGCAGCGGTTGGACGAGTTGGACAGCGCAGATCGCGATCTGGTGCTGGCGGCGGTGCCGGTGCTGCGCACGATGGCCGCAGGAGGCTGAGTTCCCGGGCGAGTCGACTGTTCGCGGCGAGATGTTGCTCGGCGAGTCGACTGTTCGCGGAGGAATGACACACGGCGAGTCGACCCTTCGCGGCCAGCCATTCCGCGTGTCGACCCTTCGCCGAGACCCGCTCGGCGAGTCGACCGCTCAACGGCGAGTCGACCGTTCGCGCCGGCACCACGCTCAGCGCGTCGACCCTTCCCGGGCGAGTCGACCCTTGGCGGGCAGCCATCCCGCGAGTCGACCCTTCGCCGAGAGGCGCGCTCGCGAGTCGGCCATTCAGCGGCCAGTTGACCACCCAGCGCGACACCGCACCCGGGCGAGTCGACCCTCCCGGCCACCCATTCCGCGAGTCGACCCTCCACCTACAGACCCGCTCGGCGAGTCGACTCCTCCCGAACACCTATCCCGCGAGTCGACCGTTCCCCGAGTTCAGACCATTCGCGGGGCGCGCGGTGGTGGCTGGCAGTGCGGGCAGAAGAACGACGACCGGTTCATGAAGGCCTGCCGCGCCACCTGGGTACCGCAGCGCGGGCACGGCTCGCCTTCCTGCCCGTACACCGCCAGCGACCGAGAAAAGTAGCCGGACTGGCCGTTCACGTTGACGTACAACGCGTCGAACGACGTGCCGCCGACCGCCAACGCCTCCGTCATCACCTCGGCGGCAGCGGCCAGCACAGCCGTTGCCTGCGGCCGGGTCAGCTTCGCCGTCGGGCGGGACCAGTGCAGCTTCGCCCGCCACAGGGCTTCGTCGGCGTAGATGTTGCCGATGCCGGACACCAGCGACTGGTCCAGCAGCGCACGCTTGACCTCGGTGCGCTTGCGACGCATCGCCGAGACCACCTCGGCCAGGTCGAAGCCGTCCTCCAGCGGGTCCCGCGCGATGTGCGCGATCGGCTCCGGCACCAGGCCGACCGGTGAGTCCACCAACTCGGCGACCGACAGGCCGCCGAACGTGCGCTGGTCCACGAACCGCAGCTCAGGACCGTCGTCGGCGAAGACGATCCGGATCCGCAGGTGGATCTCGTCAGCCGCGCCGACGGGGTTGACCAGCAACTGCCCGCTCATCCCCAGATGAGCGAGCACCGCCTCGCCGTCACCGAGTTCGAGCCACAGGTACTTGCCGCGCCGCCGGGCGGCCGTCACCGTCCGCCCGGCGAGCCTGCCCTCGAAGTCCGCGGCACCGGGCAGGTGCCGCCGGATCGAACGAGGGTGCAGCACCTCGACCTTGGCGATGGTGCGGCCGACCACATGTTCGGCGACACCACGCCGGACCACCTCGACCTCAGGAAGCTCTGGCACGACTGGATTCTGGCCTCTCCCACCGACAGTCGGACGATCCGAGGTCCGGTCAGTCGGCCTGCCCTGACTCCGCCGCCTGCGGCTCGTCCACGGGCTCGTCCACCGACTGCGCCTCGCCGTTGGTCGAGACAGGCTCGTCGCCGTCGAGTTCCTGCTGCTGCGAGACGGCCAGCGTCGTGTACAGCTCGTTGTAGGCGGCCTCGGCAGCCTTCTGCTCGGCTTCCTTCTTGGTCCGACCGTCACCGTTGCCGTAGCTCTGGCCCGCCACGACGACCGTCGCGGTGAACTCCTTGCGGTGATCGGGGCCGGACTCGTCGACCTGGTACTCGGGCACGCCGAGGCCGGCAGCAGCGGTCAGCTCCTGCAGGCTGGTCTTCCAGTCCAGGCCGGCGCCCCGCCGGGGCGCCTCGGCCATCAGTCCGTCGAACAGGCGGTGCACCAGCGCGCGAGCCGGCTCGAGGCCGTGGGCGAGGTACACAGCCCCGATCACGGCTTCCAGCCCGTCCGCGAGAATGCTCGCCTTGTCCCGGCCACCGGTCAGTTCCTCACCGCGGCCGAGCAGCAGATACGCACCGAGCCCCCCGTCGCCGAGGCCCCGTGCCACGCCTGCCAGCGCGTTCATGTTGACCACGCTGGCCCGCAGCTTCGCCAACTTGCCCTCGGGCAACGTCGGGTGAGCGCGGTACAGGTGGTCGGTCACGACGACGCCCAACACGGCGTCCCCGAGAAACTCCAGCCGCTCGTTCGGCGGCAGGCCACCGTGCTCGTACGCGTACGAGCGGTGGGTCAGCGACAGCGTCATCAGCTCGGGGTCCAATGCGACACCGAGCGCGGCGACCAACGGGGCGCGGTCCGTACGCTCACCCCGGACGCCTCTACTCCCCATGGCGAATCACCACCGTGGGGCCAGCCGGTCAGGCCGGGGAGACAACTTGACGGCCGTTGTACTGCCCACAGGTGGGGCACGCCACGTGCTGCAGCTTCTGCGCACGGCAGGCGCGGTTGCTGCACTCGACCAGGTTGGCGGCCGTGGCCTTCCACTGGGACCGGCGCGCGCGGGTGTTCGAGCGGGACATTTTCCGCTTCGGGACGGCCACGACTAGTTCTCCTCGTCACACAAGTTTGTTCACATGTCGTACAGCGGTATCACCGGGGCGAGCGGGCGGCGTTGGTCAGCCACCAGCTCCGAACCGGTCGCGCAGACCGGCCCAGCGAGGATCTATCGTCTCATGCCCGTGGTCCGGGCCGAGATCGGCCCACCGGCCACCGCAGCCGGGGCACAGGCCCTGGCAGTCCGGCGAGCACAGCGGGGCCTGCGGCAACGCGAGCACGATGGCATCACGGACCACGGGTTCCAGGTCGATCAGGTCGTCCACCAGACGGAAGAACTCGTCCTCGTCGGTAGTCGAGTCGGTGGCGCTGTCCGGGTAGGCGAACAGCTCGGTGAACTCCACCTCGACGCGCTCGACCAGCGGGTCGAGGCAGCGCGCGCACTGGCCGTCCAGGTCGGTGGCGGCGGTGCCGGACACCAGCACGCCCTCGACGACGGACTCCACCAGCACCTCGAACGTGACCTCCCGGCCGGCCGGGAGCGACACGACCGGCTCGAAGCCGATGTCGTGGCTCAGGGCGGCGGAGCGCTCGTAGCGACGGCTGTAGCCCGGCCGCCGGCCCAGGTCCCTGGCGTCGATGACCCAGGGCCCGGCCGCTGCCGGACGCGCTGAAGAAGAACGGTTATGTGCCATGGTTTCTTTGCTGCATCGCTTTACTGAACTGCCTGCTGGACCATCACGAACATGACCAGTCGAGTGCCGGGGCTCTCCCGCGCACAGCCGTTCCAGAGTACGCGACTCACTCCCGGTAGTCGAACGGCCTTCCGTTGGCCACCGCGACCGGGGGCCGCAGCTGTGACCTGCCCTTGTTCACCGTGCGCAGGGTGTGGGCCAGCAGTTCCTCGAACTCGCCCAGCTTGTCGTCGACGTAGGCGTCGCACTCGGTGCGCACCTGGTCGATCTCGGTCTGCGTCGCGTCCATCAGCCGGGCCGACTCGGCGTGCGCCGCCTGGACCACCTCGGTCTGCGACACCAGCCGGTCCTGCTCGGCCTGGGCCTCGTCCACGGCCCGCTCGTAGGCCAGCCGCCCGGCCTGCAGCATCCGCTCTGCCTCGTCCTGCGACCTGCCGACCAGGTCCTCGTACTCGGCGCGGCCCGCTTCGACGGTGCGCTGCGCCTCGTCCTCCGCCTCGGCGATCATCTTCTCGGCCTGAGCCTTCGCCTCGGCCAGCACCCGGTCGGCCTCCGACCGCGTCTCGGTGACCAGCTGCTCGGCCTGGGCCTCCGCCTTGTTCAGGACGACGTCGGCCTCGTGCTGCGCCTTGCCGATCAGCTCGTCCCGCTGGTCCAGCACGTCCTGGGCGTCGTCCAGCTCGCTCGGGATGTTGTCGCGGACCTCGTCCAGGAGTTCGAGCACGTCTCCGCGCGGCACAACACATCCGGAGGTCATCGGGACGCCCCGTGCCTCTTCCAGGATGGTGACCAGCTCGTCGAGAGCCTCGAACACCCGGTACACGGCTACTCCCCGGTCGCGATCCCCCGCCCGCCGCGCGAGCGGACGCTGCTACCGGACAGTTTGCCCCGCCAGGGTGCCCCGGTCCCGGACCACGGCCCCGACCGGCGTGTCCGGTTACGGTGCGGGCATGACTGAGACTGCGGTGCTGCGCCGGGCGGAGCGGGCCGACGTGCCGGCCATCGTGGCGATGCTGGCCGACGATCCGCTCGGTGCTCAGCGGGAAACGCCGGGCGATCCGGCCTACCTGGCGGCGTTCGACCTGCTGGACGCTGATCCGAACCAACTGCTGGTGGTGGCCGAGTTGGCCGGCGAGCCGGTGGGCACGCTCCAGCTGACGTTCATCGCCGGGCTGTCCCGGCGTGGTGCCACCAGGGCGCAGATCGAGGCCGTCCGGGTGCGGGACGGCCATCGCGGCGGCGGGCTGGGCCAGCTGCTGGTCAACTGGGCCGTGGACACGGCGCGGGCTCGCGGGTGCGCCGTGGTGCAGCTCACCACCGACTCGTCCCGCACCGACGCACACCGCTTCTACCAGCGGCTCGGCTTCCAGGCCAGCCACGTGGGGATGAAGCTCCCGTTGACCTAGTCGCTGTTCGTCGCAGAGCGCTGTTCGGCGAAGCGGGCCAGCAGCCTGCGGTGCACCAGGTCGGGCACCAGGTGGGCAACGTCACCCCCGTAGGCGGCGACCTCCTTCACCAGCGAACTGGACAGGAAGCTCCACAACGGATTCGTCGGCATGAACATCGTCTCCACGCCGGACAGCTGCTGGTTCATCTGTGCCATCTGCAACTCGTAGTCGAAGTCGCTGACCGCACGCAGGCCCTTCATGATCACGGCGACGTCGTTCTGTCGGCAGTAGTCCACCAGCAGGCCGTGCCAGGAGTCGACGCGGACACCGGGCAGGTGCGACGTCATGTCGGCGAGCATCTCGATCCGCTCGTCGATGGTGAACAGGCCCTTCTTGGTCTTGTTCACCAGGACGGCGACGATGACCTCGTCGAAGATCCCTGCCGCTCGCTCCACGATGTCGATATGGCCGTTGGTGACCGGGTCGTAGGAGCCTGGACAGACCGCACGCCTCATGTGGCGGGACCGTAGCAGCGAAACCGTGGGCAGCCGAGCGCGTCGTGGTCGCCGTCACTCCGTCCGGGGACAAACTCAGTCCCAGGCCTGTGTCCAGCCGATCCAGTGCGTCATGGTGTCGCCGTAGCGGCGGGAACGGATCATCGTGAGGCCGTCCGGCAGGGTCGGTTCCGAGGTCTTCGCGGCCCGTTCCAGCACCAGCACGCCGTGCCCGGCCAGCCAACCGTTCGTCACCAACCTATCCAGCACCAGGGCCACCTGCGCTTCGGTCACCGCGTACGGGGGGTCGGCCAGCACGATGTCGAACGGCTCGGCGGCGCGGTCCGCGAGCACCGACTCGACAGCGCCAGGCAGCACGACCGCGCCCGGCAGGCCGACGGCCGCGGTGTTGCGGCGCAGCACGTCCAGCGCCTTGCGGTCGCTCTCCACGAACGTGGCCGACGCGGCGCCCCTGGACAGGGCCTCGAGACCGAGTGCGCCGGTGCCGGCATACAGGTCGAGCACATGGGCTCCGTCGATGTCGACGGCCGCCTCCAGCGCGCTGAACAACGCCTCGCGCACCCGCTCCGATGTCGGCCGGGTGCCCGTGGCGGGCACCAGCAGCCGCCGTCCGCCTGCCACACCGGCCACGATCCTGGTCACCGAACCATCGTCTACTACTACGTTATCGAGCCTCCTGCCGGCACACATCCACCTGCCGCCTGATTTCTCGCCGATCGGGACGGCGTACCGTCTCCATCTGGCCATTTTCGTTTTCAGACAGACCGGGAGCGCGGGTGCCGGAGGACGCCGTCAGGCAGGCCGAGATCGTCGTCGAGCAGCGGCACGTCGACCGCGTGTACGCACGACTCGCCCAAGTGAGGTCGGAAACCGAGGCCATGCGGGACCGGGGGTACCAGCTCGCGCACGGCGCCGACCGGGAAGCGATCTTCGAACAGGCGCAGATGCTCATCGAGCGCGACGTGATGGTGCAGTACGCCAACAAGGTGTTGCAGGCACTGGACGCCGAGCACGAGGGCCTGGTGTTCGGCAGGCTCGATGTCGGGCCGGGGCCGGAACAGCCGAACGGTGAGTTGCTCTACGTCGGGCGGCTGGGGCTGCGGGATGCCAACTTCGACAACCTGGTGCTGGACTGGCGGGCGCCCGCGTCGGCCGCGTTCTACCAGGCCACCGCCGAGTATCCGATGGGTGTGCTGCGGCGCAGGGTGATCCGGTGTTCCAGGGAACAGGTCCTGGACATCGACGACGACGTCCTCGCGCCGGACGCGCTGCCCGAGGACATCAAGATCGTCGGCGAGGGTGCGCTGATGGCGTCGCTGGGCAGGGCGCGCGGCGACACCATGCGAGACATCGTGGCCACGATCCAGCGGGAGCAGGACGAGGCCATCAGGGCGCCGTCGGCCGGTGTCACCGAGATCACCGGCGGACCGGGCACCGGCAAGACCGCCGTCGCGCTGCACCGGGCCGCCTACCTGCTGTACCGGCATCGCAGGACGATGACCGGCGCCGGTGTGTTCGTCGTCGGCCCGTCACCGGTGTTCACCAACTACATCTCGCGGGTGTTGCCGTCCATGGGTGAGGACAGCGCCGAGTTGCGGGCGCTCGGCGAGGTGCTGGACGGGGTGTCGTCGACCAGGCTGGACGACGCGCGCACAGCGGCGGTGAAGGGTTCGACGCGGATGCTGCGCGTGCTGCGCCGGGCGGTGCGGCAGACCCCGCCGGACGTGCCGACCGTGTTGCGCATCGTGTACCGCGGCGAGGTACTGGTGCTGGCGGGCGCCGAGTTGGAACGTGTACGGCGGGTTGTGCACCGCAAGGGCGGGATGCCCAACAGGTCGCGGGTGGACGCGGCTGAGGCGCTGTTGGAAGCGTTGTGGCACAAGGCAGAGTCGTACATGGCCGACGACGCGCCCGGTGCGCGGTTCGCCGCCGAGCATGACGCGCTGGTGACCGATCTCGGCGAGCGGATCGAGTTCCACCGGTTCCTGGTGGAGTGGTGGCCGGTGTTGACCCCCGGTGGTGTGCTGGACTGGCTCGGCGATCGGAGCCGGCTGGTGCAGGCGGCAGGTCGGACGTTGTCACCTGAGGAGTTGGACCTGCTGGCCGCGTCGTGGTCCGCGCATCCCGGTGATCCGTCGGTGGCCGATGTCGCGTTGTTGGACGAGTTGCGTGGGTTGCTCGGTGAGCCGCGTCGGCGTCGGCGCAGTGATGGTCCCTCAGAGCGGCGGCCGTCGCACTACGACGAGTACGCGCACGTCGTGGTGGACGAGGCGCAGGACGTGTCGCCGATGCAGTGGCGGATGATCGGGCGGCGCGGGAAGTACGCGAGTTGGACCATCGTCGGCGACCCGCTGCAGAGTGCGTGGCCGGAGCCCGAGGAGGCATTGGCGGCGCGCGAGGCGGCGTTGCGGTCGGTGCGGACGAAGCGGCAGTTCGTGCTGCGGACGAACTATCGGAACTCGGCGGAGATCTTCGAGTTGGCCGCCGGAGTGCTGGCCGGCCAGTCGTCGCGGAGGGATCTGCCGGTCGCAGTGCGCAGGACCGGTGCGGCGCCGACGGTGCGAGTGGTCGCGGGTTCGGAGTTGGCTGCCGCCGTTCGGCCTGCCGCCGAGGAGTTGTTGGCGGCTGTGCCGGGAACCGTCGGTGTGATCACGGCGATGGCGGCGCGTCAGGCGGTGGCGGCGGAGTTGGCGTCGGTCGGGGTGGACCGGCTGCGGGTGGTCGGGAGCATGGACGCCAAGGGGTTGGAGTACGACGCGGTGGTCGTGGTGGCACCGGAAGCGTTGATCGAGGAGGCGGCGGTGCCGGACGCTGGGCGGCGGTCGGTGTACGTGGCGCTGACGAGGGCGACGCAGCGACTGACGGTGTTGACGACAGACGAGTCGGTACTGCACTGATCGGTACTGCACTCAGACTGGGCGCGGCTCGCTGAGGCCGGGCCGCGGCTCGGCTGGATGGGTGGTGGCTCGGCTGGCTTGGTGGCGGCTTGGCTGGATGGATGGCTGCGCCGATCCCCGGGCGAGTCGACCCTTCGCGGCGAGACCACGGCCCGCGAGTCGACTGTTCCCGGGCGAGTCGACCGTTCGCGGGCGGACGACACTCGGCGAGTCGACCCTTCGGGGAGAAACTGGGCGCGCGAGTCGACCGCCCACCGGCGAGTCGACCCTCCCCTCGGGCGAGTCGACCCTTCCGGGCAGCCAT
>DASXYT010000367.1:0-31667 GCA_036502345.1 Pseudonocardiaceae bacterium | reverse complement strand
CCAGTACCGACGACGGGCTGAACTGGCGCTTCGTGTCCAACATCGCGGTCGCCTCGAACCACTACAACACCTGGGAACCCAGCCTGTCGGTGGCCGCGAACGGTCAACTGGTGGCGTTCTACTCGGACGAGACCGACAAGGTCCACCATGACCAGAAGCTCGTGCAGGTCAGGTCGTCGGACGGCGTGCACTGGACGGGCTACAAGGAGACCGTGGTCAGCGCCAAGTGGAGCGTCCGGCCGGGCATGGCCAACGTGATCATCCTGCCCAACCACACGTATTTCATGACCTACGAGGTGTGCAACAACGACCTGGTGCACCTGTGCAGCGTGTACTCCCGTCGCTCCACGGACGGCTGGAACTACGGCAATCCGGCCAATCTCGGCGTCTCCGTGCGCACCACCGACGGCAAGTACATCCGGCACACCCCGTACCCGGTGTGGAGCCCAGGGCCGGGGCCGAACGGCACGATCCTGCTGATCGCCGAGATGGTGGTGAACGCGGACGGCAGCATCGCACCGGAGAACGGGCGGGCAGTACTGGCCAACGGCAGTCTCGGCAAGGGGTCCTGGTACGAGATCCCGGCGCCGATCGCCGTCACGGGCGTGAACAACACCGGCTGCAAGAACTTCAGCCCCGCGTTGCTGCCCTCGCCGGACGGTCGGAGTCTGCTCGAGGTGGACAACGACCTGGCCGGCAAGGTGTGCGAGACGTACTACGCCACCGAATCGCTGTATGGCTGACCGATCACGCCAGAGTTGTCCGGAGTTCGGCCTCGCTCGCGTTGCCACCGCTGCACATCACGGCCACCCTCTTGCCGGCGAACCGGTCCCCGGTGGCCAGCAGTCCGGCCAGCGCCGCCGCCCCGGCCGCCTCGACCATCGTGTGCGCGTTGCGGATCAGCATCCGCTGCGCGTGCTGGATGTCCTCGTCGCCGACCAGCATGAAGTCAGTCAGCCGCTCCCGCAGGATCTGTTGCGGCAGTTCGAACCCGGAGCCGGTGGACAGACCCTCGGCCTTGGTCCGGTTGGGCCTGCGCACCAGTTGGCCAGCCTCCCACGAGTCGTGCGCCGCCGGTGACGCCGCCGACTGCACGCCGATGATCTGGCAGTTCGGTGCCACCGCCGAGGCGACCACACACGCACCAGCACCACCGCTACCGCCGCCGATCGGCACGAAAACCACGTCCAGGTCGGGCTCCCGCTCGAAGATCTCCAGGTAGGCCGTGCCCACCCCGGCGACCAGTTCCGGCTCGTCGCCCGAGCTGACCAGCCGGGCACCGCCATGCGCAGCCAGATCCTCCGCGTGTTCGCGGGCTTCGTCGAACTCTGCACCGAACTCGACCAACTCGGAGCCCCAGCCGCGCACCGCGGCCATCTTGAGCGGGTTGGAGCCCTTCGGCATCACGATCGTGCACGGCGCGTCGAACAATGCCGCCGCGTAGGCCAGTGACTGTGCGTGGTTACCGGTCGAGTAGCCGAGCACGCCGGCCGCCCGCTCGTCGGCGCTCATCGTGCTGAGCAACGTGATGCCACCCCGGACCTTGAACGCCCCGGTCGGCTGGGTGTTCTCGTGCTTTACGAAAGTCGTCGCTCCCGTCGCGGCGTTCAGCGTCGGGTAGGACCACATCGGCGTCGGCGGCAGGTGCGGGGCCAGCAGCTTGCGGGCCCGCAGGACGTCGGACATCGTCGGAAGTCGCATGTGTGCACGCTGACAGGCGGGCTGCCCACTGGCAAAGTCGATTATCGGGATTTGTCCGGACGGTGGCCGGGTGTCGTGCCATCGCTTCCCGTGCACCCCGCGTGACCGAGACGATGTCGTCGCAGGTGGCGGCTGGTCATGGCGGCACGATGTCCAAGTTCTGACACTGGACGGGGAACCAGGCAAGGCCTAGACCATGACCTACCCGGGAGCCGTATACCCCGCGGCTGGTCGAACGGGGAGGGAGCTACGCCCATGCAGGTGCCGCCGGCGTTCCGGCGCGCTGACGATGCCGCGCTGCTGACCGGGCTCGTCGACCCGACGGCAGGCGGCGGCACGGCCGAGCGGACCGTGCTGGACGGCCGACGCCTCGCCTATCTGGTCGCCCACGGTAGGGCGGACCTCTTCGCCGTACCGCGCAGAATTGGCCCCGAACCGCATGGTCGGGGCCATTTTCTGGGCACGTTCGGTCAGGGCGCCGTGATGCCCAGCTCCACGGTGCTCGGTGCCTGGCAACTGGTGCTCGCGCCGCTGCCCGGCACCCGGGTCCAGCCACTGAGCACGGCCAGGCTGCGCGGGATCGGCTACGGCGGTGTCGGCGACCTCGCCGAGCCACCCGATCTGCTGGTGCCGGCGCCGAGGGCGGTGTCGGTGCTGGTCGCCGCGCTGGCCAGAGGCCTGGACACCGCGCTGTACACGCTCGCCGACGCGCTGCGCACCGGCGGGCCGCCCCCGCACGCGATGGCCATCGGCCCAGGTCAGATCGTGTCCCTGGAGGCCTGCGCCGCCGTGACCAGCGACGGCGGTGTCAGCTGGTTACGGATAGCCGGTGGGCACGCCCGCCGCAACGGTGAGGACTCCGCCGTGTTCGGCGGCGCCGAGCCGGCACTGTTGTGCGGGCACGACTGGATCGTGGTGGACGGCCCGGCCACCGCCGAGTCGACCAGCACGTCGGACCTGCTCGTCACCGGTCACCTGCCCGCGGCGCTGGACCAGCACATGGTGCTCACGCTGCGGGCCATCGACGGCCGAATCGCCGCGCACGACGACCCGGCCGGGGGCGTCAACGAGGGCCGTTGAAGTCCTCCTCGTCCTGCTCGGCGCCGGACAGCAACTGGGGCAGCGCGGTGCGCGCCCGGTTCTCCACGGCGATCCGCAGCACCTCGGCGAGCACGTTCACCAGGCCCTGGCTCACCGCCGCCGCGTCGGCGTCCAGCGTGTCGGCCGACCTGCGGACGCCGTCCTGGGTGCCCGGCCGCAGCGCGAGCAGTCGGGTGCCGGCCGCCTCCACCAGGTGCTGGGTGGCCGACTGGGTGCTGTCCAGCAGTTCGGACAGCAGCCGCAGCGCCGCGATCGGCGGCAGGCCGATCCGGTGCAGCTCCAGCGCGGACAGCAGCGCCCTCGGCCGGACCACCCTGACGACGCCGTCGTCGGTGCGGCCGACCACGCCGTGCCTGGTCAGCGCGTACAGCAGGGCGGGGTGATCGGTCTCCACCCTGCCGATCAGCATCTCCAGCGTGGCGCCGCCGCGTTCGCTGCGGTGGGTGCCGAGCATCGCCTCGATGGACACCAGGTTGAAGCCCTGGCGCTGTAGGCCCTTGATCGTCTCCAGCCTGCGGACGTGCGATTCGTCGTAGTACGCCACCCGGCCGCGCCGGACCGGTGGCGGCAGCAGCTTCCGTGCCTGGTGGGCCCGGATGTTGCGTGGCGACATGCCGACCTTCCTCGACAACTGCTCCACGGTGTAGCCGCCGTCGGTGTCCGTTACGGCTGCGTATGGGTCTGCTGTCTGCGCACCGCGCTGCGGCATGTCGGATCCCTCCCGGGCAGGTTCCATCGATGTCGTCAATCGATGCTTTCGAGCCTTGGCGTCGGGTATCCGCGCGTCGAGGCGTTGCCCGTCTCCCGTGCCGGAATGGGAAACAGGGAAACGGACATGCTTCGCACCCGGTGCCCGGTTCGTCCGACTGGTGGTAGCACTGTGCGACCGACCGAATACATATACGCAGGTAGGTGCGCTTTTCACAGTCGCCGTTAGTCCTTTTGGACCCTTCGGTTCGCGCGGCGCCTGGGTAACGTGAGCCGTCGTTCTGGAAAGTCAAAAGGAGGCCGCGTCGGGGTGGAAGAGTCGCGGGCCGGCGGCAAAACCGGCGTTTCTTCCCGAGCATTCGGGGAACGTCTGCGTACCCTCCGTACCGAGCATGGTCTTTCTCTTGCCGAGCTTTCCACTCGCGTGCATTACAGCAAGGGTTATCTGAGCAAGGTCGAGAACGGCGACAAGCCGCCCACCGTCCAGCTGGCGCGCGGCTGCGATCAGGCACTCGGTGCCGACGGCAGCCTGCTGCGCATGTTGATCGTGGCCCCCGGCACGGCGCAGGGAACGAGCGTTCCCCGGCCCACCAGGGCAATCACGCGCCGTGACTTCCAGCAGCGGCCCGCCCAGCTGCCGGCCGCGGTCGCGGATTTCGCCGGTCGTGGATACGAAATCGGCCAACTGGATGCGATGCTCGCCGGCCGTGCGCCGGGCGGGATGCTGATCGTGATGATCGAGGGCCTTGGCGGCATCGGCAAAACCACGCTCGCCTTGCACTGGGCACACAAACTGCGCTCCCGATTTCCTGATGGCGCATTGTTCGCGGATCTCCGTGGCTATCACCCGACCGGAGTACCGGCTAGCCCATCGGATATCCTCGCGGGATTCCTGCGGGCACTCGGAGTGGCCCCGGACGCCGTTCCGGAGGACGATGCCGATCGTTCCGGGTTGTTCCGGAGCTTGATGGACGGCAAGCGCATGCTGCTCGTGCTGGACGACGCCAGCGACGCCGACCAGATCGAGCCGCTGCTGCCCGGCTCCGCGGACTGCCTGGTGCTGGTGACGAGCAGGGCGCGGCTGTCCGGCCTGGTCGTCCGGCACGCGGCCCGCAGGCTCGGCCTCGGCGGACTGCCGGCCAGGGAGGCGATGGCGCTGCTCGGTGGCGTCGTCGGTGACATCAGGGTGGCCGCCGAGCCGGAAGCGGCGGCCGAGCTGGTCACCAGGTGTGCCAACCTGCCGCTCGCGCTGCGCATCGTGGCCGACCGCGCGGCCAGCAGGCCGGGTCGCCCGCTGGCCGATCTGGTGGCCGAACTGCGCTGCGAGAGCGACCGGCTGGATCTGCTGTCCGTCGCCGGTGACGACTCCGCCGCCGTCGGCGGGGTCTTCTCCTGGTCCTACCGGGCACTGCCGGAGCCTGCCGCGCGGCTGTTCCGGCTACTCGGGCTGTTTCCCGGTCTTGAGCCCAGCGTGCCGGCCACGGCGGCGCTGCTGGGCACCGACACGGCGTACACGCGCAAGCTGCTGGACAGCCTGGCCGCGGTACACCTGGTCGAGGAGAGCGGCAGGGACGGCTACCGACTACACGAGTTGGTACGGCTCTATGCGGCAGAACGGGTCCGGGTGGAGGACTCCGACGCCACCAGGGACGAGGCGCTGGGCCGGTTGGTCACCTGGTACCTGCACACCGCCGACGCTGCCGACCGGGTACTCATGCCGCAGCGCAGGCGCCAGCCGCTGGATACCAGGCCTACGGTGCCCCCGCTGGACTTCGCCGACTACTCCGGCGCGATGGCCTGGTTCGAGGCCGAACGGCCCACGATCGTGCAACTTACCCGCGATGCGGCCGATCGGCGGATGCACGATCTGGCGTGGCGGTTGCCGATCGTGCTGTGGGGTTTCCTGTCGTTGCGCAACAGGTGGACCGACCTGATCGACACTCATCAGGTCGGGCTTGCCTCTGCCAGGGCTATCGGCGATCCGCTCGGCCAGGCCATCACACTGAACAATCTGGGCATCGCCAACGCGAACATCGGCAGGCTGGACCATGCGCACACGTTGCTGTGCCAGGCGCTGTTGCTGCGCAAGGAGATCGGTGATGTGTGGGGTCAGGCCGCCGTGTCCAACAACCTCGGCTCGCTGCTCCAGGGACGTGGTGAACTCACCACCGCCGCCGCCCATCACGACCGGGCGATCACGCTGTTCCGGCAGGTCGGTGACCAGTGCGGCGAGGGCCAGGCGCTGAACAATCTTGGCAGTGCCCACCTGTCGTTGGGCCAACTCGGTGAAGCCATTGACTGTTACCAGCGCGCGTTGGCCGCACTCGTCGGTGTCGGCGACCAGTTGGCCCAGGCGGAAACGCTGGACAGCCTGGGCAGCGCGCACCAGGCGATGGGGGACTACGAGGCCGCTGTGGATTGCCACCTGCGGGCGGTATTGATGTTCCGAGAACTCGGTAACCGCAGCGCAGAGGCCAGTGGTCTGGACAACTTGGGGCTCGCGCTGTCCGGCGACGGATCTGGCGAACTGGCCCGAGATTCGTGGCAGCACGCGCTCGTGCTCTACGAAGAGGTCAACCCGGTGCTGGCCGGGCAGGTACGAGCGAGGCTCTCTGGAGTCGATGCTGGCGTGGTCTGAGGCCGAGCGACGGCATTGTCCCGGAGACCCACTGCCGACGGCGGCTAGGTTTCGTGCAATCGTTGCTGCACACTGAAGAACGCCGGCCGATCGTCCGGCACTCGCAGCGTCACGAATCCGTCCCCACCCGTGGACAGAGGGAGTTGCTGATGTCCAAAAACCTTGCTCGATGGACAGCGCGCGCCATTGTGGCCGGATGTCTCATTGCCGGCACTGTGGTACTCGGAAACGGTACCTCCGCAGCTGACACCACCACCGCACCTCCCGCCCCGGCGCCCATCGCGGGCTCCACGAACGGGATCTCCTGGACCAACGGCTGAACATCGCAAGTATCCTGGTAGCAGCACCGGACCGTCGTGACAAGAACCCGGGAAGGTAGTCACGACGGCCCGGCCTCCTGCTTACGGGCGTGTGCTCGCCCGCCGCAGCAGTAGTGGGGGAACGGATTGCGCCGGCCATGGCCTTGTGGGTCGATGGCTCGCCGTTTCGTTCCGTTCAGTGAGACTGAACCCCCGGTGTCCTTTGTAAAGGTCCTGTTTCCATCGTCGTTCGGATGCCGACGGATTGCCACCGCTGCGCCCGGATGACATGGAAAGTGACATTGCGCCGACGCTCACGCCCGCAACCGGAGACCTCGCGGGGTAGCTCGGAAACCGGCGTCGCGCAACACTTCCGACAGTCGTGAGGTGAGTGCGGACTCGCCGTCCGCCCGCTGTACGGCCAGATCGCCGAGCCACCCGTCGTGCACGGCCTTGGCCAATCCCTCGGCGGCCATCCGCAGCACCGAATCGTCCTCGGTGAACGACAGCAGCGACCGGCCGCCGCGTTCCACGTACAGCACCGGCCTTCCGTCCACCAGGACCACCAGCGCGCCCGCCTTGCGGCCGGGGCGGTGCTTCGTCTCACCGACGACGGCGGGCCAGTCCAGCGCGGCACCGTACGGCTGGGCAGGATCGGCGGCCGCCAGCACCACCACCGGCACCTGCTGACCGGGGTCCGGTCCGCCCGGCCGGGACGTCGCGCGGAGCCGGTCCACAGCGCCCCGCGCCGCGAACTGTGCAGCACCAAGCCCTTCCACCACGTAGCCACGGACCACCTGGCCGGACTCCTCCATCGCCCGCAGTACGCGGTAGACGCCGCTGAACCCGCCGGTGACCCGCTCGGTGTCCAGCGCGCCACGGGTCAGCACACCGTGCCGTTCCAAGAAAGCCTCCGCCCGTGCGTGTGCCCGACGGGTCGGCTCGGTCTCGCGCGGCACTGCCAGCGACCACCTGCCGGACACCGTCGCCGGACCGGTCCGGCTCGGCATGCGCATCTGCGAGGCACGCATCGTGGGTGCGCGCATCGAGGCGTACCGGCCGCGCGGCGCCGACCGCCGTGGTTTGTGCGCCGCGCCCTTGCCGGCGACCAGGGCCCGCAGCGGGGCGAGCGTGTCGTTGGTGGCCAGGCCTGCCCAGACCAGTTCCCACAGCGCGACGATCAGGGCATCGTCCTGCGGCACGGGCTCGCCTTCGGCGACCAGCGCGGCACCCGCCCGGTCGGCCAACTGCCGGAAGAACAGCGCGCCGCCCTGCAACGCCGACACGATCGCCATGTGCAGCGGGCTTTCCGGCACTGTCTCCACGTCCGGCAGCAGCAGTTCGGCCACGTCGGTCGGTGCCAGCGCGATCCAGCCGTCACCGCCTGCCAGTGCGCCGCAACCGGTCCAGGTGACCTCGCCGGTCGACGTCAACTCGTCCAGGAGGGCGGGGGAGTAGCCGGGCAGCCGGGCCGGCAGGATCAGCGACTCGACGGCGCTCGCCGGCAGCGGGGCACCGGCCAGTTGCTCCACCACGTTCAGCACGTCGTCCGGTGTCGGCGCCGAGAACAGCCGGCCCGACCGTGGCCCGATCCCGTGCCAGGACGGCAGGAACCGGCCCAGCGCGGCCTTTTCCACCGGTTCGACCTCGGCCCGCAGCCGGGCCAGCGATGCCCGGCGCAGCCGACGCAGCACTCCGGCGTCGCAGAACTCCATGCCGCCCGCGCCCGGCCGCTCGTCCGGCGTCGGCCGCAGTTCGCCGCGTACCAACCGGCCGGTGCCGGCCATCCGCTCCAACACCGACGTCACCACGGCGACACCGATGCCGAACCGCTGCGCCGCCTCGGCCGCGGTGAACGGCCCTCGGGTGCGCGCGTGCCGGGTGAGCAGGTCGCCGAGCGGATCGGCCACCGGCTCGACGAACGCGTCCGGCAGCCCGACCGGCAGCGCGGTGCCCAGTGCGTCCCGCAGCTTGCCGGCGTCCTCGATGCCGACCCACCGGTCCTGGCCGGCGATCCGCACCTCGATCACCCTGCGCTGGGCGACCAGTTCGGTCAGCCAGACCGGCTCGACACCCCGGGCCACGGCCTCCTCGGTGGTCAGATCACCGAGGAACCGCAACAGGTCCGCTGTGCCCTCCAGATCACGCACCCGCCTGCCGTCGGAGAGCCGTTGCAGTTCGGCTTCGACCTCGGCCAGCACCTCGGGGTCGATCAGCTCGCGGATCGCCTCTGCGCCAAGGAGTTCGGCCAGTAGCGTGGAGTCCAGCGACAGGGCAGCTGCCCGCCGTTCGGCCAGCGGCGTGTCGGCCTCGTAGAGGAACATCGCGACGTAGCCGAACAGCAGGCTGCGCGCGAACGGCGACGCCGCCTGGGTCTCCACCTCGACCACCCGCACCTTGCGGGCGCGGACATCCGACATCAGCTCGCGCAGCCCCGGCACGTCGTAGACGTCCTGGATGCACTCGCGCATCGCCTCCAGCACCACGGGAAAGCGCTCGTACTGGCTGGCCACCGACAGCAGTTGGGCGGAGCGCTGCCGCTGCTGCCACAAGGGGGTGCGGCGACGCGGGTCGCGGCGGGGGAGCAGCAGCGATCTGGCCGCACACTCCCGGAACCGGGCGGCGAACAGGGCTGAGCCGCCGACTTCGGCGACCACGACCTGTTCGACCTCGTCCGGGTCGAGCAGCACGTCGTCGGCGGTCGGCGGTAGTTGGGTGCCCTGCTCGTCCAGCGTGTCGGGCAGCCGGACCACGATGCCGTCGTCGGAGTGCGCCACCTGGACGTCGACCCCGCGCGTCTCCTGCAGCCGGGCGGTCAGCACCAGCGCCCACGGGCCGTTCACCTGGGCGCCGAACGGCGAGTGCACGACCAGCCGCCAGTCGCCGAGTTCGTCGCGGAACCGCTCGACGACGATGGTCCGGTCGTCCGGCACGTGCCTGGTGGCCGCGCGCTGCTCGGCGAGGTAGGCCAGCAGGTTGTCGGTCGCCCAGCCGTCCAGCCCGGCGGCGGCGGCCCGTTCCCGTGCCTTCGGCTCGGTCGCCGAGCCCAGTTCGCGGACGAACTTGCCCAACGCCCTGCCCAGTTCCAGCGGGCGGCCGACCCGATCGCCCTTCCAGAACGGCATCCGAGCGGCCTGGCCGGGTGCCGGCGTGACGATCACCCGGTCGTGGGTGATGTCCTCGACCCGCCAGGACGACGTGCCGAGCAG
The DNA here is from genome assembly GCA_036502345.1 of Pseudonocardiaceae bacterium. Classification (GTDB taxonomy): domain Bacteria; phylum Actinomycetota; class Actinomycetes; order Mycobacteriales; family Pseudonocardiaceae; genus DATEPR01. The sequence continues at coordinate 22,011 of DASXYT010000367.1, read as the reverse complement.
GAACACGTCACCGACGCGGGACTCGTAGACCATCTCCTCGTCCAGCTCACCGACCCGCGACCCGTGGCCGCTCTCGTCCGGCGGGGTCATCACGGTGAACAGGCCGCGGTCCGGGATGGTGCCGCCGGACGTGACCGCGAGCCGCTGCGCGCCCGGCCTGCCGCGCAGCTCACCGCTGATCCGGTCCCACGTGATCCTCGGCCGCAGCTCCCCGAACTCCTCGCTCGGGTAGCGGCCGGACAGCATGTCCAGCACCGCGTCCAGCGCCGATTCCGGCAGCGCCGCGAACGGGGCCGCGCGCCGGATCAGGTTGGCCAGGTCGGTCACCGCCCACGGCTGGATCGCCACCATCGCCACGATCTGCTGGGCCAGCACGTCCAGCGGGTTTCGTGGATAGCGCAGCGCCTCGATCGACCCGGTGGACATCCGCTCGGCCACCACGGCGCAGGACACCAGGTCGCCCCGGAACTTCGGGAACACCACGCCCTTGGACACGGCGCCCACCTGGTGGCCGGCGCGGCCGACGCGCTGCAGCCCGGACGCCACCGTCGGCGGCGCCTCCACCTGGATCACCAGGTCCACGGCGCCCATGTCGATGCCCAGTTCCAGCGACGAGGTCGCCACGACACACGGCAGCCGGCCGGACTTCAGGTCCTCCTCGACACCGGTCCGCTGCTCACGGGACATCGAGCCGTGGTGCGCCCTGGCCAGTACCGGCGGCGCGCCGTAGGAGATCCCGGACTGGCCGACCGCCTCGGCGGGGAAGTGGTCCAGGTCCAGCACCTCCTCGGGCTGGGCAGCCAGTTCGTTCAGCCGGGCGGTCAGCCGTTCGGCCAGCCGCCGCGAGTTGGTGAACACGATCGTCGAGCGGTGCTCCCGGACCAGGCCGAGGATGCGTTCCTCGACGGCCGGCCAGATCGACGAGCGGCGCTCCGCACCCGCGGCCGAGCCGGACACCTCACCGGCACCCTCCGGGCTGATCGGCTCGCCCAGTTGCGACATGTCCTCGACCGGCACCTGCACGCTGACCTGCACGGTCTTCGTGTTCTTCGGCTGCACCACGGTGACCGGCCGGCCACCGGCCAGGAATGTCGAGACCTCCTCGACCGGCCGGACCGTCGCGGACAGGCCGATCCGCTGGGCAGGCTGGTCGAGCAGCGCGTCCAGCCGTTCCAGGGACAGCGCGAGGTGGGCGCCGCGCTTCGTGCCGGCCACCGCGTGCACCTCGTCCACGATCACCGTGCGCACGCCGCGCAGCGACTCCCTGGCGGCCGAGGTGAGCAGCAGGAACAGCGACTCCGGTGTGGTCACCAGGATGTCCGGCGGGGTGCGGGCGAACGCCCTGCGCACGTCGGCCGGGGTGTCCCCGGTGCGCATGCCGACGATGGTGGTCGGTTCCGGCTCGCCCAGCCGGTGCGCCGCGGCCTTGATGCCGGCCAGCGGTGCCCGCAGGTTGCGCTCCACGTCCACGGCGAGGGCCTTCAGCGGCGACACGTAGAGCACCCGGCAGCGTCGCCTCGGCTCCTCCGGCGGCGGCTCGGTGGCCAGCGTGTCCAGCGCGGACAGGAAGGCGGCGAGCGTCTTGCCGGAGCCGGTCGGCGCGACGACCAGGGCGTGGTCACCGGCGTCGATGGCCTGCCACGCGCCGCGCTGGGCGTCGGTCGGCGTGGCGAAGGCGCCGGCGAACCATTCCCTGGTCGCCGGTGCGAAACCGGTCAGTGCCTCGTCAGCCACACGTCCATGGTGCCCTCTGACACCGACAGCCTGCCTATTTCCTGCGCCTGCCCTGCCAGAGCGCCCGCACGCCGACGACGGCCGCCGCGATCAGGACGGCGATGACCGCGATCGTGCCCAGCGGTGAGGACAGCCCGGTCGGGTCGGTGGTGGCGGCGAGCAGCACACCGTGAGATTACCTGCGAGCGTGGCACGTAATCTGGTGGCGATGCGTACCACTGTCTTCCGCTCGATGATGAACGATGAGTTCGGCGACATGCGTGCGGGCAGCATCGCCCGTGACCATGTGTTCGCCGAGCTGGGCGGCCGCACGGTCGATGAGGCGCTGAAGGCCGGCCTGCCGCCGCAGCGGGTCTGGCTGGCCGTGTGCGAGGCCTTCGACGTGCCGAAAGAACGGCGTTGACAAACCGCTGAACTGCGGAAACCAAGTCAACACGGTCGATCCGCGTGTCGCTACCGCACTCGAACACCTGTTCGGCTACAGTGTTGCCCACAACGAGGCCAGCGATCCACAACTCGTGGCGTTGGTCTGAAATCGTCGGCCCCGACCCGTAGCGTCGGCGCCAACGAGAACCGACCAGGCACGACTCAACGAGGTGGACTTCCAGATGCCAGCAGCACCCGACCGGGATAAGGCACTCGATCTGGCTCTAGCCCAGATCGACAAGCAGTTCGGCAAGGGTTCGGTGATGCGCCTCGGCGAGGAGGGCCGCGCACCGATCGAGGTCATCCCGACCGGCTCGATCGCGTTGGACGTCGCGCTGGGGATCGGTGGCCTGCCCAGGGGCAGGGTCGTGGAGATCTACGGCCCTGAGTCCTCCGGTAAGACCACGGTCGCCCTGCACGCGGTGGCCAACGCGCAGAAGGGCGGCGGTATCGCGGCCTTCATCGACGCGGAGCACGCGTTGGACCCCGACTACGCGAAGGCGCTCGGCGTCGACACCGACGCACTGCTGGTGTCCCAGCCGGACACCGGTGAGCAGGCGCTGGAGATCGCGGACATGCTGGTCCGCTCCGGCGCGCTGGACATCCTGGTGATCGACTCGGTGGCCGCGTTGGTGCCCCGGGCCGAGATCGAGGGCGAGATGGGCGACAACCACGTCGGCCTGCAGGCCCGGCTGATGAGCCAGGCGCTGCGGAAGATCACCGGTGCGCTGAGCAACTCCGGCACCACCGCGATCTTCATCAACCAGTTGCGCGAGAAGATCGGCGTCATGTTCGGCAGCCCGGAGACCACCACGGGTGGTAAGGCGCTGAAGTTCTACGCGTCGGTCCGGCTGGACGTCCGCCGCATCGAGACCATGAAGGACGGTGGCGAGGCCGTCGGTAACCGCACCAGGGTCAAGGTCGTCAAGAACAAGGTCGCGCCGCCGTTCAAGCAGGCCGAGTTCGACATTCTCTACGGCCAGGGCATCAGCCGCGAGGGCTCGCTGATCGACATGGGCGTCGAGCAGTCCATCTTGCGCAAGTCGGGTGCCTGGTACACGTACGAGGGCGACCAGTTGGGCCAGGGCAAGGAGAACGCCCGCCGGTTCCTGAAGGAGAACCCGGACGTGGCCAACGAGATCGAGAAGCGGATCAAGGAGAAGCTCGGTATCGGAGCCACGTTGGACGCCTCAGAAGAGGCGCCGGGTCCGGTGGACTTCTGAGCCTGGCATGTACGAAGAGGAATCCAGCGGTGGCCGCGGCCGTCGCGGCGGCAGGGGTCGGCGTTCCGGCTCCCGTTCCCGCGACGACTCGGCCACTCCGCCGCAGGCCCCTGTCGAACCGGTCGCCAAGGCCAAGGAGATCTGCCTGAATCTGCTCGCCATGCGGCCGAGGACCAGGACCGAGTTGCGCGACAAGTTGTTGCAGCGCGGCATCGAGGAACCAGTGGCCGATCAGGTGCTCAGTCGCCTGGACGACGTCGGCCTGGTGGACGACGCCGCGTTCGCCGAGATGTGGGTGCGTTCCAGGCACACCTATCAGGGCATGTCCCGGCGCGCGCTGTCGCTCGAGTTGCGCCGCAAGGGCGTCGCCGACCAGTTGGCCGCCGAGGCTGTGTCCGCTGTGGACAGTGAGGCCGAGGAGGCCAAGGCGCGGGAACTCGTCCGCAAGCGCATGCGCAGCGTCGTCGGCACTGCTCCTGAGTTGACGTTGATCCGTCGCCTGGTGGCGATGCTGGCCCGCAAGGGCTATTCCGAGGGCCTGGCGTACCGGGTGGTCCGCGAGGAGATGCGCAACGCCGGCAACGACACCGACCTGCTGGACGGGGCCGTCCCCGAGTAGCGCACAATCACCCGGTAGTGCCAAGAATTGGTCGGGTGAAAATTGCCCACAATTTCTCAGCCCAGAGTCACTCCACTTTGTGGGTGATTGGCGGCTCTTGTGAATTCGCGCACGCGTGCCGAATATTGGAGCTCCGCATGACGGAGAGGGTTCCAATATGAACTGCTCACTACGCCGACGGATCGTTTTTCTCCTGCTGCCCGCGTTGGTCGCCACGACGCTGCATCGACGTCTGGCGTACGAACTCGGACCTTGACCAGTGGGAGTGCGTGGACCAGGGCAGCCAGCATTGGTTCCTGGAGCCGTTTTCGGCCGACAACTCGACCTACCGTATTCGCCAGGTGGACACGGACGAGTGCATCACGGCCGACAACGACTATCTGGATATCGAATCGTGCAGGGCGGACAACCTCGACCAGTCGTGGAATCTCGGGATCAACGGCAAGGCCACCGGCCTGCACGCCCTGGCTGTCAACCACGCGATGGGCGTGTGTGAGGCCATCTCGTCGTCCTGCACCTGGAAGGAGGACACGGCCAATTACAAGGCGGTCCTGGACACGGCGAAGTGCGTGAGCCAGGTGGTGCAGAACAAGACGTCGAAGGCGGCGCAGTTCACCAAGACGTGGTCGCAGTCCGTCGGCTGGGAGAACACCCTCGGCGGGAGCGTCTCACTCACCGTCGAAACCGGATCCGACGTGGGCGTCGTCGCGGTCACGCTGAACCTCAGGCCGGGCGAGTACGGCTGGATCACCAGGCAGGCACTGCTGAAGCAGGTGACCGGCACGTGGACGTTCAACGTCGGCAACGACCCGTGGACCCAGGTCGCCACCATCACGTTGCCGGCCGCCGACGGCACCGACGGGATGTCCAGCGTGTTGAAGTTGCACACCGGCACGACGATCCCGGCGATCTGCTCGTGACGTAGCCGGACGGGACCGGCTGCGCCGTGTGCTCAGCCGGTCCTGTCGAGCTTGGCGCGGACGAGGCAGATCCGCGCCAGTTCGTCCAGCGGCACGGCGAGCGCTCGGGCCAGCGCCGCGACCGTGGTGAACGCGGGCGTCGCCATCCGTCCGGTCTCGATCTTCCGAAGCGTCTCGGGCGAGATCGCCGCGGCGTGGGCCACGTCGCCCAGCGTGCGATCGCCGCGTGCCTCACGTAGATACGCGCCGAGCCGCTTGCCGGCGGCGAGCTGTTCGGGAGTCAGCGGGAGACGTACCACACGCGCAGTCTACCGGTCTCTGGTATGAAAATACCGGTGAACCGACTATGCTGGTATTTTAATACCGCACGTCGGTCCGTCAGGAGGAGCCACCGGTGCTGGAACTGAAGACAGCGCGAGAGATCGCGGCGATGGGTGTCACCGGCGCGTTCATCGCCGGCCTGCTCGACGACCTCGCCGACCGTGCCCGCCCGGGGGTGAACCTGCTCGATCTCGAACGCCGCGCCCGCAAGCTGATCGCGGATCGCGGCGCCGAGTCGTGCTACTGGGACTACGCGCCGTCCTTCGGGCGAGGACCGTTCCGCAACGTCATCTGCCTGTCCGTCAACGACGCCGTGCTGCACGGCCTGCCGCACGACTACGTGCTGCGCGACGGTGACCTGCTGAGCATGGACATCGCCGTGTCGATCGACGGCTGGGTCGCCGACTCCGCGCGCAGTGTGATCGTCGGTGCTCCGAAGGCCGAGGACCAGCACCTCATCGAAGCCACCGAACGTGCGCTGGTGGCCGGCATCGCCGCAGCGCTGCCCGGCAGCCGCCTCGGCGACATCTCGGCGGCCATCGGCGCCGTCGCCACCGACTACGGCTACTCGGTCAACACCGAGTTCGGCGGCCACGGGCTCGGCCGCACCATGCACGAGGACCCGCACGTGCCCAACATGGGCCGCCCCGGCCGTGGGCTCACGCTGCGGCCCGGGCTGACCCTCGCGCTCGAACCCTGGCTCGCCGCCAGCACCGACAAGATCGTCTACGACCCCGACGGGTGGACCATCCGATCCGCCGACGGATCCCGCACAGCGCACAGCGAACACACCATCGCCATCACCGACGGCGAACCGCTCGTGCTGACACGTCGGCCGAGCGAGGGTTAGGACACAGCCGCCAGGTGGTCGGCCGCGCGACGGGTGTGCGGATGATCGGCGCCCAGCGCCCCTGGAACCGGTCCACGGTGTCCTCGCCGAGCGCACGCGCCGCCGCGTGCTGACCGAGGCTGGTCAGCACCGCTCGAATCGGGACACATCCAGTTCGTCGGCCCGCACGGCGATCAGATACCCGGGCGGCTGTGTCCGGATTCGGCCGTGCTCGGTATCGCCAAGGGCCTGGCGCAGCCGTTTGACGTAGTTGCGGATGGTCGCCACGGCGGCAGGCTGCGGCGTCGCGCCCCACATGGCAACGGCACGACGACTCCGTCACGACGTACCGCCAGCGGCCCGAGCAGACGGAACTCCATGGCCAGACGGCCCCTTCACCGCTGATGAGCATCGTGCTAGGCGAACGCTACCGGTTCGCTATCGGTCCCGGACACAATTTTTGTTGCGCGGTGAGCGCATGGAGGGCTGGCCCGTACTTAGCTTGACGGTTAATTAACTCTGTGGTGAACTACGGCTCGACACGAGAGGAAACGTGACGTGACGGCAGCAACCGACGACCGGCTCGACGCCACCTTCGCCGCCCTGGCCGATCCGACCCGTAGGGCGATCGTGGCGCGGCTGGCCGCCGGAGATGCGACGGTCGGTGAGCTCGCGGCCCCGTTCGACATCAGCCTGCCCGGGATCTCCAAGCACCTGAAGGTGCTGGAGCGCTGCGGCCTGATCACCCGCACCCGGCACGCGCAGTTCCGACCGTGTCACCTGGAACAGGACGCGCTGGACGCCGCTGCCGGCTGGATCGAGTCCAGCCGGCGTGTCTGGACCGAGCGGTTCGACAAGCTCGACGAGCACCTGCGGCAGGTGCAGCACGCGTCAGGACCCGCCACGGAGCAGGAAGAATGATGAACGCACCGAACGACGACGCAGAACTGAACTTCACCAGGACCTTCGACGGACCTCGGGAACTGGTGTTCCGCTGCATGATCGAACCCGAGCACCTCACGCACTTCTGGGGCCCAGCGGGGGTCAGCGCACCACAGGACGACATCACCGTGGACGCACGGCCCGGCGGTGTCTTCGAGACGGTCATGGTCAACGACGCCGACGGCAGCCGCTACCCGACCAGCGCCGTCTACGTCGAGGTCACCGAACCCGAACGGCTCGCGTGGACGGAGACGAACAGCGGCATGTCGGTCACGGCCACCTTCACCGATCTCGGCGACGGCCGCACCGAGGTGCACATCCGGCAGACCAACGTGCCCGCGCCCTACCGTTCGGCCGACGCGGAGGCCGGCTTCCTCACCTCACTGGACCGGTTCGCCGCCTACCTCGGCCGGTTGGCCGCGACGGCCGGGAGTTGAGCGATGGAACTGGCTGATCTCGTTGCCGCGGAACGTCATGACCTCGCTGATGTCCTGAGCGGCCTGCCGATCGAGGCCTGGGACGCGCCGACGCTGTGCGCAGGGTGGCGGGTCCGTGAGGTCGTCGCCCACATCACGATGCCGTTCCGCTACTCCACAGCGCGGTTCGTCCGCGAACTGGCCAGGTCGGGCGGCAACTTCGACCGGATGGCGGACCGCTGTGCCAAGCGGGACGCACAGGCACCGCCCGCCGAACTCCTCGCGGGGCTGCGGGACAACGAGCGACACCCGTGGCAGCCACCCGGCGGCGGCCTGGCCGGTGCGTTGACCCACGACGTCATCCACGGCCTGGACATCACCAGGTCGCTGGACATCGCTCGCACGGTGCCGGAGGACCGCATCCGGATCGTCCTGGACACGATCAGCGGCGAACGCAGCCGCAAGCACTTCCACGTCGACCTGACCGACGTCGAACTGTGCGCCGACGACATCGACTGGTCGTACGGCTCCGGCCGGCAGATCCGTGGTGCGGCACAGGACCTGGCGTTGTACCTGTGTGGCCGGCAACGGATCCCGGCGGCGAACTGAAGGTCCCCGGCGAGTGTTCGACTGGATTCCCCCTCGGACTAGCGTTTGCGCCATGGTGGAAGGTTCGAGTGGTTCGCGGCTGCAGGGTGAGCGGGTACTGGTGACCGGTGCCGCGCTGGCCGACGGCACGTCGGACACGGTGGTGCGGGACGTGTCGCTCCTGGTGGACCACGGCATCCTCGCTGGACTGTGGACCAACAGTGATCAGCCGGATCCCGGTGAACTGCCCGGGGTCACCATCGTAGACGGCGTCGGCGCGACGATCGTGCCGGGCATGGTCGACTCGCACTCCCACCTGTCCATGCCCGGTGGCGCGGACTGGGTCAACCGTGGGTTCGACTCGTTGGACATGCTGCTCGCGGTCGGCGAGGAGAACGGCGAACTGATGGTTCGTGCGGGCGTCCGCTGGGCCAGGGATGTCGGCTCACCGCGCAGGGTGGTCCCGGAGACGGGACAGCAGCGCGCGGCCAGCCTGCTGCTGCGCGAACGGTGGCAGGGCCGTCAGGACCGCCCCTACATCCGGGCCGCCGGCACGTGGTTGCTGCGGCCCGGCGCACTGCCCACCGGACTGGGCGTCGAGGTCGAGCACGGCGCCGATCTGGCCGACGCCGTGCGCCAGCAGTTAGACGAAGGCGCTGACCTGGTGAAGCTGTACCTGGACGGGCCGGACCCGGACACCGCGCCGTTCAGCGCCGACGAGGTGACGGCAGCGGTACGTGCCGCACACGAGCGCGGTGCGAAGGTCGCGGCGCACGCCACCGCGCTGGCCGGCAACCGGGTCGGCGCCGAGGCGGGTGTGGACAGCCTCGAACACGGCTTCCAGATCGACGCCGACATCGCGCGACTGATGGTGGCCAACAACGTCACGCTGGTGTCGACGCTCGCCGTCGTGCACTCCTGGCGCACGTTCGACGCCACGACGACCATGCCCCGGTTCACCGATCCGGAGATGCGCAAGAAGCTGGACGAGCGCCTGGAGACCGCCAGCACCAGCGTGCGGACGGCGGACGCGGCAGGCGTGGCGATCGCGGCAGGCTCGGACTTCGGCGGCGGATCGTTGCGCGCCAACCAGTTGGTGTGGGAGGTCGAGGCGATGATCGAGGCCGGCATCGAGCCGCGGAAGGCGTTGGCCGCGGCCACCTGGCGTGGTGGCGAACTGCTCGGCGTGCCGCACGCGGGTCGGTTGATCGTCGGTCAGCCTGCCCACTTCAGCCTGGTGCACGGCGATCCGCTGTCCGACCCGGCTGCACTCTGGCGGGTCTGGCTGACCAGGTGAATTATCCGTTCTTGACGGTTACAGCAGTGAACCTTACTGTCTGGTATACGCGCGAGTAACCTTCGCGCAAAGGCACCTCAGCGTCGAGGAGGCTTGTTGCGTTACCGACGGTCAGCCCTGGTCAGCGCAGCCGGAGTGGTATTGGCTGCTTCCGCACTCTTGATCGGCGCTCTCGCACCCAGTGCGGCAGCCGCGAGCAACCCTGTCCAGCCCAACATCGTGTCCGCCGCCCTGGCGGCCGCCGCGAACCCGGAACAGTCACCTCCGGGCACCAACAATTTGGCCTGCAAACCGAGCACCACCCATCCGTTCCCGGTGGTGCTCATTCCCGGCACGTTCTCCGTGATGGAGGACGATTTCGGTGCACTGGCACCGATTCTGGCGAACAACGGCTACTGCGTGTTCAGTTTGAACTATGGCGGCACACCCGGGCAGTTGGTGCAAGCCATCGGTCCGTCGGCGGCGTCGGCCCAGCAGGTCGCCGCGTTCGTCACGAAGGTCAAGCAGGCGACCGGGGTCAGCAAGGTAGACCTGGTCGGTCACTCGCAGGGCGGACTGCTCGGCGAGTACTACCTCAAGGTGCTCGGTGGCGCGGCGAACGTGCACTCGTACGTCGGCCTCTCACCGACCACGCACGGCACCACGCTGGACGGCATCACCAATCTCGCCGCGTTCTTCCCGGGTGCCAACAGTGTTGTCGGCGCATTGTGTGCCGCGTGTGTCGACCAGGAGGTCGGCTCGGCATTCCTGAAGCCACTGGACGCAGGCCCGATCGCCCAGGCCGGCGTGAACTACACCGTCATCGAAACCCTCAACGAGACCGTGGTGACGCCGGTCGGCTCGTCGTTCATCCACGAGTCGGGCGTCAAGAACATGTACGTGCAGAGCCAGTGCCTCAACGACACCGTTGACCACGCCGACCTGGCCTACGACCAGGTCACCATCCGCGACGTGCTCAACGCTCTCGATCCGGCGCACACCAGCGCGCCGAACTGTCTGACCGCGTTCCCGTTCCCGGCCTGATCAAGCACCGGTGGGGACCATCGCGGGCCGCTCAGTGCTGTTGTGGGCGGCCCGTGGTGAGGAACGCGGCCCATGCCGACTCAGGCAGTGTCAGCATGCCCGCCTCTGGCTTCTTCGAGTCGCGGATGGCGACGATCTTGTCGGCGAACGCCACCTCGACACAGTCACCGTTGTCACCATTGCCGGTGTAACTGCTCTTCCGCCACGTCAGGTTCACAGAGCCTCCTACAGCTCGTGGGCGACCCGTCGGATGAATGTCACCGAGTCGTCCAGAGACAGCGCCACCGAGAGCGCCATGTCGAAAATCAGCCTAGCGCTACTGACCTCCTCTGGGCGCTCCACATGCACAGCGCCGGTCGGATACTCGGCATAGAGTAGCGGCGGATCCTCGGGATCCTGGAACTCCAGGAGGGTGAACGAACCGTCCATGCCGGGATGCGCTCCGACATCGTTGGGAATCACCCGGATGGTGACAGTGTCGAGCTCGGCGGCCTCAGCGAGCCACAGCAGCTGGGCGCGCATCACGTCAGTGCCGCCGACACGCTTGCGCAATACGGCCTCATCGACGATCGCTGTCAACGAGAGCGGGAATTCCTTGTCGGTCAGGCGCCGCTGCCGGAACCGTCGTGCGGCGACGCCATTTTCGAATGCCTTCTTCGAGCGCCGGACTGAGCCCGTGCTGAACACCGCCCGGATGTAGTCCTCGGTCTGCAACAAGCCTGGGACATAGACCAGCTGTGATGTCAGGGACAGCTCGGCTTCGGTTTCCAGGCCGATGAAGCCTCGATCCTTGATGCCGTAGGGAACCCACCAGCCGGGCACCATCGCGTCCAGGACCATGGCTTCCAGATTCTCGTCGTACTGGTCGTACAGATCCATCATGCTGCGCACCAGGTGCACGTCGGCCGCCGTCTCGCCCTTCTCGATCCGGCCCAGTGCGCTCCGTGTCTTCTGCAACCTCGGTGCCGCTTCGGCCAGCGTCATCCGGGCGTTCTCCCGCATCTGCCGCAACCGTCTGGCCAACCGTCGACGTCGCAGGGTTGGACTGCTCTGCGTGGTCATCCGAATCCTTTCCGTGACGGACCTCACGCAGCATGATCGCAAATGGGTTCCCGGAACTGGGAAACCCGATGATTCCGGGAAACCCACGACCTACAGTGGTTCGGTGCGCAGCGAACGTGTTCGACATGTGGTGTGGGACTGGAACGGCACCATTCTCGATGACAACGACGCCGTCGTAACAGCAGTGAACACAGTCTGCACGGCATTCGGCAGAGCACCCATCGACCTGGACTACCTGCGCTCGATCTACCGCAGGCCGCTGCGGGACTGCTACCGGGAACTGCTCGGCCGCGAACTGTCCACCGACGACTGGGCCGAGATCGACCGGCGCTACCACGCCGCCTACCGCGAACTGCTGCCGACGACCCGGCTCACGCCCGGCATCCCGGACGAGTTGTTCCGCTGGCAGGAAGCGGGTGGCAGCCAGTCGCTGCTGTCCATGTGGTTCCACGACGAACTGGTGCCGTTGGTCGGGGAGCACGGCCTGGCAGAGTTGTTCGCCAGGGTCGACGGCCTACGGGTCGACGTGGGCGGCCACGGCAAGGCGGCTCACCTGATCGAGCACCTGACCGCGCTAAGGCTCGATCCGGCCGACGTGCTGCTCGTCGGTGACGTGCTGGACGACGCCGCTGCCGCCGAGGCAGCCGGGGCGCACTGCGTGCTGGTCACCACCGGCATCACCAGTCGCCCCGCATTGCTGGCCAGCGGTGTTCCGGTAGTCGATTCGATCGCGGAAGCGCTTGCGGTGTACTCCTGTTGAGTGGATCACAGTGAACGTGTGCGAACGCAACCGGTGAGGCAGTGCGTTTCAGGGAATTGCCAGGTCGGCGTCGATACCGAAACGTTTCCGCTGATCACGGAGCCACGATCGGTGATATCCGCACCACACCGCGTGTGTGTCTTGTCACAAAGGACGGATAAGGACCCCGTACGGCCATGCCGGACGGCGGTCAGGGCAGGTGCCGACAGGTGGCGTGACCTCGTCGGATGCCCTACCCCGCCGAAACGTCACGACACGCCGGGTGGTAAACCCGAGGTCGTTGTGGTTCCGGAGGTCGCGGTGACCGTCTCGTGAGGCCACAACAGCGTGGTCATCACGAGACGAGGAGAACATGACCCTCACTGGCGTGGGCGCTCCCGGTCGGGCGCATATCGAAGCCAAGACGCTGCGTACCGACCGTTGGTGGCTGTCCCCACTGGTTCAGGCAGCAGTCCTGCTGGTCTGCGTCATCTACCTGACCTGGGCCGTGCTCATCAACAAGGACTACTTCTGGGAGCCGTATCTCTCCCCGTTGTATTCCCCGTGCCTCACCGGCAACTGTCCAACGGGCGCAGGCTGGGGTTGGTTCCCGAGCATCGCACCGGTCACCCCGGGCCTGATCATCATCATCTTCCCGATGGGCTTCCGGCTGACCTGCTACTACTACCGGAAGGCCTACTACCGGGCGTTCTGGGGCTCGCCGCAGGCGTGCGCGGTCGCCGAGCCGCACAAGAAGTACACCGGCGAGACGCGGTTCCCGCTGATCATGCAGAACATCCACCGGTACTTCTGGTACATCGCCGTGGTCTTCGCAGGCGTGCTGACCTACGACCTGGTGATCGCGTTCCGCGACCACAGCGGCGCATGGGGCCACGCGGGCATGGGCACCCTGGTGGAGCTCATCAACATCGTCCTGATCTGGGCGTACACGCTGTCCTGCCACTCGTGCCGACACATCATGGGTGGCAAGCTCAAGCACTTCTCCAAGCACCCGATGCGCTACAAGTTCTGGCAGGTCGTGTCGCGCCTCAACGGCTACCACATGCAGCTGGCCTGGGCGTCGCTGGTGTGGATCTCGCTGACCGACCTGTACATCAGGCTGGTGGCGGCCGGGTGGATCACGGACTTGCGTTTCTTCTGAGCCGGGTTAAGGAAGCTGGAATTCAATGACAGAGGTCGAGCGGCACGCGTACGACGTGCTGGTGATCGGGGCCGGCGGCGCCGGCCTTCGGGCCGCGATCGAGGCCCGGCAGCAGGGTTTGCGCGTCGCGGTGATCTGCAAGTCGCTGTTCGGCAAGGCGCACACGGTGATGGCCGAGGGCGGCTGTGCCGCGTCGATGGGCAACGCCAACTCCAATGACAACTGGCAGGTGCACTTCCGCGACACCATGCGTGGCGGGAAGTTCCTGAACAACTGGCGGATGGCCGAGCTGCACGCCAAGGAAGCGCCCGACCGGGTCTGGGAGATGGAGACCTACGGCGCGCTGTTCGACCGCACCAAGGACGGCAAGATCAGCCAGCGCAACTTCGGTGGGCACACCTACCCGAGGCTGGCGCACGTCGGTGACCGGACCGGTCTTGAGTTGATCCGCACGATGCAGCAGAAGATCGTGTCGCTGCAGCAGGACGACCACAAGGCGACCGGCGACTACGAGGCCAACCTCAAGGTCTACGCCGAGTGCACCGTGACCGAACTGCTCAAGGACGGCGAAGGCAAGATCGCCGGCGCGTTCGCCTACTGGCGTGAGTCCGGCCGGTTCGTGCTGTTCGAGGCACCGGCCGTCATCCTGGCCACCGGTGGCATCGGCAAGTCGTTCAAGGTCACGTCGAACTCGTGGGAGTACACCGGCGACGGGCACGCGCTGGCACTGCGCGCGGGCGGCCGGCTGATCAACATGGAGTTCGTGCAGTTCCACCCGACCGGCATGGTCTGGCCGCCGTCGGTGAAGGGCATCCTGGTCACCGAGGGTGTGCGCGGTGACGGTGGTGTGCTGCGCAACTCCGAGGGCAAGCGGTTCATGTTCGACTACGTGCCCGAGGTGTTCAAGGGTCAGTACGCGGAGACCGAGGAAGAGGCCGACCGCTGGTACACCGACCCGGACAACAACCGGCGCACGCCGGACCTGCTGCCCCGCGACGAGGTGGCCAGGGCGATCAACTCCGAGGTCAAGGCCGGTCGGGGATCACCGCACGGCGGGGTGTTCCTGGACATCTCCAGCCGTATGCCGGCCGAGGAGATCAAGCGTCGGCTGCCCTCGATGTACCACCAGTTCAAGGAACTGGCCGACGTGGACATCACCGCCGAGGCGATGGAGGTCGGTCCGACCTGTCACTACGTCATGGGTGGCATCCAGGTCGACCCGGACTCGCAGGCGGCTGTCGGCGTTGCCGGCCTGTTCGCGGCCGGTGAGGTCGGCGGCGGCATGCACGGCTCCAACCGGCTGGGCGGGAACTCGCTGTCCGACCTGCTGGTGTTCGGCAGGCGGGCCGGTGCCGGCGCTGTCGCGTACATCCAGGGCCTGGCCGCTGGTCGGCCTGTCGTCACCGACGAGGACGTGGACAAGGCAGCCAAGGCCGCCGTCACCCCGTTCGACGGTGCCGAGAGCGACTCCCAGGAGAACCCGTACACGGTTCACCACAACCTCCAGCAGATGATGAACGACCTGGTCGGCATCATCCGCAGGGAGGGCGAGGTGGCCGACGCGGTGGCCAGGCTGGAGGAGCTGAAGGTGCGGGCGGCGAAGGTGGTCGTCGAGGGCCACCGGCAGTTCAACCCGGGCTGGCACCTCGCGCTCGACCTGCGCAACATGCTGGTCGTCAGCGAATGTGTCGCCAAGGCGGCGCTGGAGCGGACCGAGAGCCGGGGCGGCCACACCCGCGAGGACCACCCCCGGATGGAGCCGGACTGGCGCAAGCAGTTGCTGGTCTGCATGGCAGAGGGCAACGGCATCCGGCTGTTCCACGAAGACCAGGTCCCGATGCGTCAGGACCTGCTGGACTTGTTCGAGCTCGACGAGTTGCACAAGTACTTCACCGATGGGGAGCTGACCGGGCACCGGGAAGGGCAGGGCTGACATGGCTTACCAGGGCAACTTCCGGGTCTGGCGCGGCGACGACGAAAAGGGTGACCTGCAGGACTACACGGTCGAGGTGAACGAGGGCGAGGTCATCCTCGACGTCATCCACCGGCTGCAGGCCACCCAGACGCCGGACCTCGCCGTCCGGTGGAACTGCAAGGCAGGCAAGTGTGGCTCGTGTTCGGCCGAGATCAACGGCCGGCCGAGGCTGATGTGCATGACGCGGATGTCGACGTTCACCGAGGACGAGACCGTCACGGTGACGCCGATGCGGACGTTCCCGGTGATTCGCGACCTGGTCACCGACGTGTCGTTCAACTACGTGAAGGCCAGGGAGATCCCGTCCTTCCAGCCGCCTGCGGATTTGAAGCCGGGCGAGTACCGGATGCAGCAGGTGGACGTCGAGCGGTCGCAGGAGTTCCGGAAGTGCATCGAGTGCTTCCTGTGCAACAACACCTGCCACGTGATGCGGGACCACGAGGAGAACAAGGAGTCCTTCGCCGGTCCCCGGTTCCTGATGCGGATCTCCGAGCTGGAGATGCACCCGCTGGACACGGGCGACCGGGTGAAGGCGGCGCAGGACGAACACGGTCTCGGGTTCTGCAACATCACCAAGTGCTGCACCGAGGTCTGCCCCGAGGGCATCCACATCACCGACAACGCGCTCATCCCGATGAAGGAACGCGTCGTCGACCTCAAGTTCGACCCGCTGACCAGGCTGCTCCGGAAGAAGAAGTGATCATGACCCCCGGCGCCGTGTTCTTTGTCGACGCGGCGCCGGGGGTTCCCGGCGCCCCGGACGAGGTCGAAATACACTCTCGCGCATGACTGACCTGCACGCCGTTGTCCCGATGCGGACCGTGTGCCACGGCTGCCGTGCCGTGTCCTACGAGCCGATCGGTGACGACGATCAGCGGCATCGCCCGGTGGTCGTGCCCGGTGACGGCCAGGTCATGCGGGAGGTCATGCCCGGGATGATGGCCGGCGAGCCGTGCCCGATCTGCGGCGAATCGGATGATCCGGGCTGGATGCCGGGATTCGTGCTGCCGGTCTGACCCCGGCTGTCTTGGCGGCTATGCGGGACGTACACCCCGTGTTCGGGGGAAGATACGTTCCGTGCGCATGTTGTTGGTCGAGGACGACGACCAGGTGGTCGAGGCGTTGGTGCCTGCGCTGATGCGGCGCGGGTTCGCCGTCGACCGGCTGGCCGAGGGTCGGGACGTGCTGAACCGCCTGGTCGGCGTGGATGTCGTGCTGCTGGACCTGCGGCTGCCGGACGCCGACGGCGTCGAGTTGTGCCGGCGGATCAGAGCCATCAGCGACGTGCCGATCATCGTCGTGTCCGCGCTCGGTGACGTGTCCGACCGGATTCTCGGCCTGCATGCCGGCGCCGACGACTACGTGGTCAAGCCCTACGACGAGGGCGAGTTGGTGGCCAGGGTGCACGCCGTGCTGCGGCGCGGTGGCGGCGCCCATCCGCCGGTCGGCACGGACGGCGAGGTGATCGCCGTCGGTGACGTCGAGATCCACCTCAGCAGACGCGAGGTCGTTGCCGGCGGAGCCTCGATTGTGTTGTCCCGCAAGCAGTTCCAGCTGCTGGCGCTGGTCGCCCAGGCCGGGGGAGCGGTGTGCACCCGGGAGCGGATCATCGCCGAGGTGTGGCCCGACTTCGCGGCTGAACTCGACGAGGAGGTCGCCGCGCTGCGTGCCGCCGTCGGTCGGCCGTGGGTACTGGAGACCGTGCACGACGTCGGCTACCGGCTCGGCCGCCCGCCCGCGAGACCGGCCCGCTGAGTGCGTACCCGACTGCTCGCCGTCGTCATCTCGCTCGTCGTGCTGGTCGTCGTCGGGCTCGGTGCGCCGCTGGCGTTGACCGTGGCCAGTTCCGAGGGGCAGCAACTGTTCCTGGACCGGCTCACCGACACCGAGGGCTTCGCGTCGATGGCCCAGCAGTCGTTGTCGTCGGGAGACTTCGGTGTGCTGGGCAACGCGTTGAACCGGTACCAGCAGGTCTACGGCATCCGGGCCGTCGTCGTGGACACCAGTGGTCTGGTGAAGGCGCACTCGGTGAGTTCGATCGACCTGTCCGACCCCGACGTGCACAACGCTGTCGAGGAGGCGTTGGCCGGCCGGTCGCCGCAGAGCGGGGCGCCGCTGCTGCCGTGGCACACAGCGCCGCTGGTGGTGGCCGAACCGGTGCTGCTCAGCGGGGAACTGCTCGGTGTCGCGGTGACCGTGTCGGGCACCGGCCACGTGCGGGGCGTGATCCTGGGCTGGTGGGCCGTGCTGGCCGCGGTGGCGATCGTGGCGATGGCACTGGCCGTGCTGGCGGCGCTGCCGGTGGTCCGGTGGGTGCTGCGGCCGGTGCGCAGACTGGACGACGCGACCGCGCTGCTGGGCGCGGCCGTGGTGCGGGGTGACGACGTCGACCCGGCCGGCATTCGAGGTGGGCCACCGGAGTTGCGCAGGCTGTCCGAGTCGTTCGACAGCCTGGCGACCACGGTCACCATGACGCTCGCCGCCCAACGCGCGTTCGTGGCCGACGCGTCGCACCAGTTGCGCAACCCGTTGACAGCGCTGCGATTGCGGCTGGGCAACCTGTCCGGCCACGTGACGCCGGAAGCGGCAGAACACCAGACGGCTGCAGTGGCGGAGGCGGACCGGCTGGGCCGGATCCTGGACGAGTTGCTGGCCATGGCGCGGGCCGAATCCGGTGCGGTGGAACCGGTCGAGGTGGATGTGGATCAGGTCGTCACGCAGCGGGTGGCCAGTTGGCAGGCGGTGGCGGCGCACCGGAACGTGTCCATGGTGCTGGCCGGCGAACCGGGCGGCCGGGCACTGGCGCCCCCGCGCGGCCTGGAAGCGATCCTGGACGCACTGCTGGAGAACGCGCTCAAGTTCACCGGTGAAGGCACCCACGTCGAGGTAGAGGTGCGGCGTCCGGACGACATGGTGGCGGTGTCGGTGCGCGACCACGGGCCGGGCTTGAAGCCGGAGGAGTTGCCGAGGGCGACGGACCGGTTCTGGCGTTCCCGCGAGCACCAGAACGTGCACGGCACCGGCCTAGGACTGGCCATCGTGAGCCGAATCGTGGAGCGGGTGTCAGGCACGGTGGAAGTGTCCACACCGGAGGGTGGTGGCCTGCTGGTGCGGGTCAGGTTGCCAGCAGTCGGGTGAGTTCCGTGCGGTGTGCGGTGACCCATGCGTGGGCGGCGCGCACTTCTCGCGCGGTGCCGGCTGCGCGGAGTTTCGTCGTGGCCGCGCCACCGGTTTCGATGCCGTGGGCGCAGCGGTCCTGCCACCAGAGGATGGTGTCGATCAGGTGGGTGCGGTCGGTCAGGCCGTAGGCGTCGCAGAGGATGCGTAAGCCGCGCGGGTTGGTCACCGATGGGCCGAGTTGCAGGTATTGCCAACACATGTGGGCCACATCGTGGATGCGTTCACCGGGCGCGGCGGTGTCCCAGTCCAGCAGAGCGGTCGGTCTGCCGTCACGGTAGACGGTGTTCTTGGGGGAGAGGTCGTTGTGGCAGACGACTTCCCGATCGCCGGCGAGTGCGGTGCCGGCTGTCAGGTCGTGGCACTGACGAACGAGCCGGGCAACGGCGGCGAGACCGTCCGGGTATCTGCCCGGCTGTTGCCACGGCACGTCACCGTCGATGTAGGTCAGGGTCTCGCGACCCTGGTCGTCAACGCCCAGCCAACGAGGCGCACCCGTCCAGTTGTGTTGCTCGAAGTGCTGAAGCAGCAGCCGAACGAAGTCGTTGTTCGGCCCCGGCGACCGCCGCACCGTGTCGCCGACGCGGACCGGTCCGCTGACCCAGCCACCCAGCAGCGGCTGCTCGACATCACTCACCGACCCGGCCCCGTCGCCGATTGAGGTCATCCGCTCAGCTGCCGGTGACGCCGTCGATGCGTTCGCGGAGCAGGTCGGCGTGGCCGCAGTGGCGGGCGTACTCCTCGATCATGTGGCCGAACATCCACCGCAGGGACATCAGGCCCCAGCGCTCGCTGTCGTACGTGTCGTCCAGCGACGCGCCGGCGACCGCCTTTCGGCAGGCCTCCTGCTCGCTGACCAGCGTCGCGTAGTCCTGTTCGGCGCGCGCCGGGTCCGCCTCGTCGAACGAGGCGTCCGGCGCGTCCTCCCGCTTGTAGATCCAGGTCACCGGCTCGCCAGCGAACCGGGTGCGGAACCAGGCCCGCTCGGCGTCGGCGACATGCCTGACCAGGCCGAGCAGCGACAGCGTCGCGGGCGGCACCGAGCGCAGCGCCAGCTGCTCACCGGTCAGCCCGCCGCAGCGGTGCAGCAGGTTGGTGCGGTTCCGCTCCAGCCGCCCGACCAGCATCGTCCACTCGTCGCCCAGCTGCGGCTCGTCCACCAGGCTGATGTCCGGGGCTTTCCATTGATCTTGCACGTGACCAGCGTAGGTCGTGGCGCCTAGGATCAACACCGAGATTCCGTCGTCGGGGTTGGGTCGCCCACGGAGGTTCGATGGAGATACTGATCTCCAATCTGGTTGCCGCGCTTGCTTTGTTGTTGTCCGGATTGTCGTGGTGGATCGGCAGGCGAGGATTGCGGAACACGTCCTACAGCGACACGACGACGATGGTCCTGGATGTCGACCGAATGCTGGTCGAGTATCCACACTTACGGCCGTATTTCTTCGACAACCAGGAATTACCCGGCAAGGACGAGCCGGAGTACCACAGGGTGTTGGCCGCAGCTGACCTCTTCCTCGACGTGGCCGAGCACATCTGGCACCACCACGTCGAATACGTGCCGGCGGACGCGATCGGCTGGCGCGAGTGGATTCACGAGCTGTTCCAGAATTCACCGGCGCTGCGCGAGATAATGCGGGCACAGCCCTTTCTCTATCCGGCGCTCACCGACGTGTTGGACAACGAGCCGTGCAACCAGTCCGGCCACGAACTCGCGCTGGGATTCCGGCGCGGCACCGTCAGCCAACCGGCAAAGGGTGTTGCCGCCGCCGGATAGGCTCCGCAGGTGAAGATCGAGACGCGGACCCTGCGGACGTTCGACGGCCAGGAACTCTGGGTGGACGCCGTCGCCGCCGACGGTTTCCCGCTGCTGGTGCACGCCGGCAGCCCGGCTTCCCGACGGCTGTACACGCCGGCCGCCGAACAGGCGCTGACCGAGTTCGGCCTGCGGCTGATCAGCTACGACCGCCCCGGTCTCGGTGCCTCACCGCCGAAACCCGACCGGCCCGTGTCCGACGGCATCAACCAGACCCAGGTCATCGCGGAGGCGTTCGGCATCGAGAAGCTGGCCGTGTACGGCTTCTCCGGCGGCGGCCCGTATGCGATGGCATGCGCGGCGGCGCTGCCCGATCTGGTGGCAGCGGCCTGCGTGCTCGCGTCGCCGTCGCCCGCCATCCGGATGGGCCCGGACTACGTGCGCGCCGACTTCACCGCCGAGACCGAGGATCTACTCGCCACGTTCGGCACCGTCGACGGCTGGTTGGCCAGGTGGGGTGACGCCGCCGAGACCGACGACGCACACAGCAGGGAGATGGCCGAATACCTCGCGCTGGTCACGCAGGACGGCGTCGGCCACGGCGATCAGGGCTGGTGGGACGACTACAACGCGGTGAACAAGCCGTGGGGCTTCGACGTCGCCGACATCCGTTGTCCCGTTCAGCTCTGGTACGGCGGCAAGGACCGCAACGCGCCGTCCGCGCACGGCGACTGGCTGGCCGCGCACATTCCTGGCGTCGACGTGCACTACTTGCCCGACGACGACCACGCCACCATCGAGGTCAACCACCGGGCCGAGGCCTATCGCTGGCTGGTCGACCAACTACAGCTTGGCTGACCTGTAGTACAGCTCGGCGCCGGGATGCAACGGCACCGGCTGGGTGTAGATCGCCGAGTGCACGTCGATGCCCAGCGCCGCCGCGTTCACGCCGACCAGCCTGCCCGTCGCGTCGAACAGGGCCCTGACCAGCGCTTCGGCCACGTCGTTCGGCATCCGGTCGGTGACCAGCAGGAAATTGGGCACCGTGAGCGTGGTCACCGAGACATTGCCGGCGCCGTAGGTGGTGGCGGGAACGAGGGCCGTGCCGTACACCGAGTACTTGTTCAGCATCGTGCGCAGCACGCCGGACGGGTCCGTGCCCAGGTCCAGCAGCCGCAGCGGAACAGTGCGCGAGAGTTTCGTGATGCTCTGCGTCGGCAGGCCGCCGGACCAGAAGAACGCGTCGATCCTGCCGGTCCGCAGCGCGGCGATGGAGTCGTTCAGGTTCAGCGGAACGGCGGTGATGCCGTGTACGTGGGCGGCGCCCAGGATGCGGTTGGCCACGAGCCGGACCTGCGAGTTCAGCGCCCCGACCGCGACCCGCTTGCCCGTCAGGTCGGCCAGGTCGGTGATCGCCGGTTCGTCGCGCACCACGACCTGGATGTAGTCGTCGTAGATCCTGGCCAGCGCACGCAGCTTGCGTGGCCCCTGCTTGACGCTGCCGATGGCGTCCGCGCTGCCGAACCCGACATCCGCCGAGCCCTTGTAGAGCTGCTGGATGTTGTCCGGGCTGCCTGCTGTGCGCACCACCTTCGGCCTGGTGATGTGCAGTTGGTCGGCCCAGATGCCGGCCAGCTGGGATCCCAGCTGGTAGTAGACGCCGTCGCTGCTGCCGGTGGCCACGGTCAGCCGCAGCCCGGCGAACGAGCTCTGGCAGCCCGCGAGCACGCCGACGGTGGCGAGCAGGGCCAGGACCAGCGCAGGCACACGCATCAACCCATCGTGCCAGTAATCGCACCGTC
>DASXYT010000366.1:0-3412 GCA_036502345.1 Pseudonocardiaceae bacterium | reverse complement strand
CCGGGGTGTGGATGCGACTGCCGGCGCTTGCGGCGGCGATCGGGACCTGGCTGATCATCAGCCGCTGCGTGTTGCCCCGGCTCGGCAGGCGGCTGGCGAACAACCGGGTGGCGGTCTGGACCGCAGGAGCGGTGTTCCTGGCGGCGTGGCTGCCGTTCAACAACGGCCTTCGGCCCGAGCCGTTGATCGCATTCGGCACGCTCGCGGCGTGGATGCTGGTCGAAAGCTCGATCGCCACCCGCCGGTTGTGGCCCGCCGCCGCTGCGAATGTCGTGGCGGTCTTCAGCGTGACGCTCGCGCCGCAGGGCCTGATCGCGGTCGCCCCGCTGCTGGTCGGTGCGCGCGCCGTTGCCCGCATCATCCGGGGCAGACGTGCCGTCGACGGGCTGGTCGCCCCGCTGGCCGCGCTGGCTGCGTCTCTGGCGCTGATCTTCGTGGTCGTGTTCCGTGACCAGACGCTGGCCACCGTCGCCGAATCCGCCCGCATCAAGTACAAGGTCGGCCCGACCATCCCCTGGTATCAGGACTTCCTGCGCTACTACTTCCTGACCGTCGAGGACAGCGCGGACTCCTCGCTGACCCGGCGCTTCGCCGTGCTGGCGCTGCTGCTGTGCCTGTTCGGCATGCTGGCGGTGCTGCTGCGGCGAGGTGGCGTGCCCGGCATGGCGAAGGGCCCGGCGTGGCGGTTGATCGGCGCGACGGCGGTGGGGCTGCTGCTGCTGACGTTCACGCCGACGAAGTGGGCGGTGCAGTTCGGCGCGTTCGCCGGCCTCGCGGGCGCAGTGGGCGGCGTATCGGCATTCGCATTCGCCAGGGTGGGGCTGCACAGCCGTCGAAACCTGGCGCTGTATGTGACCGCGCTGCTGTTCGTATTGGCTTGGGCGACATCAGGTATCAACGGCTGGTTCTATGTCGGTAACTACGGTGTGCCGTGGTTCGACAAGCAGCCCGTCATCGTCGGGATCCCGGTGACGGGCATCTTCCTGGCGCTGGCGATCGTGACCGGCCTGCTCGCCGGCTGGCTGCACTTCCGGATGGACTACACCGGCCACATTGAGGTCGCCAACACCCGCCGCAACCGTGTGCTGGCGTCGACGCCGCTGCTGGTGGTGGCCGTCATCATGGTCGTGCTCGAAGTGGGCTCCATGGCCAAGGGCGCCGCGCAGCGCTACCCCGTCTACACGACGGCCAAGGCCAACGTCGACGTGCTCGCCTCGGGACTTTCCAGTTCCAGTTGCGCGATGGCCGACGACGTGCTCGTCGAACCGGACACGAATGCCGGTCTGCTGCAACCTGTTCCGGGCCAGCGCTTCGGCCAGTACGGGCCGCTCGGCGGCGAGAGCCCGGTCGGATTCACGCCCAACGGCGTCAGCGACACCCTCGAACCGGCCGAGCCCGTCACCGCCAATCCCGGCACCGTGAACTCCCCAGGGTCGCCGAACGAGCCCAACATCGGTATCGGGTATGCCGCGGGCACCGGCGGCGGCTACGGACCGGTCGGCGTCAACGGATCCAATGCATTCCTGCCGTTCGGCCTCGACCCCAAACGCACGCCGGTGATGGGCAGCTACAACGAGAACACCGTCGCGGCGAAGGTCACGTCGGCGTGGTATCAGCTGCCGCCCCGCACTCCCGACCGGCCGCTGGTGACGGTCGCGGCGGCGGGCGCGATCTGGTACTACGAGGAGGACGGCTCCTTCAACTACGGCCAGTCGCTCAAACTGCAATGGGGAGTGCACCGGCCGGACGGCAGCTTCCAGGCGCTCGGTCAGGTGCAACCGATCGACATCTTCCCCCAAAAGGCCTGGCGCAACCTGCGGTTCCCGCTGGCATGGGCGCCGCCGGAGGCCAACGTCGCGCGCATCGTCGCCGACGACCCGAACCTGTCCACCGACCAGTGGTTCGCGTTCACGCCGCCGCGGGCGCCGGTGCTGGAGACCGCCCAACAACTCCTCGGGTCGCAGACACCCGTGCTGATGGACATCGCCACCGCGGCGAACTTCCCGTGCCAGCGCCCGTTCTCCGAGCACCTGGGCGTGGCCGAACTCCCGCAGTACCGCATCCTGCCGAATTTCAAGCAGGTGGTGGTGTCGTCGAAGCAGTGGCAGTCCGCCGAGGGCGGCGGACCGTTCCTGTTCATCCAGGCACTGCTGAACACTTCGACAGTGCCGACCTATCTGCGCGACGACTGGTACCGCGACTGGGGCTGGATCGAGCGCTACAACCGCGTCGTGCCAGCATCGGTTGCCCCCGACGCCGTCATCGACCAGGGCACGGCGCGGGTGTTCGGCTGGAGCCGCAACGGGCCGATCAGGGCACTGCCGTGAGCCGCGAGACGAAGGTGAGTGAGGATCGCAGCGAGGCTCAGGCCGATGGCGCGAACCGCAAGCTCCCGCGCGAAGCGAGGACCGGAGCGAGCCGGAGTCGAGCCATGAGGGGCGCCGTGAGTGACGTCAGGGTCGCCCGGTGGACGGCGACGATCGCGGGCCTCATCGGCTTCGTGCTGGCGGTCGCCACGCCGCTGCTGCCGGTCGTCCAGACCACGGCGACGCTGAACTGGCCGCAGAACGGTCAGCTGAATGACGTTACCGCGCCGCTGATTTCGCAGGTTCCCGTTACCATGACGGTGACGGTGCCGTGCGACGTGATCCGCTCGATGCCGCCAGCCGGAGGCACGGTGCTGAGCACCGCACCGAAGGACGGCAAGCAGGCGGCGCTGCAGTCGCTGTTCGTCAACGTCAACCGTCAACGCGTCGACATCACCGACCGCAATGTTGTGGTGGCCAGTGTGCCCCGCGAGCGTGTGCAGTCCCCTGCGTGCCAACGCATTGAGATCACGTCGTCTGAGGCCGGCACCTTCGCCACGTTCGTCGGGCTGACCGATCCGACGACCGGCAAGGAACAGCTCACCGGCTTCGCCGACCCGAACCTGCGCCCTGCGATCGTCGGGATCTTCACCGACCTGACCGGGCCGGCGCCGCCCGGGTTGAGTGCGTCAGCGGTGATCGACACCCGGTTCTCCACCAAGCCAACGGCTTTGAAGCTGGCCGCGATGGTGCTGGCCATCATCTCGACGATCGTCGCGCTGGTCGCCCTGTGGCGGCTGGACCGGCTCGACGGCCGCCGGATGCAGCGCTGGATTCCACAGCGTTGGCGCATATTCTCCGCCACCGATGTCGTCGTGATCGGCGGCTTCCTGGTGTGGCATGTGCTCGGTGCGAACTCGTCGGACGACGGCTACATCCTGCAGATGGCACGCGTCGCCGGGCATGCCGGCTACATGTCGAACTACTTCCGCTGGTTCGGCAGTCCCGAAGACCCGTTCGGCTGGTACTACAACCTGCTGGCGCTGATGACCGGTGTCAGCGACGCGAGCATCTGGATCCGGCTGCCCGACCTGGTGTGCGGGATC
>DASXYT010000365.1:0-10550 GCA_036502345.1 Pseudonocardiaceae bacterium | reverse complement strand
GTTGTCCCGCTGGTCGTCCATCAGCCGCAGGTCGGTCAGCGGAAGCGTGAACCGCTCGGCGAGCAGCCCGGCCAGCCGATCGGCGATCACCGTGTTGTTGTCCCGCTGGTCGTCCATCAGTCGCAGGTCGACGACGTCGCCGAAGCGGATCTGGGTGAACCCGGGCACCTGCCGGTACATCTCGACGTACGCGTCGAACACCAGGTCGACGGCGTCCCACCAGTGCTCCAGGGTGGCCGACGCGAGCCGCTCGCCGATCAGGTCCATGAACCGGTCGAGGTTGCGCGTGGTCAGCGCCTGGACGACGGCCCGTTTGTCCGGGAAGAACTGGTACAGCGAGCCGACGGCGACACCGGCGCGTTCCGCGATCAACGTGGTGGTCACGCCGTCGTAGCCGACCTCGTCGATCAGGGTCGCGCAGGCCTCCAGCATTCGCTCGACGCGTGCGGCACTGCGCTGTTGGACGGGCCGGCGGCGAAGGTGGGTCGTGTTCGCGGGCAACGTGTCTCCCTCTTGGCGCTGTCTCCAACTATCTTGCCTGGATCTCTCGTCGTGCACTTCCCTGTAGGCAAACCGATACGTACGATCCGAAGAAGTTTCACATTCGACGGAGCGGTCGGGTGATCCAGTGAGTGATCTTCGTACGTCAACGTTCGCTACGGTGTTTTTGTGGGGCGTGTCCACTTCCGCGTACCAGATCGGGCTATCGCGACGGCGAGGTGGTGGATGATGCTGGGGGATGACTTCGAGCGGTCGGCGCGCTACCGGCCATGGCTCGGACCGGTTCATGTGGACTATTCAATGCGGACCCGCACACCGAAGGATTCCTACCGTTGGTATCAGAGCCAACCCAGGAGACGCGCATGAGTACGGCCGAGCAACAGGGCGGCAAGGCCGTCGAACAGGACGTTCCGGACGCGCTCGCCGAGCCGAGGACCGCGGTGCGGTCCGGCTGGATCACCCTGTTGTTCCTGGCCAACCTCGGTTTGTGGCTGGGGATCTACGCCCCGATCCAGGTGTTGCTGCCCGAACAGGCGCAAGCACTGGACAAAGTGGACAAGACGCTGATTCTCAGCGTGGTGATGGGCGTCGGCGCCCTGGTCGCGCTCGTCGCGAACCCGGTGATCGGCATGCTGTCCGACCGGACGACGTCCCGCTGGGGTCGCAGGCACCCGTGGACCATCGCCGGCGCGGTGGTCGGCGCGCTGGGTCTGCTGGTGCTCGCCATGGCGACGAACGTGCTGGTCATGACGCTGGGCTGGTGCCTGGTGCAGGCCGGCCTGGCCGGTATGCTCGCCGCGCTGACCTCGGCACTGCCCGACCGGGTGCCGGTCGCCCAGCGGGCCCAGGTCGGCGGGTTCATCGGGATCAGCCAGATGCTGGGCACCGTGCTCGGCGCGCTCATCGTGACCGTGCTGGTCACTGCGCTTGCCGGCGGTTATGTCGCGTGTGCCGTGCTGGTGGTGCTCGGTGCGCTGGTGTTCGTGCTGTTCACCAGCGACGCCCGGCTGCCGCTGTCGTTCCGGCCGGCCGGTTCGCTGGTCGCCGGCCTGCGCAACCTGTGGATCCCGCCGCGCCGGTTCCCCGACTTCGCGTGGGGCTGGGCCACCCACTTCCTGATCAACCTCGGCAACGCGCTGGGCACCCTGTACCTGCTGTACTTCCTGTCCGACGCGGCGCACTACCCGGATCCGCAGACCGGCCTGCTCATTCTGATGGCGCTCTACGGGGTCGCGCTGGTGGTGGGCGCGGTGGTCTGCGGCATCACGTCGGACAGATCCGGCAAGCGGCGGCCCTACGTCGTCGGCTCGTCGATCGTGATGGCGCTGGCCGCCGTGCTGCTGGTGATCTGGCCGACGTGGACGGCCGCGCTGTTCGCCGCACCGCTGCTCGGGGTGGGTTTCGGCGTGTACTGGGCGGTGGCGCTGGCCATCCTGACCCAGGTGCTGCCGACGGCGGCCGACCGGGCGAAGGACCTCGGCGTGATCAACGTGGCGAACTCGTTGCCGCAGGTGGTGGGTCCGGCGGTGGCCGGTGTGGTGCTGGCCGCGACGCACAGCTACCCGATCCTGTTCGCACTCTCCGCGATAGCGACGCTCGGCGGTGCGGTGACAGTGATGAGGATTCGCTCGGTTGCATAAAGCCCGAACAGTGGGGCCGCGGACCGGTGCCGGTCGGGGGAGGGGAGTGCGCAGCACCGGTCCGCGGAATCTGTGGGGTGTGAAGTTTTATTGGCCGACGACCCGGTTCGACGCGGTCGGGGGAACGGACGACCCGGGTCGCCGGCCATAGGCGGTTGCTGCGACCACGCCGGATCGGGGACCGACGTGGGCACAGGCCGCCAGTCTCTAGTGCGCGCCGGCCACGGCGCGCCAACCGGCGCTGGATCGCAGGTGACGTGCCGGCCTGGGGGCCAGACCACCCGCGACCAGGTGTTCGTAGGCCGCGCGCCAGACCGAGCACGGCGACTTCTGCTGCCGCCACTTGGTCGAGCATTCGGGGCAGTTGCCGCGCTCGTCCGGCTCGTGCGCCGCGAGCAGCGCGCGCCAGCCCTCGGTCAGCTTGGGCAGTTCGGAACGTGCCACGGACAGCAGGGACGGCGCGTCCGCGCGGTTCGCGAGTTCGGAGAGCATGTCTAGGCGTTCCCACACGGCATTGCGCAGGACCTGCCCGAGGATCTCGTCCACCGAAACGTCACCGTCACCTTTCCGCCTCGTCGGCGGCTTCCTGCAGGGCCGTTCTCAGCTGGTGCAGCTGCCCAGCGGTGAGGACAGCGGACTCGCCGGGTGGGCCGACGAGCACTACCCTGCCGTGTTCGACGAACAATGTGAGGAATCGTTCCCGATTCGCCACGTCCTGGCAGCGGATCCGCCATTGGCGGGATCGCGCCTGGCGCTCGCCGACACCCGTTTCGACGTCGAACACCGGGTCAGGGCGCTGCGTGGGACGCGTGGGAGCCATGGCGACGCTTGCTCCGGTCGTGGAGCTTGCCGGCTCTACATGGTCCACCGCTGCATTCCCTCCGTGCTCGACTGCTTACCAGAAACTAGACTGCGACCTGTGCACCCTCAGTGGGGAGCCAGAGCGCCGATCGGTGCGAGTACGACGGTAAGCGGTCGGCGGAGTTCAGCCCAGCCGATCAGCCTCGCCGATGCGTACTTCTCGACGTCCGCGTATTGGCTCTACCCTGCGGTTGACGCCCGTCGGACTGTGAGGGGGCGCAATTGAATACCATCGGATCGCAGGGTTCACCTGTTACACCCGATGTCTGGGAACAGCGGGAGATGCGCGACGCGCTGTCCGGCCGTGATGTCAGCCAGATCTACCGGCTACTCCGGCGGAAGGGCGTGTCGCAACGTCAGATCGCTGCTCTCACCGGCCAGTCACAGTCCGAGGTCTCGGAGATCCTCAAGGGTCGCCAGGTGATGGCCTACGACGTGTTGGCCCGCATCGCTGATGGCCTGAGTATCCCGAGGGGCTACATGGGCCTCGCGTATGACGAGGCCACCGCGGTGAGGGTCGCCACTTCGGAGGCGGACCCCCAGGCTGAGGAGGACGAGTCGGTGAAGCGACGGAGGTTCCTCGCGCACGCCGCTGCCGTCACCATGGGTGCGGCAGTGATGGGCAAGGACTCCGCGTCGTGGGTTGCACATCCCGCCCAGGCCCCGGCACCAGGACGGATCGGTATGACCGACGTCCGACAGGTGGAGGCGGCGACCAGGGCACTGCGCGCGTTGGACTACCAGTACGGCGGCGGCTTCTGCCGCGACGCCGTGGTCGCGCAGTTGTCGTGGGGGCAGCAGTTGCTCGACGCGAATGCCGCGGACCAGGTCCGCGACAGGCTGTACGTAGCGCTCGCCGACCTGCACAACCTGGCAGGTTGGACGTCCTTCGACAGCGGGTTGATCGACGCGTCCCGCAACCACTTCGCACATGCCCTTGAACTGGCCAGGGCGGGTCACAACGACCCACTGGTGGCCAACATCCTGTATCGGATGGGGCGGGTCTACTTGCACCAGGGCGCGCCCAACGACGCGCTGAAACTGTTCCAGCTCGGCCAGATCGCTGCGCAGGAGTCCGGTTCGGAACTGGCCGTCGCCGTGCTGTGCGCGAACGAGGCGTGGGCCTACGCCGCGCTGAAGAACGAACGCCAGGCCATGAAGCTGATCAACCGGACGAAGGACGAGTTCGCCCGGGCCGATCACACCAACCCGGACTCGTGGGTCAGCTTCTTCAACGAGACGGACCTGTACGCGATGGTCGGCACGGTGCACTCGGTGCTGGCCATGGAGGTGGACCGCAAGCACACCCGCTACGCGATCCCCGCGCTGACCAGGGCGATCGGCACCTACGGCGACGAGATGGCGCGCAGTAAGGCGTTCAACCTGTCCATGCTGGCCACCAATCACATGATCGACGGCGACGTCGACCACGGCACCAGGATCGGCCGCTCCGCGGTGGACCTGGCGGAGGGCATCAAGTCGGCGCGCACCAAGGAGCGCATCAAGCCGCTCAAGGCGGAGTCGGACAAGCGGAGCAACAACAGCGACGCACGTGACCTGTCCGAGCGGATCAACACGTTCCTGACCACCTGATCACGGCGGATCCTGCAGTCGGGATGTGGTGACCATGACGGCACCAGCGGATCCAGAGGCATCCACGCCGGATGCCGAACCAGATGACGACGAAGGCCGGTTCACACCGGCGCGGCTGGCCGAGGTACTCGAATCGGTCTGTGCCGCTGCCGGTGTGGACCATCGTGGTGCCCGGCTGCTCAAGTTCACCGCGAACGCCGTGTTCAAGCTGAAGCACGACCCGGTGGTGGTGCGGATCGCAGGGTCGACCGCGCTGCGGCACCGGTCGGCGAAGGTGGTCGCGGTGGCCGGCTGGCTGGCCGGGCACGACATACCGGCCGTCCGGCTGCTGGACGGGCTGTCCCAACCGGTGCACGTTGGTCCGTACCAGGCCACGTTGTGGCAGGTCGTGCCCACGAGCAGGCGGCGGCCGGCCACCAGGGACCTCGCCGTACTGCTCCGCAGGCTGCACGCGCTGCCGTTGCCGGCCTTCGAACTACCCGCGTGGCAGCCGCTTGACGACGTTCGGCGCCGTCTCGGCGACGCGGAGGAGTTGGATCCCGCTGACCGGCGGTTCCTCGAAGACCGCTGCGCCGAGCTGACCGAGCGGCTGGCCACGTTGGACTATCCACTCGCCGAGTGTGTCGTGCACGGCGATGCCCATCTGGGCAACCTGATCCCCGGTCGGGCCGGGCCGGTGCTGTGTGACTTCGACTCGACGTGTGTCGGGCCGCCGGAGTGGGACCTGACGCCGATCCCGGTGGGACTGCGCCGGTTCGGTGGTTCTCGGCGAGCGGCGCGGGTGTTCGCCAGCGCGTACGGCTTCAACGTCACCAAGTGGCCGGGTTTCTCGGTGTTGTGCGAGGTCAGAGAGCTGAAGCTGGCGACGAGCGTGTTGCCCATCCTGCGCAGTAATCCCGGTGTGGTGCCGGAATTGCGCAGGCGGCTGGACAGCGTCCGAACGGGCGACACCAGCGCCGGGTGGTCCAGGTACGGCTAGGGTCCGATTTCGTGGAGCTCCGACGCCTTGGTGGATCAGGGCTCGCGGCCAGCGTGGTCGGCCTCGGGTGCAACAACCTCGGTCGCCCTGGTACCGCGACCGAATCGCTGACCGGTGCCAGGGAGGTGGTGGCCGCCGCCCTGGATGTCGGAATCACCCTGTTCGACGTCGCCGACGTGTACGGCGCGCCGAGGGGCCGCAGCGAGGAACTGCTGGGCAGCGCGTTGGCCGGTCGGCGCGACCGCGCGGTGATCGCCACCAAGTTCGGCATGGACATGCAGGGCGCCAACGGCCCCGACTTCGACGCCAGGGGCTCCCGCAGCTACGTGCAGCGTGCGGTGGAGTCGTCGCTGCGCAGGCTGGGCACCGACTGGATCGACCTCTACCAGCTGCACCGGCCGGACACGGCGACGCCGCTTGAGGAGACACTGTCCGCGTTGGACGACCTGGTGACAGCCGGCAAGATCCGCTACGTGGGGCACTGCAACCTGGCCGGCTGGCAGGTGGCCGACGCCGCGTGGACCGCCAGGGACAGGAACGTGGCGGCGCCGGTCGCGGCGCAGAACCACTACTCGCTGCTGGAGCGGGAGGCCGAGCGCGAGATCGTGCCGGCGTGCCGCAGGTTCGGCGTCGGCCTGTTGCCGTACTTCCCGCTGGCCAACGGCCTGCTCACCGGCAAGTACCGGCCCGGCGCGGCGCCGCCGGTGGGCAGCAGGCTGGCGGGCCGGGAGCGGCTGCTCGCGGAGGCGCCGTGGGAGCGGGTCGAGGCGCTGCGCTCGTTCGCCAAGGAACGTGAGCTGTCCATGGCGACGGTGGCGATCGGCTGGCTGGCGGCACAGCCGGTGGTCGGCTCGGTGATCGCCGGTGCCACGGCGGCCGAGCAGGTGGTGGCGAACGTGGGCGCCGCGGACTGGCGGCCCACCCAGGAGGACCTGGTGCGGCTGGACGAGATCTGCCCACCGGGCCGCCGCTGAGATCTCCCGGGTTAACCTCTCAGCCGGTAGCGGCAGACCCCGGAACTGGGAGGACACATGCGGATCGCGGATACGGTGGCCATCGTCACCGGCGGAGCGTCCGGCCTCGGCGGCGCGACCGCACGGGCGCTGGCCGACAAGGGCGCCAGGGTGTTCGGCCTCGACCTGCCCGGTGCGGTGGAGAAGGCACAGGCCGACGTGCCACCCGGCATCACCTACCTGGCCGCCGACGTGACCGACCCGGACCAGGTCGCCGCCGCCGTCGACACGGCTGCCCAGGACGGGCCGCTGCGCATCACGGTGAACTGCGCCGGCATCGGCACCGCCGGCCGCATCCTGTCCAGGACGGGCCCGCACGACCTGGCCGGCTACCGCAAGGTCATCGAGGTCAACCTGATCGGCACGTTCAACGTGCTGCGCCTGGCGGCCGACGCGATCGCCAAGACCGACCCGGTCGGCGACGAGCAGCGCGGCGTGATCATCAACACCGCGTCGATCGCCGCGTTCGACGGGCAGGTCGGGCAGGCCGCGTACGCGTCGTCCAAGGGCGGCATCGTCGGGTTGACCCTGCCGGCGGCCCGGGACCTGGCCCAGTTCGGCATCCGCGTGATGACGATCGCACCCGGCATCGTGGACACCCCGATGCTGGCCGGCGTCGGCGACGAGTTCCGCGAGGCGCTGGCCGGTGGTGTGCCGTTCCCGAAGCGGCTCGCCAAGCCGGCCGAGTACGCGCAGTTGGCCGTCGCGATCGTCGAGCACGACTACCTCAACGGCGAGGTCATCCGGATGGACGGTGCCTTGCGGATGGCACCGCGCTAGAGGTCGCCGATCCACGGCAGTTCGGTCACCGAAGGCGAGGACATCCACTCGCGCAAGGCTTTCGTGGCCCGCACATCGTCCTCGTTGTACTCCAGCAGTCGCCGTCGCTGGCTCAGGTCCGCCGGGTCGCCGTCCATGCCGACGGCGTCCCGGTACCAGCGCATCGAGTTCTCGCCGCCCGCTTCCTGGTCGCGCCAATGGAAACCGGCCACCGGCGCGATCGTCTTCAGGCCCTTGCCCTTGGCGCACAGGAACGTGTCCGAGACGATCCGGAACAGGTCCACCCAGTCCGGCGAGCCGATGAACGACTGCACGTCCTCGCGGTCGGGCACGTTCCGCGTGCCGGCGAACCGGTCGGCCGACGCCAGCAGCCAGCGGTTCTCGGCCAGTTCGTTGTAGCAGTAGGCGCGGAAACTCAGG
Source organism: Pseudonocardiaceae bacterium (assembly GCA_036502345.1). Classification (GTDB taxonomy): domain Bacteria; phylum Actinomycetota; class Actinomycetes; order Mycobacteriales; family Pseudonocardiaceae; genus DATEPR01. Next base: position 2,763 of record DASXYT010000365.1, on the reverse strand, counting down.
CCTGCCAACCCGGCGCGGGCCCGGACCTCGGTCAGCCACTGCCAGAACTCGCCGAACGAACGGGCCTCGTCCTGGGTGGGCAGCGGCTGCCAGCTGACGAACGCGCGGTAGCCCGGCGGGATGCCGACGTCGGCGACCCGCGCACCGGACAGCAGGGCGCCCCACAGGTAGGCACCGGAGTCGCCGAAGCTCTCCATGTCCACGTCGACCTCGACATCGGCCCTCGGCACGTCGACATCGACCACCCTGCGCACCACGGTCAGGTTCGCCAGCCACGCCCTGGCCAGCGCGACGGCGTCCGGGTACGGCGTGCTGACCAGCGGCACCGGCGGCGGCTCCTTGGGTGACAGCGCGGCGAGGTCGTCCACCGTGCGGATACCGGCGTGCCGCAGCGTGCCGGCGTCCTCGCCGCGCAGCACGAGGCTGACGTCCCTGGTCGCGATCAGGTCCTGCTCGCAGGTCGGCCACCACGGGCAACTGCGGCAGTCCATGATCCGGGAGGGCAGCGCGAGCGGTTCGGCGTGCGAGCGGGCCGCGTCGGCGATGGCCAGCCGGTCGGCGAACCTGGCCTCGTACTCGGCCAGCGCCGTCCGGCCACCGGGCCAGTTCGGCGCCTCCAGGTCGTGCCACAGCACCACGTCGGCGTCCAACCCGATGACACCGCCGACGGCCCGGCCGGACGCCGCGTGGCCGCACGCGCGGAGCAACTGCCGGATGTGCACCAGCCGCAGCTGGTCCCTCGGCTGCGGCCGGACCCTGCGCAGCGGGTCGGACCTGCTGCCCCGCGGTGTCGGGTCGGCCAGCGGCGACGTGCGCGCGCCGCTACCCGGGTCGGTGATCTTGTGCCGCACCACCAGCACCGGCACGTAGCCGTCACCGGTGTGCACCAGCAGGTCGATGCGGCCACGCCGGCCGCCCACCGGATCCCGTGGCAACTGGGCGTTCCAGACGAACCTGGCACCCGCGCTCATCGCGGCCAGCGTGCCGCGCTCCCGGTCGGCGCTGGTCACGGCTGGTCCGGTCGGGATCTCCATCCACGACGAGCCGAACCGCCTGCCCAGCTCGTCGCCGACCCGCCGCCGGTGCGCCATGGCGTCAGCGGCCCGCTGCTCACCGGCCGGATCGGGTGGCGCCTGCACGGCGTCGGCCATCGCGGGATCGTTGTCCAGGTGTACCCGGCGCCGGCAGCGGGTGACGACACCTGCATCAAGCAGCACCGGGTTGTTCACGGATGCAGACTCTAGAGCTTCGCCAGGACACGGTCGTGGCACTCCAGTAGGTTTCCTTGATATGGCACTCGGTCGGAAACGCAGCAAAGGCGTCGGTCGCGGCATCGCCCGCGGGCTGAACCCCGCCAGCGCCAAGAATCTGCTCGGCGTCGCGAAGGTGATCGGCCCTGCCGTGGCACCCGTCGTCGCGCCGTACGCGCTGAAGGCGGCGTCGACGGCGCGGGACGGACTGGACCGCTATCGGGCCCGCAGGCTCGGCGTCGACGTGGCACAACTGGCCGAGTACACCGGCCGGGGCGGTGCCCTGCACGCCAGGATCGTGGGCGTCGACCAGTCGCTGGTCGAGTTGGAGTCCAGGGCCGGTGTCAGCGCGAGCGACCAGGAGTTCGCCGCCAGGGGCAGGAACACGCTGACCAAGCTGGCGGCCGCCGTGCGGGCCGCTGAGCGGATGCCGACCAGCAGGCGCAAGGCCGCGCACAAGTCGGTGGCCGCCGAACTGGATCCCATCGAACGGGAGTTGCTGCAGCGTCTCGGGCTGTGAGAGCTGAGGGACGACTCTCCGCTGGATAACCGGGCATTCCGGGTGTCTGGTCGCAAGCCCGCTCGCTCGCTTACGCTCGATGGTTCAATTTGGGGGTCCGATCTTGCCCCGATCGGCTTAGGCTCTTGAGCTGTGACAGCTCTGCCGACGCCGACCCGGGGTGCGCTCCGGTTGTGTCGCGGAGCCACGCTCGCTGTCGTGTCGGCGACCCTGGCGGTGGCCGCTCACGCACTGGCGGGCGGGGGACTACCGGCCACCGGGCTGACCGTCGTGCTGACGCTCGGCCTCGCCGCCATCGGCGTCGCGATCGCTGACCGGCGCCGCTCCACCGGCACCATTCTGGCCGTGCTCGGTGCCGCCCAACTGGTCACCCACGTGCTGCTGTCCTTGAGCCCCATGCACATGGCCGGGGACGTGGTCATCGCAGACGGCGCACCGAGGGCCGACAGCGCCGGCATGCTCGGTGCCCACGTGATCGCCGTGCTGGTGTCCGCCGTGCTGCTGGCCAAGGCGGACGCTGCCGTCTTCCTGATCACGGCAGTGCTGGCCATGCTGCTGCCCAGCCTGCTCATCGCGCCGCCCGTGCCGTCGGCACCGGCGGGCGCCCGCCCGCACGCGGTACCGCAGGACCGGTCGATCTCCGTCCTGCTGCGCCGCAGTCATGCCCGGCGAGGGCCACCGGTGACGGCCTGACCGACCCGCCTGCCACAGGTCGGTCGTCCGCGTTCCCGTCCCCACGCCAAGAGGGCACCGGTAGAGCCGGTGCTCCAGCCCTGCGGAGCCATCACCACATGTCGCCACATCGTTCTTTCGTCATGCGCGCAGCAGCCACGGTCACCACGGCCTGCGTGCTCGTCATCGTCGGCGCGGGTGTCGCGTCGGCCCACGTCACAGCGCACAGCCCGGACAACCCCGGCCGGGGCGACGACGGCGAGATCGTCTTCCGTGTCCCCGACGAGGAAGCCACCGCGCACGCGGTCAAGTTGCAGGTGA